>NZ_JBFAJK010000054.1:32306-33876 GCF_040655175.1 Micromonospora sp. NPDC050495 | reverse complement strand
CCCCTACCTCCCGCCCTACTACCGTCCGGTCGACACCTCCGACGAGATCGAATACCTGCACGAGCGACGCAAGCAACTCGGCGGCTACCTGCCGACCCGTCGGACCACCGGCAAGACGCTGCAGATCCCGGGCCCGGAGCGGTTCGCCGACGTCAAGCGCGGCTCGGGCAAGCAGAAGGTGGCCACCACGATGGCCTTCGTCCGCCTGCTCAAGGACCTGATGAAGGACAAGGAGTTCGGCAAGCGCTGGGTGCCGATCATCCCGGACGAGGCGCGCACCTTCGGCATGGACTCGCTCTTCCCGACGGCGAAGATCTACTCGCCGCACGGCCAGCGGTACACCTCGGTGGACCGGGAGCTGTTCCTGTCGTACAAGGAGGCCACCACCGGCCAGATCCTCCACGAGGGGATCAACGAGGCCGGCTCGGTCGCCTCGTTCACCGCGGCCGGCACGTCGTACGCCACGCATGACGAGCCGATGATCCCGCTCTACATCTTCTACTCGATGTTCGGCTTCCAGCGCACTGGCGACGGGCTCTGGGCCGCCGCCGACCAGATGACGCGGGGCTTCCTGCTCGGCGCCACCGCCGGCCGGACCACGCTCAACGGTGAGGGCCTGCAGCACGAGGACGGCCACTCGCTGCTGCTCGCCGCCACCAACCCGGCGGTGGCCGCCTACGACCCGGCGTTCGCGTTCGAGATCTCGCACATCATGGAGAACGGCCTGCACCGGATGTACGGCGAGGCGCAGGAGAACATCTTCTACTACCTCACCGTCTACAACGAGCCGATCTTCCAGCCGGCCGAGCCGGAGGGTGTGGACGTCGAGGGCATCGTCAAGGGCATCTACCGCTACTCGCCGGCCCCCCGGGTCGACGGGGACGCGCCGATGGCCAACATCCTGGCCTCCGGCACCGGCATGCAGTGGGCCCTCAAGGCGCAGCAACTGCTCGCCGAGGACTGGGGGGTGGCCGCCGACGTCTGGTCGGTGACCTCCTGGAGCGAGCTGCGCCGCGACGCGGTGGAGTGCGAGGAGTACAACCTGCTCAACCCGGGCGCCGAGCAGCGGGTGCCGTACATCCAGCGGAAGCTGGCCGACGCCGACGGGCCGAAGGTCGCGGTCAGCGACTGGATGCGCGCGGTGCCGGACCTGATCGCCCGCTGGGTACCGGGTGACTACACCTCGCTCGGCACCGACGGCTTCGGCATGTCGGACACCCGGCACGCCCTGCGCCGCCACTTCCACGTCGACGCCGAGTCGGTGGCGGTCGCGACGCTGCGCCAGCTCGCCCTGCGCGGCGCGGTGCCGGCCCATGTGCCGGCCGAGGCGGCCAAGAAGTACGCGCTGGAGGACGTCAACGCGGCCCCGGTCGGCGAGACCGGCGGCGACAGCTAGGTCGTACCCGCGAAGGGGTCCGGCGTTTCGACGCCGGGCCCCTTCGTCGTCCGCCGGTCCCGCCCGGCATCCCGTGGCCCCCACCCCTGAGCCGTGGGCCCGGTTTGCGGCATCCGGGGGCCACCACCCGACCCGTAGGCCCGACTCGCGGCAACCCGTGGCCACCACCCGACC
>NZ_JBFAJK010000054.1:0-32208 GCF_040655175.1 Micromonospora sp. NPDC050495 | reverse complement strand
CCCGTAGGCCCGACTCGCGGCAACCGGGGGCCGCCTCCCGACCCGTGGGCCAGGTTGCGGCATCCGGGGGCCACCTCCCGACCCGTAGGCCCGACTTGCGGCAACCCGTGGCCACCTCCCAACCCGTAGGCCCGACTCGCGGCAACCGGGGGCCGCCTCCCGACCCGTGGGCCAGGTTGCGGCATCCGGGGGCCACCTCCCGACCCGTAGGCCCGACTCGCGGCAACCCGTGGCCACCACCCGACACGTGGGCCCGACTTGCGGCATCCCGTGGCCACCACCCGGCCCGTAGGCCCGACTTGCGGGATCCCGTGGCCGTCGGCCGGCCCGTCGGCGATCGACCGGCGGCCGGTCAGCCGTTGCCGGCCATCGCGGCGAGGCGGCGGGCGAGCCGGGCGACGGCCTCCCGCAGCTCCGGCGGCTCCAGCACCCGCGCCTCGACGTCGAGCCGGGCGATCTGCGCGGCGAGCCACTCCCAGTCGTCCCCGCCGACGACGAGCACGCACCACCCGTCGCGGTCGTCCTCGACGCGCCCCACCTGCGGTGGCACCAGTTGCCGCAGCCGGTCGGGCTCGGTGTGCACCCGCACCCGGGCGAGACACCGGTACGGCGCCTCGGTCACCGACCGCTGCACGTAGGCGACCGGGTCCGGGTGCTCGCGCGCCCGGAAGCGCCAGGTCGTCGCCACCGCCTCGCGCATCCGGTCCAGCCGGAAGGTGCGCCAGTCGTCGCGGTCGACGTCCCAGGCCATCAGGTACCAGCGGCGGCCGGTGGTGACCATCCGCACCGGCTCGACGGCGCGCTCCCGCTCGGCGCCGTCGCGGTCGGCGTAGCGGAACCGAACGCGGACCGCGTCGCGGCAGGCCCGGGCGAGCGTGACGAGCAGTTCCCCGTCGATCTCGACTCCGGGGCCGACCAGGGTCTCGGTGGCGTCGTGCACCGCCCGCACCTCGGCGCGCAGCCGGGCGGGCATCACCTGGTCGAGTTTGGTGAGCGCCCGCAGGGCCGCCTCGCCCGCTCCGGCGACCGTGCCGCCCGAGGCCAGCCGCAGCGAGACGGCCGTCGCGATCGCCTCCTCGTCGTCGAGGAGCAGCGGCGGCAGCCGGGTGCCGGCGCCCAGTTGGTAGCCGCCGCCGACGCCCGGCACCGCGTACACCGGGTAGCCGAGTGCCCGCAGCCGCTCCACGTCCCGGCGTACCGACCGGTCGGTGACCCGCAGCTCGGCGGCGAGTTCGGCGGCGGTCCAGGACGGCCGCCGTTGCAGCAGCGCCAGCAGCCGCAGCACCCGCTCGGTCGTCGCCTCGACGGTCATTCGGTCATCGTTCCACAGATCACGGAACGTTCCTGTCCGCTATTACGGGCAGGGTCGGGGCCATGACCGACCTGAATGGGAACCTTCTGCTGCGGGACCAGCTCGACTGGCACTGGACCCGTCAACTCCGCGACCGCCTGGCGGGCCTCACGGACGACGAATACTTCTGGGAACCGGTGCCCGGCTGCTGGAACGTGCGACCGCGGGGCACCGGCACCGCACCGGTGCAGGGCGGGCAGGGCGCCATGACGATCGACTTCGCCATGCCGGAGCCCGACCCGCCGGCGTTCACGACGATCGCCTGGCGGCTCGGGCACGTGATCGTCGGGGTGCTCGCGGTCCGCAACGCCGCGCACTTCGGTCGCGCGCCGACCGACTACCAGTCGTTCGAGTACGCCCCGACCGCGGCGGCGGCACTGGCCCAGCTCGACGCGGAGTACGCCACCTGGCTGTCCGGCGTCGAGTCCCTGGGCGAGGCCGGCCTGGCCCGCCCGTGCGGCGCGGCGGAGGGGCCGTACGCGGAGCGTCCGCTGGCGGCGCTGGTGTTGCACATCAACCGCGAGCTGATCCACCATCTGGCCGAGGTGTGCCTGCTCCGCGACCTCTACCTGCACACCCACCAGCAGACCCGACGGGAGGCGAGCTGAGATGGCCCGCGACGTACAGATCACGTTCGACTGTGCCGACCCGGCCGCGCTGGCGGCCTTCTGGGCCGACGCGCTCGGCTACCGGTTGCAGGATCCGCCGGGCGACTTCGCGACCTGGGAGCAGGCGCTGGACGCGCTCGGTGTGCCGCCCGAGCGGCGCAACGACGCCTCCGCGGTGGTCGACCCGGAGGGCGCCGGGCCACGGCTGTTCTTCCAGCGGGTGCCGGAGGGCAAGCGGGCCAAGAACCGCGTACACCTGGATGTGCGGGCCGCGCCCGGCCTGGCGGGTGACGCGCGGATGGCGGCCCTGGAGGCGGAGGCGGCGCGGTTGGTCGCCCTCGGCGCCACCCGGCTGAGCCGGCACGAGCCGGCGCCGCCGCTCGGCGCCGGGCACCTCGTGCTGACCGACCCGGAGGGCAACGAGTTCTGCCTCGACTGACCGGCCGCGCGGCGCGGTCGCGCCGCCGGGATCAGGTGACGATGGTCCGGCGTTCCTGGCGGGAACGCCGGACCATCTCCATCGCGGGCGACGCCGGGACCGGCTCCGGTCAGCCGACGGCGGCCAGGTCGGTCAGCCGGGCCAGCGAGTCCTCCAGGTCGGCGCCGACCCGGCGCAGGCCGAGCCGGAGCAGGGCGGCCTTGACCGGCCCGGCGGGCCACCGTACGACGATGAGCCGCACGACGGTCCCGCCCTCCTCCTCGTCCGGGGTCAGCTGCACGTAGATCTCGGTGCGCGCCTCGGCCCGGGCGCCGGCGCCCTTGGCCCGCTCGCGCCACCCGATCAGGGTCGGCTCCTGGTAGGCGATCACCTCGGCCTCGTGCGCCGCGCCGCGCCCGGCCTGGACCAGTTGTCGCCGGCCGAAGCCCTCTCCGGAGAGGACCTCGGCCGCGCGGACCCCCGCCAGCCAGGCCGGCAACTGCTCGGCCCGCTGCACGACGTCCCAGACCGCTTCCACCGGCGCCATCACGTGCGCACTGCGTTCCACGAGGATCATCTTGTCTTTCCCCCACTTAAACCACATCCGCGATATTCGGCACTCTATGTGTAAATCGGACTTACCCGGACGGGTTCGGAAAAGACACGCCGAAAGCCCTTGCCCTGCCTGGCTTTCGGGCCTATGGACCGGCGGCGCTCTGCGCCCTAGAGTCGCGAACACGCTTCGCGTTTCTGGAGGGCGAATGACGAGCGCGCCGATGCCCGACTTCCCCGCCGGCTTCCGGTGGGGGGTGTCCACGTCCGCGTACCAGATCGAGGGGGCGGCCACCGCCGACGGCCGGGGTCCGTCCATCTGGGACACCTTCGCCCACTCCCCGGGCCGGATCGTCGACGGCAGCACCGGCGACGAGGCCTGCGACCACTACCACCGGTACGCCGAGGACGTCGCGCTCCTGGCCGGGCTCGGCGTCTCCGGCTACCGGTTCTCCATCGCCTGGCCCCGGGTCCAGCCCACCGGCGCCGGGCCCGCCAACCCCGCCGGGCTCGACTTCTACGACCGGCTGGTGGACACCCTGCTGGCGCACGGCGTCGACCCGGTCGCCACGCTCTTCCACTGGGACCTGCCGCAGGCCCTCGAGGACGCCGGCGGCTGGCTCAACCGGGACACCGCCGCCCGCTTCGCCGAGTACGCCGACCTGGTCGCCGCCCGCCTCGGCGACCGGGTACGGCTCTGGATCACCCTCAACGAGCCGTTCATCCACATGAGCCTCGGGCACGGCATGGGCCTGCACGCCCCCGGCCGGGCGCTGCTCTTCGACGCCTTCCCGGTGGCCCACCACCAGCTCCTCGGGCACGGCCTCGCGGTCGCCGCGCTACGCGCCCGCAGCACCAGCCCGGTCGCCATCGCGAACAACTACTCGCCGGTGCGCCCGGCCGGCGGGACCGACGCCGACCGGGCGGCCGCGGCGGCGTACGACGCGCTGCACAACCGGCTCTTCACCGACCCGCTGCTCGGGCGCGGCTACCCCGACGGCTTCGACCTGTCCGTGGTCCGCACCGGCGACCTCGACGTGATCGCCGCCCCGATCGACGTGCTCGGGGTGAACTACTACAACCCGACCGCCGTCCGGGCCGCCGAGCCGGACTCGCCGCTGCCGTTCGAGCTGGTGCCGCTGGACGGCTACCCGCGCACCGCCTTCGACTGGCCGGTGGTGCCCGACGGGCTGCGCGAGCTGCTCGTCGATCTCAAGCAGCGGTACGGCGACGCGCTGCCGCCGATCCAGGTCACCGAGAGCGGCTGCGCGTACGACGACGTACCGGACGCCGACGGCCGGGTGCCCGACCCGGAGCGGATCGCGTACCTGGACGGGCACGTCCGGGCGGTCCACGCGGCGATCGCCGCCGGGGTCGAGGTGACCGGGTACTTCGTCTGGTCGCTGCTGGACAACTGGGAGTGGGCCGAGGGCTTCACCAAGCGGTTCGGCCTGGTGCACGTCGACTACGCCACCCAACGGCGCACCCCCAAGGCGTCGTACGCCTGGTACCGGGACGCGGTGATCCGGGCCGGTGCCGATCCGGGGCCGGCGCGGTGACCACGGTGAACCCGACGCCGGCCTCGCTGCCGGCGGCGCTGGCCGAACCCACCGTGCCGGTGCGGCGGAGCTGGATCGCGCTGATCTTCGCGGCCAACCTGGGCGTCTGGATGGCCTTCTTCACCCCCATCCAGGTGCTGCTGCCCCAGCAGATCGAACGGATCGCGCCCGGCGACAAGGAGGCGATGCTCGCGGTCGTCACCGGCCTCGGGGCGCTCGCCGCGGTGCTGGCGAACCCGTTGGCCGGCGCGTTCTCCGACCGCACCGTGCTGCGCCTGGCCAACCGGCACTTCGGCCGGCGGCACGTCTGGACCGCCACCGGCGCGGTGCTCGGCGCGCTGGCGCTGCTGCTGCTGGCCCGGCAGCAGACCATCGCCGGGGTGGCGGTCGCCTGGGTCGCCGCGCAGGTCTGCTTCAACGCCATGCTGGCCAGCCTCACCGCGGCCATCCCGGACCGGGTGCCGGTGGCCCAGCGCGGCGGGGTCTCCGGCTGGGTGGGCATCCCGCAGGCGCTCGGCCTGGTGCTCGGCGCGGTGCTGGTCACCGCCGTGGTCACCGGCAACGCCGCCGGGTACGCGGTCATCGCGCTGGCGGTGCTGCTGCTGTCGCTGCCGTTCGCGCTGCTCACCGAGGACGACCCGCTGCCCCGCGAGCACCGGCCGGTGCTCCGGCTGCGCGCGCTGCTCGCCTCCATGTGGATCAGCCCGCGCCGGCACCCCGACTTCGCCTGGGCCTGGTTCACCCGGTTCCTGGTCCAGCTCGGGAACGCGCTCGGCACGCTCTACCTGCTCTACTTCCTCACCGACGGGGTCCGGGTGGCCGACCCCGAGGGCGCCCTGCTGGTGCTGATCCTGCTCTACACGCTCGGCATGATGCTCACCGCCGTGGTGTCCGGGCGGATCTCCGACCGGTCCGGCCGGCGCAAGGTGTTCGTGATCGTCTCCGGGCTGGTCATGGCGGTGGCCGCGACGCTGCTCGCGGCCGCCCCGACCTGGCCGATGGCGATCGTCGCGGCGCTGCTGCTCGGCGCCGGCTACGGTGTCTACCTGGCGGTGGACGCGGCGCTGATCACCCAGGTGCTGCCGGCCGCCACCGACCGGGCCAAGGACCTCGGGGTGATCAACATCGCGAACTCCGCCCCGCAGGTGCTCGGCCCGGCGCTCTCCGCCCCGATCGTGGTCCACCTGGGCGGCTACCCCACCCTGTACGCGGCCACCGCGGTGATCACCCTGCTCGGCAGCGCCCTGGTCCTCAAGATCCGCTCCGTGCCGTGACCGCCCGCCGCCCGCCCCGGGTGTTGGCCGGGGCCCGCCACCTCCGAATGCGTTAAGAAGGGGCCCCTCCTTATCCGCTCGCGTGCCGCCGTAGGCTGGAGCACGTGACGGTACGTGTACGCTTCGCCCCCTCCCCGACCGGTATGTTCCACGTCGGCGGCGCGCGCTCCGCGCTGCAGAACTGGATCTACGCCAAGCAGCAGGGCGGGGTGTTCGTGCTCCGCATCGAAGACACCGACGCCGCGCGCAACAAGCCCGAATGGACCGAGGGCATCCTCTCCGCGCTCGACTGGATCGGCATCGCCCGGGGCAGCTACGAGGGCCCCCACTTCCAGTCCTCGTACGCCGGTGAGCACCGGGCCGCCGCGCAGCGGCTCTACGAGGGCGGCCGGGCGTACTACTGCGACTGCACCCGGGAGGACGTGCAGGCGCGGACCGGCTCGCAGTACCAGGGCTACGACGGCTTCTGCCGGGACCGGGGCCTGACCCCCGGCGAGGGCCGGGCGCTGCGCTTCCGCACCCCGGACGAGGGCGAGACCGTGGTGGTCGACCTGATCCGGGGCGAGCCGACCTTCGAGAACAAGCTGATCGAGGACTTCGTCATCGCCCGCGGCGACGGCTCCCCGGTCTTCCTGCTCGCCAACGTGGTCGACGACATGACCATGGGGATCACCCACGTCATCCGGGCCGAGGAGCACCTGCCCAACACCCCGAAGCAGCAGCTGCTCTGGGACGCGCTCGGGGTGAAGCCGCCGATCTGGGCGCACGTGCCCGTGGTGGTCAACGAGAAGCGGCAGAAGCTGTCCAAGCGGCGGGACAAGGTCGCCCTGGAGGCGTACCGGGACGAGGGCTACCTCGCCGCCGCGATGCGCAACTACCTGATGCTGCTCGGCTGGGCCCCCTCCGGCGACCGCGAGATCGTGCCCTGGTCGGTCATCGAGGACGAGTTCCGGCTGGAGGCGGTGAACCCCTCCCCGGCGTTCTTCGACGAGAAGAAGCTGCGCGCGTTCAACGGCGAGTACATCCGGGCGCTGCCGATCGAGGACTTCGTCACGGAGTGCCAGCCGTGGCTGACCGGCACGGACACCATCGCCCCCCCGCCGTGGCAGCCGGCCGAGTTCGACGCCGGCGCCTTCGCCGCGGTCGCCCCGCTGGCGCAGACCCGGATCGCGGTGCTCAGCGAGATCGTGCCGAACGTCGACTTCCTCTTCCTGGCCGACCCGCTGATCGACGAGGCGGCCTGGGCCAAGGCCATGAAGGAGGGCGCGGCGGACCTGCTGGACGCCGCGATCGCCGCCTTCGACGCGCTGGCGTCCTGGGACGCCGAGTCGCTGAAGTCCACGCTGGAGGCGGTGGGCGCGGAGCGCGGGCTGAAGCTCGGCAAGGCGCAGGCGCCGGTCCGGGTCGCCGTCACCGGTCGTACCGTCGGCCTGCCGCTCTTCGAGTCGCTCGAGGTGCTCGGCCGGGACCGCACCCTGACCCGGCTGCGCGCCGCCCGGGTGCGCCTGGTCTGACCGCCGGTGCGGGGCTCAGCGGCGGGCGGCGCGGCGGCGCAGCAGCAGCCCGCCGCCCAGCACGACGAGCAGTGCCGCGACGCCGAGCGCCCAGAACCAGCCGGTCCCCCCGCCCTCCCCGGCGCGGGACGCGGCGGGCCCCGCAGCCGGCGCGCTGCCGGACCGGGCCGGCGGGGTGCTCGGCGCCGCGCTGGTCGACGCCGGGGCGGCCGACGGCGTCCCGGCCGGGACACCGGCGGTCAGGGTGAAGCGGATCTGCCCCCGCACCGGATGACCGTCGGCCGAGCCGACCTGGTAGGCGACCAGGTACTCGCCGGCCCGGCCCGGCGTGAACGGCACGCTGACCCGCTTACCGGCGAAGGTGGCCGCGCCGGTCGAGGCGGCCACGTCACCCGGGCCGGTGACGGTGACCTTCGTGGTGGCCGGTGACGGGGTGGCCAGGAAGCGCAGCTCGATCCGCTCCGGCGCGGTCGCCAGCCGGGCACCGTTCGCCGGGGCACTGCCGGCCAGCGAGTTGTGCGCGGCGGCCGGCGCGGCCGGCAACAGCACCGGCACCCCGACCGCCAGGCAGAGCACCATCAGCCCGCCACCCGCCACGCGGGCGACCCTGCCCCCCATGAGCCCCTCCATCCGGGTACGATCCGGCCGCTGATCAACGACCGCTCATTGGTCGGTCGTAGATCGCAGATAGTTCCAAATACTGTTCCACTAGCTGCAACCGAGCGACGTTCTGCGGAGTCTTTGAAGGTGGGCACCCGAAGTTCGGGCCGGGCCACCGCCGTCGGCCGATCACGTGTGACCTGCAGCGGATGCCACCCATCGAACGGGGCGAGGAGGCGGCGATGGTCCGTAAGGTGAGGCGGCTGCTGGCAGCCGTGGCGGCCGGTGCGCTCGCCGCCCTGTGCACGCTGACCCTGGTCGACGCCCCGGCCGCCCAGGCGGCCCCCAAGCCGAAGCTGCCACCGGCCGGAGTGGACATCACCGGCGACCGCCTCGACCAGCCGCTGCAACTGCGCGCCGACAGCCGCCCCGCCGAGGTCAACGCCGTCATCGACCAGGTGAAGTGGCTCGGGCAGACCGGCCAGCAGCGCGGCCCGGGCGCCAAGGACCTCGGTCCGAAGTACACGGTGGTGGTGCTCACCGGGGGCAACCCGGCGAAGACGTACGACCTCTATCCGCTCGCCAAGGGCGGGCCCCGGGTCTACCGGCCGGCCAAGCAGCCCGACCTGAGCAAGCCCCGGGCCGGCTGGTTCTTCGGCCGGCTCAACATGTCCGAGACGCTGCGCGGCGTCGGGGTGCCGCTGGAGAAGCAGTTCGACACGCTCAGCGGCGGCATCGGCGGTGGCGAACGGGTCATCCCCGAGGAGGCGCTGGACCCGGTGCAGGACATCGACGACGCGATGGGCGAGTTGCAGCGGCTGCTGCTGCTCAACGTCGGGGTGGTCGTGATCATCACCGCCGGCCTCGCCGGCATCGCGCTGCTGGTCCGCCGCCGCACCCGCTGACCGGACGCCACCCGGTCAGACCTCCAGCACCACCTTGCCCCGGACGTGCCCCGCCGCCACCAGGCGCTGCGCCTCGGCGGCCTCCGCCAGCGGGAACGTCCGGGCCACGTGCACGGTCAGCCGGCCGGCGTCCACGAGCCCGGCCAGCACCGCCAGGTCGGCCGTGGACGGCTTCACGAACAGGTAGCTGCCGCCGAGCTGGGTGACGTGCTCCGGGTCGGCGGTGGAGACCAGCCGGGCCGGCCGGGCCAGCAACTCGGCGGAGACGTCCAGGGCGTCGCCGCCGAACAGGTCCAGCGCCACGTCCACCCCGTCGGGCGCGAGCGTGCGGAGCCGGTCCAGCAGGCCGGGGCCGTAGCTGACCGGCTCGGCGCCCAGGGACCGGACGAAGTCGTGGTTGGCCTCGCTCGCGGTGCCGATCACCCGGCCCGCGCCGAGAGCCCGGGCCAGCTGCACCGCGAGGTGGCCCACCCCACCGGCGGCCCCGTGCACCAGCACCGTGTCGCCCGCGCCGGTCCGGGCCAGTTGCAGGGCCTGGTACGCGGTCAGCCCGCCCAGCGGCAGCCCACCCGCCTCGGCCCAGGACGCCTGCACCGGCTTGTCGGCCAGGCAGCGTTCGGGGGCCGGCACCAGCTCCGCGTACGTGCCGTGCTGCAGGTCGTCGCGGCGGACGTACCCGATCACCTCGTCGCCCACCGCGAAGCCGGCCACCGCCGGGCCGACCGCCTCGACCACCCCCGCCGCGTCCCACCCGGGGACCAGCGGGAAATGGGTCGGGATGGCGCCGGCCAGCTGGCCGTCGCGGACCTTGCCGTCGACCGGGTTCACCCCGGCGGCCCGCACCCGCACCAGGACCGTGTCCGGTCCGACCGGCGGGATGGGCAACTCCCGCAGGGTGAGCCGGTCGGCCGACCCGTACGCGTCGATCGCGATCGCCTTCACCCTGCTCACGCTAGCCGCCGGCGGGCCGCCGTGGGGTCAGCACCAGCGCCGCGGCGGCCGCTCCCGGCGCAGCCCGCGGTTGCGCGGCCGGACCGGGCCGTGCCGGTGCCCGCCCGCCCAGCCGGGCAGGTCGCTGCGGCAGCCCTCGTCCGCCGGCTCGGGCCCGGCCGGCGGCACCGGCTCGGCGGGCCGGGGCCGGGGCAGCGGCGCGGCGTCGTCGCGGTCCGGCCCGCGGCCGGCGGCCGGCTCGGCCGAGTGGGTCAGCCCCGTCCAACGGGGCTGCTTGGCGGGCGCCGGCTGCTCGTGGTGGCCCGGCCGGCAGGGCTCGCCCTGGGCGCAGCCGTGCTCGGCCTCCCCGTGCGCCATCCCGGTCTCCTCACGTTCGCCATCGCCCGCCGGGCGGTCGCCCCGACGTGCCCTGACACCGTACTGGCCGGGGCCGACGGCGCGGACGGCGCGTACCCGTGGAGATCGTCCGCGACCGGCGCCGGCGCGGGGCGGGGCGGCGGTCGGGTCGGTCACCGGCGGACATTCTGCCCCAGCCCGCCCGGCCGGCCCGCCGCCGGACCGACCTCGAGGTGCCGTTGCTGGTCAGGGCGTGTCAGGCTGGGGCGGTGAGCGAGCCGGGCGGGACCGAACTGTCGGCGACGCTGCGCCGGATCGAACGGGCGGCGGGCGCGCTGGCCACCGCCAGCGTGTCCCGGATGGACGAGACCCTGCCCTGGTTCCGGGAGCTGCCGGCGGACCAGCGGTCCTGGGTGATGCTGGTCGCCCAGGCCGGCGTCCGGTCCCTGGTGCAGTGGCTGCGGCAGGGCGGCGGCGCCACCGACAGCACCCAGGAGGTCTCCGACGAGGTCTTCGCCACCGCGCCGCAGGCCCTGGCCCGCTCGATCAGCCTCCAGCAGACCGTCGCGCTGATCAAGGTGACCATCGAGGTGGTCGAGGAGCAGGTGGCGCACCTGGCCGTGGAGGGTGAGGAGCAGTCGCTGCGCGAGGCGGTGCTGCGCTTCTCCCGGGAGATCGCGTTCGCCGCCGCCCGGGTGTACGCCCGTGCCGCCGAGTCCCGCGGCTCCTGGGACGCCCGGTTGCAGGCGCTGCTGGTGGACGCGCTGCTGCGCGGCGACTCGCCGGACGTGCTGGCCAGCCGCGCGGCCGCGCTGGGCTGGTCGGACGCGCCCCCGGTCGCGGTGGCGGTGGGCCGCTCGCCGGGCGGCGAGGTGGCCGCCGTGCTGCACACCGTCTACCGGCAGGCCCGCCGGATCGGCGTCGAGGTGATCGGCGGCGTGCACGGCGACCGGCTGGTGATCGTGCTGGGCGGGGCGGCCGACCCGCTGGCGGCCACGGAGAAGCTGCGGTCCGCGTTCGGCGAGGGCCCGGTGGTGGTCGGCCCGGCCGTGCCCAGCCTGGACGAGGCGACGGACTCGGCGCGGGCGGCGCTGGCCGGCTTCCGCGCGGCGCCGGCCTGGCCGACCGCGCCGTGCCCGGTGCCCGCCGCGGAGCTGCTGCCCGAGCGGGCGCTGGCCGGTGACGCCGAGGCCCGGCGCCGGCTGCGGCACGACGTGTACGCGGCGCTGGTGCGCGCCGGCGGTGAGCTGCTGGAGACGCTGGACGCCTTCTTCGCCGCCGGTGGCACGCTGGAGAGCGCGGCGCGTGCCCTCTTCGTGCACCCGAACACGGTGCGCTACCGGCTCAAGCGGGTCGCCGAGGTGACCGGCTTCTCGCCGCTCGCCCCACGGGACGCGTTCGCCCTGCAGGTGGCGCTGACGGTGGGTCGGCTGGACCCGGTGGTCCCGGGGGTCACACCGGTACCGAGCCAGACATTGGGCCCGACCGGCCGGAAATCACCACAGACAGGTGACGATCACCGCCGATCTTTGTAGGAACCATCCAAAGCTTCTAGTACGGTTTGGTGCCGTGCGTTACAGCGTGACCCGCGAGTATCCGTCAGAGTCGTAAGCGTGCTCGCCGTACTCTCGCCCGGCCAGGGTTCCCAGAAACCCGGCTTCCTGATCCCCTGGCTCGACCTGCCCGACGCCGAGACGCGGCTGCGCTCATGGTCCGCGCTGGCCGGCGTCGACCTGGTCCACCTCGGCACCGAGGCGGACGCGGACGAGATCAGGGACACCGCGCGCACGCAGCCGCTGCTGGTCGCGGCCGCGCTGCTCGCGGCCGAGCACCTGCCGCTGCCGGACGGCGCGCTGGTCGCCGGGCACAGCGTCGGTGAGCTGGGCGCCGCCGCCCTCGCCGGGGTGCTCACCGCCGAGGCGGCCGTGACGCTCGCCGGGGTCCGCGGCCGGGAGATGGCCGCCGCCTGCGCCCTCGAACCGACCGGGATGGCCGCCGTGCTCGGCGGCGACCCGGACGAGGTGCTCGCCGCGATCGAGGCCAACGGGCTGCACCCGGCGAACCGCAACGGCGCCGGCCAGATCGTCGCCGCCGGCTCCCTCGACGGGCTGGACAAGCTCGCCGCCGAGCCGCCGACGCGGGCCCGGATCACCCGGCTGAAGGTGGCCGGGGCGTTCCACACCCCGTACATGGCCCCGGCCGAGGCCGCGCTGGCCGAGGTTGCGGCCGGCATCACCCCGGCCGATCCGGCCCGGACGCTCCTCTCCAACCTGGACGGCACCGCCGTCGGCGACGGGCGGGAGCTGGTCCAGCGGCTGGTCCGCCAGGTCACCGCCCCGGTCCGCTGGGACCTCTGCATGCGTACGCTGGCCGACCTCGGCGTCACCGGCGTCATCGAGCTGCCGCCGGCCGGCACCCTGGCCGGACTGGTCAAGCGTGAACTCAAGGGCGAGGGCGCGCCGGAGATCGTCACTCTCAACACCCCCGACGACCTGCCCGCCGCGCGGGACCTGATCGCCCGGCAGGCGCGAACGGAAGGCAACCACTGATGACCGGCAGCAGGATCGTCGCGATGGGGCACTATCAGCCCTCGCGGGTAGTGACCAACGACGAGCTGGCCCAGATGGTCGACACCAACGACGAGTGGATCCGGGACCGGGTCGGCATCGTCACCCGGCGGATCGCCGGAGACGAGACGGTGGCCGACATGGCCACCGCGGCGGCCGGCAAGGCGCTGGCCAACTCGGGCCTGACCGCCGCCGACATCGACCTCGTCGTGGTGGCCACCTGCACCTCGGTCGACCGCAGCCCGAACGTGGCCTGCCGGGTCGCCGCCAAGCTGGGCATCGCCGCACCCGGCGCGTACGACATCAACACCGCCTGCTCGGGCTTCGCGTACGCGCTGGGCACGGTCGACCACGCCATCCGGGCCGGTGCGGCGCGCAACGCGATCGTCATCGGCGCGGAGAAGCTCTCCGACTTCACCGACTGGACCGACCGCTCGACCTGCATCATCTTCGGCGACGGCGCCGGGGCGGCGGTGGTCACCGCCACCGGCGACGACGAGCCGGCCGGGGTGGGTCCGGTGGTCTGGGGCTCGGTGCCGGAGAAGAGCGATGCGGTCCGCATCGAGGGCTGGCGGCCGTACATCGCGCAGGAGGGGCAGGCGGTGTTCCGCTGGGCCACCACGGCGCTGGCGCCGCTGGCGCTGCAGGCCTGTGAGCGGGCCGGGGTGGCGCCGTCGGAGCTGGCCGCGTTCGTGCCGCACCAGGCCAACGCCCGGATCATCGACGGCATCGTCAAGCGGCTCAACATCCCGAATGCGATCATCGCGAAGGACATCGTCGAGTCCGGCAACACCTCGGCGGCGAGCGTCCCGCTGGCCCTGTCCAAGCTGATCGAGCGGCGCGAGGTGCCGACCGGCGCGCCGGTGCTGCTGTTCGGCTTCGGCGGCGGCCTGACCTACGCCGGCCAGGTCGTCCGTTGCCCGTGAAGACCCCCTCGGGCGCGAGCGCGCCGAGGAGTGACGACCGGCGTCGCCGGCCGTCGAGTGAACCCCCGATGAGAGGAACCAACCGCAATGACCCGTGACGAGATCACCGCCGGCCTCGCCGAGATCCTCGAAGAGGTTGCCGGGGTGAACCCGGACGACGTGGCCGAGGGGAAGTCCTTCACCGACGACCTCGATGTCGACTCGCTCTCCATGGTGGAGGTCGTGGTGGCGGCCGAGGAGAAGTTCGGCGTCAAGATCCCGGACAACGAGGTGCAGAACCTCAAGACGGTCGGGGACGCCGTCAGCTACATCGAGGCGCAGTCCTGATCATGAGTCGTCCCGACGTCGTCGTCACCGGGCTCGGCGCGACGACCCCGCTCGGCGGGGACGTCGCGTCGACCTGGGACGCCATGCTCGCCGGCCGCTCCGGGGTGAGTGCGCTCACCCAGGAGTGGGCCGAGCAACTGCCGGTTCGGATCGCCGCGCAACTCGCCGTCGACCCGTCGATGGTGCTCGACCGGGTCAAGCTGCGGCGGCTGGACCGTTCCGAGGCGATCGCCCTCATCGCGGCCCAGCAGGCCTGGGCCGACGCCGGGCTGGCCGACTCCGGGCTGGACCCGGAGCGGTTCGCGGTCAGCGTCGGCTCCGGTATCGGCGGCGCCACCACCCTGCTCGCCCAGGACGACATCCTGGAGGCGTCCGGCCCGCGGCGGGTCTCCCCGCACACCGTGCCGATGCTGATGCCGAACGGCCCGGCCGCCTGGGTCGGGCTGGAACTGGGTGCCAAGGCCGGGGTGCACTCGGTGGCCAGCGCCTGCGCGACCGGCGCGGAGGCGATCGCGCTCGGGCTGGACATCATCCGCGCCGGCCGGGCCGACGTGGTGGTGGCCGGCGGCACCGAGGCGGTCATCCACCCGCTGCCGATCGCCGGTTTCGCCTCGATGCGGGCCATGTCGACCCGCAACGACGAGCCGGAGAAGGCCTCCCGTCCGTGGGACAAGGGCCGCGACGGCTTCGTCCTCGGTGAGGGCGCGGGCATCGTCGTCCTGGAGCGCGCCGATCACGCCGCCGCCCGCGGCGCGCGGGTGTACGCCCGCCTGGCCGGTGCCGGCATCACCTCGGACGCGTACGACATCGTGCAGCCGCACGCCGAGGGCGAGGGCGCGATCCGGGCCATCGCCCGGGCGGTTGCCGACGCGGACGTCGCCCGGACCGACATCGTGCACGTCAACGCGCACGCCACGTCGACCCCGGTGGGCGACATGCTGGAGATCGGCGCGCTGCGCAAGGCGGTGGGCGACCACCCGGTGCTGACCGCCACCAAGTCGATGACCGGGCACCTGCTCGGCGCGGCCGGTGCGCTGGAGTCGATCGCCACCATCCTGGCCATCCGCGACGGGGTCGTCCCGCCGACGATCAACCTGGACGACCCGGACGAGGGGCTCACCCTCGATGTGGCCGCCCACAAGGCGCGCCACCTGGAGATCCCCGTGGCGCTGAACAACGCGTTCGGCTTCGGTGGGCACAACGTGGCCCTCGTCTTCACCCGCGGCTGAGCGCCGCGCCGGCCGCCGGGTGACCAGCGGTCGTACCAACAGGGTCCGCGCCCGTCCCGGGCACGGACCCTGTTCGTGTCCCCGGCCGGAGCAGGGTCCCGGTCAGCTCCGGTTGCGGGGGTGCTGGCGCGCGGTGCGCTCGTTGCCGCGCCGGTAGTTGCCGGTCCAGCGCGCCATCGCCAGCTGCGGGTCCTGGCCGACCTCGGCGAGGAACTCCGCGGCCCGACCGCCGCGCAGGGTGGCCGCCGTCCGGCCGCGGTGGGTGATCACCACGGTGCCGTCGGCCCGTTCGACGTAGTCGAAGCCCTGCGCCTGCTGTCCCATGGGCGCCCACCCTGCCAGCGTCCGCCGCGCCGCGCACCGGATTTTCGCGCTGCCCGGACCGGTCCCGATCCGTCCCTTAGGGTGGATCTGTCCGGACCGAGGAGCACTGGGTGGAAGCCACCGAGATCCGCAAGCTCGACGCGCTCGAGGACACCCACTGGTGGTACCGGGAGCGGCGGGCCCTGCTGGCCGGGGCGCTGCGCCGGCTGGCGGCGACCGGGGTACGCCCGGAGCGGGCGCTGGACGTCGGGGCGGCCGGCGGCGGCAACACTCGCGTGCTGCGGGCCCACGGCTGGCGGCCGGTCGCGCTGGAGTACAGCGCGGAGGGCGCCGGGCTGGCCCGGGACCGTGGCCTGCACGTGATCCGGGCCGACGCCCGGCAGTTGCCGCTCCCCTCGGCCGGCCTCGGCCTGGTGGTCGCCTTCGACATCCTGGAACACCTCGACGAGGACCACCTCGCCGCCGCCGAGATCCGTCGCGTCCTGCGTCCGGGCGGCACCGCGCTGATCGCGGTGCCGGCCGACCTGCGGCTCTGGTCCGCCCACGACGTGGCGGTGGGGCACGTCCGCCGCTACGACCGCGCCGGGTTGCGCGCCCTGATGGAGCAGGCCGGCCTGGTCGTCGACGAGCTGTGGAGCTGGAACGTGCTGCTGCGCCCGGTGGCCGCCTGGCGCCGCCGCCGGTCCACCGGCTCCGACCTGGACCGGCCGCACCCGGTGCTGAACCTCGGGCTGCGCGCGGTCGTCGCAGCCGAACGCCACCTGCCGGTCGGCGCGCTGCCGGGCGTCTCCCTGATGCTGCGCGCCCACCGCCCCGGCGACCGCCAACCCACACCGGTCACTCTGCGTGCCCTTACCGACACGGCACCCCATCACGCACGGTAAGGACCGCGTCGTCGCGGATTTTCGCCCGATTTGTTCCTGGCGGGACGCTGGACCAGCGCATCTCCTCGATCACCTGGCGGGGCTGGCATTGCCTTATCGGCGCCTTTGCTCTGCAGCCATCGACGCAGCAGTAACCCAGCGTCGAGCGTTGCGTATAAGGCTGCAGAGCAAAGGGGACCGGAGCACCCTCCGCCGTCGGCGCGGTCTATCACCCTCCGTGACCGCAGATGCCGTCGCGTCGACCGCCTCGCCCCGGCAGGGCCGCCCGCTGCGTTCGGCTCGGACTGCCGGCCGGCAGTCCGCGCCACACCAACCGCATGCCGGGCCGCACCGGGCACGGCCGGGCACGCGCCACCGGGAGGCACTGCGGCACGGGCGCCCGGCGACCGGGCGCGGGCGCGGGCGGAGGTCAGCGGAGCCGGTAGACCGCCAGCCGGGCGGTGTCGTAGCGCAGGTCGGCCAGGGTGCGCAGGGCCGACGACTCGCGGCCGACCTGGCGGTCGACGACCAGCCAGCGCACCCCGTACCGGTCGCGCAGGGCGGCCAGGCCGGCCGCGGTGGGCGCGGTGAAGGCGGCGTCGTTGGCGCGCAGCCGGGCGGCGTCCCAGAACGGCGCGTACGGGCCGGCCGGCCGGCCGACCATCCGGGGCGCGAACGCCCACCCCTCGACCAGCACCGACCGCTCGGCGTAGCCGCTGAGCCAGAACGAGCGGGCGTCGCACGAGCCGTCCACCACCTCCCGGCAGTGCACGTTGGTGGCGAGCACGTCGTCCGGGTCGCTGTGCGCGTGCACCCAGCGCGCCGCGGCCACCCGGGAGGCCGGCATCGGCACCACCGGGTACGCCCCGCCGTTCGGGTGGGCGCGGGCCGCCGCCGCGTCCAGCACCAGCCCCGGCGCCCCGGCCACCAGCACGGCGGTGAGCAGCACCAGCCCACCCCGGCCGGCCAGCCCCGGCCAGCGGCCCGCCAGCACCGGCCAGTACCAGGCCAGCACCAGCGCGAGCAGGGCCAGCGCGCCGGCCCAGCGGAGCAGCGGCAGCACCGGGGCGTACGCGGGCGTGGCGGGCGTGCTGGTCGCGGCGCCGAGCTGGATCGCGGTGAGCAGCACGGCGAAGCCGGCGGCGGCCGCGCCGAGCAGCCGCCGGCCGCGCGCGGACAGGGCGCGCCGCTCGGCCAGTTCGACCCAGCCCCAGCCGGACAGCAGCACCCCGAAGGCGAACCCGGTACGGGTGAAGTACTGGTTGCTGCTGCCCGGGTGACCGAGCAGCAGGTAGCCGGCCGGCCCGGCGAGGGCGCCGCCGAGCAGGAACACCTGCACCGGCGCCAGCCGGCCGCGGCGCACCCGCAGCAGGGCCACCACCCCGGCCAGCCGGAGCTGGAGGTTGAGCAGGAACGCCAGGAACACGCCCGCCCCGACCAGCGCGGTGAACCCGGCCGAGCGCCCGGCCGGCAGGTACGGGCGCAGCCCGGAGAACGGGTCGACGGTCACCCCGTGGCTGGTGAAGGCGAAGAGCACGGCGGTGGCGAAGAGCTGGGCGGCCAGCGCCAGCCCGGCGGCGACCAGCACGGCCCGGGGCAGCCGGCGGCGCACCACGAGGGTGACCGCCGCGGTGAGCCCCAGCGCGGCCAGCACCACCGGCAGCGAGCTGGCCTTCGCGCCGGTCGACGCGGCCAGGAAGAGCACCACCAGCACCCACGCTCCCCGGCCGAGGGCGGGCACGGCCACCCCGCGGGCCCGGCCGACCAGCTCGCCGAGCGCGGCGATCAGCGGCACCAGCAGCACCCAGCTGTACGTCATCGACGGGCTGCCCCAGACGATGAAGGTGGCCTGGGTGCCGAAGAGCTGCCGCCATCCGTCCTCGAAGCCGAACTCCCCGATCGTGAACATCAGCGCGCTGGCCACCACCCCGGCGTACGGGCGGCCACTGATCCGCCAGCCGACCACGGCGACCAGCACGGCGGCGAGGGCGCACAGCGCGGGCACCCCGAGCCGGAAGAAGACCGTAGGCAGGTCGACGCCGCTGATCAGGCTGGTCGCGGCCAGGTGGGCGAAGCCGAACCAGTGGTAGTGCAGCGGCTCGCCGGCGGCCTGCGGCACGTCCGGCGGCACCTGGTGGGTGGCCGCCCCGGCCAGGGAGAGCTGGAAGGCCAGGTCGATGTACTGCGCCTGCCCCTTGTCGGTGGGGAGCACCGGGGTCACGGCGAGGAACGACCCGTACAGGTAGCCGGTGCACCCGGCGATCACCCCGGCCAGCGACCAGGCCCAGCCGGCGGGCACGGTGGTGGCGTACCGGACCCGCCAGTGCCGGCGCAGCCGGCGTACGGCCACGAACGGCAGCACCACGGCCAGCGGCCACAGCCGCAGCCAGCCCGGCACGCCGAGGCCGGTGCAGACGGCCCACGCGGCCAGCTCCAGCACCAGGCCGACGGCCGCGCCCAGGGCCAGGTCCTCGACCAGGGTGTACGCCCGGCGGCGCAGCGCCCGGAAGACCAGCGTCCCGGGCAGCAGCACGGCCAGCAGCGCGTACGCCGTCCAGCGGACCAGCGCGCCGACCGGGGTGCCGGCGACCAGCAGGATGGCCGCCACGGCGAGGTAACCGGCGGCGGCCGGGGCGTACCGGCGCAGCCGGGACCGGCGGCCCGGGGCGACCGCGGCCGGGGCGGAACCCCCGGTGGCGAGCGCGGTCACCGGAGGCTGTCGGCCAGCTCGGCGGCGTCCGGGCGGGCCGGCACGCCGACCGCGCTGTCACTGGCCACCGCGTACGCCGGGCGGCGCTGCACGGCGGTGTAGATCCGGGCCACGTACTCGCCGAGCAGGCCGAGGCAGAGCAGCTGCACCGCGCCGAGGAAGAGCACCGCCACGTAGAGCGAGGGCCAGCCGGTCACCGTGGCGCCGGTGGACCAGGCCAGCAGCGCGACCACCACCAGCACCCCGCAGACCGCGACGCCGAGCAGCCCCAGCCAAGTGGCGACCCGCAGCGGGGCGGCCGAGAAGCTGGTGACGCTCTCCACGGCCAGCCCGGCCATCCGGGACAGCGGATATTTGGTGCGGCCGGCGGCCCGCTCCTGCCGCTCGTAGGCGACCTCCCCGCTGGGAAACCCCAGCCACGGCACCACCAGCCGGAGCACCGGGTTGCGTTCGGGCAGGTCCCGCAGCGCCTCGACGGCCGCGGAGCTGAGCAGCCGGAAGTCACCGGCCTGGGCGGGCACCTGCTCGCCGACCAGCCGGCGGACGGCCCGGTAGTAGCCGGCCGCGGTCCACCGCTTGAACCAGGTGTCCCGGCTGCGGTCGGCCCGGACGCCGTAGACCACGTCCAGCCCGTCGGCGCGCGCCCGGCGGAGCATCTCGACGATCACCTCGGGCGGGTCCTGGAGGTCGGCGTCGATGCTGACCACGTACCCGCCGCGGGCCCGGAGCAGCCCGGCGTGCAGGGCGGCCTGGTGACCGCTGTTGCGGCGCAGCCGCAGCACCCGCAGCTCGGGCCAGCCGGCCCGCAGCGCGGCCAGCCCGGCGGCGGTCCCGTCGGTGCTGCCGTCGTCGACGGCCACCACCTCGTACGCCTCGCCGAGCCCGTCGAGCACGCCCCGCAGGCGCTGGGCGAGCAGCGGCAGGACGGCCGCCTCGTTGAACATCGGCACCACCACGGAGAGTGCCGGCTGCGCTGCGGTCACGGCGCTTCGACCCCCCGGTTCGCTGCGGCGCGGACGGGGCCGACGCTACCAGTCAGGACGGTCGCCGCGGCCCGTCCTCGGGCTCCGTCCCCAGGTCAGGTGCCGCAGACGGTGGCCGGCAGGCCGGTCACCGCGACCGGGGAACGCCCGGCCGGGCGGGACTTACCGGCGAGCACCGCGGCCAGCGCGGTCATCGACGCCTGGCCGGACGAGTAGGTCGCCAGCAGCGTTGGCGAGTCCGCGCCGGCCAGCACGTACGGGGTGTCCATGGCGACCGTCACGGCCGCGCCGGCACGCAGGTCCTTGGCGTTGTCGCCGTACCCGACGAGGTGCACCACCCGCCCGCCGGAGGGCACCACCCGCACCCCGGCGGCGGTGAGCGCCTGGGTCAGCGCGGCGCGGGCGCGGTCCCGGCCGGCGGAGGAGGTGACGGTGACCGGGCCGGCGATCGGGGCGCCGCACCGGCCGCGCAGCTGGGTGACGGCCGCGGCGGCCAGGTCGGCGGCGGCCGTACGGTGTTCGGCGCTGCCCAGCGTGGACAGCTCGGGGGCGGGCCGGTCGGCCAGCTTGAACTTCATCGTCAGCACCCGGGTGGCCGCGTCGACCAGCCGGGTCCGGGGCAGCGACCCGTCCCGCAGCGCGGCCAGCAGCCCGTCGTACGCCTGGCCCACGTTCGGGGTCATCAGGATGAGGTCGTTGCCGGCGTTCAGCGCCCGCACCGCGGCTTCCCCCGGCGCCCAGCGCTTGGCCGGAGCCATGTTCATCCCGTCGGTGATGATCACGCCCTGGAAGCCGAGCTGGCCGCGGAGCACGTCGGTGAGCAGCTTGTGGGAGAAGGTGGCGGGGGTGCCCGGGTCGACCGCCCGCACGTCCAGGTGGGCGGACATCACCGCCATGGCGCCGGCGTCGATCCCGGCGCGGAACGGCGGGAACGCGGTGCGGTCCAGCACGGCGCGGGACTGGGCGACGACGGGCAGCTCGGTGTGCGAGTCGGCGGCGGTGAGGCCGTGGCCGGGGAAGTGCTTGACGCTGGCCGCCACCCCGGCCGCCTGCAGGCCGCGGACCGCGCCGCCCACCTGGGCGGAGGCGTTGCCGGGGTCGGCGCCGAAGGAGCGGGAGCCGATCACGGTGCTCCGGGTGGCGAGCACGTCGGCGACCGGGGCGAAGTCCAGGTTGATCCCCATGGCGGCCAGTTCCGCGCCGGCCGCCCGCCAGGCGGCCTCGGTCAGCGCCGGCTGCCGGGCGGCGCCGGCCGCGAGCGGGCTGGGCAGCAGGGTCACCCCGCCGGTGATCCGGGTGACCACCCCGTACTCCTGGTCGGTGCCGATCAGGAAGGGCGCCGAGCCGGCGGGCAGCCGGCCGGCGGCCGCGCGCAGCCCGGTGGTCAGCTCGTGGACCTGGTTCGGGTTCTCCACGTTGGTGGTGGCCTGGTTGCCGGAGGTCGGGTCGTCGGCGCTGAAGCCGACCAGGATCAGCCCGCCCAGGCGGTATTTCGCCACCATCTCGGCGGGGGTGGCGACGCCGGCCAGGGCCCGGTTGCCGGCCGCCGACCCGGGCGAGACCTTGGTCGCCGAGCTGCCGTAGGCGTAGGGCATCAGCACCTGGCCGACCAGGTCTTCGTCGGCGAGCGTGCCGACCAGGGCGGCCGCGCGGGCGGCCGGATCCGCCGCCGGATCCGCCCTGGTGGGCGTCGGCGCGGCCGAGGAAGGGCTCGACGAGGGCGCCGGGCGCGGCCGGTCCGGCCCGGTGCCGCACCCGGTGATGAGCACGGCGGTCAGGGCGGCGCAGGCGACGGCGGCACGTCGAGGGGAAGTCGACATCACCCCACGGTATCGGCGGAACTGAGTCCCCCGTCAGCCCACCCGGGTGAGCAGGGTCACCGGGGCGCCGTCGCCGGCGTACCGGTAGGGCTCCAGTTCGGCGTCCCAGGCGGTGCCGAGCGCCTTGTCGAGGGCGTGCGCGAGGGCCTCGGGGGCGCGGGCGGACGCCATGATGGCGCGCAGCCGGTCCTCGCCGAGCTGGATGTCGCCGGCCGCGCCGACGGTGGCCCGGAACAGCCCCCGCCCGGGCACGTACATGAACCGCTCGCCGTCGACGCCCGGGCTCGGCTCCTCGGTCACCTCGAAACGGATCATGGGCCACTGCCGGAGGGCAGCAGCCAGCTCGGCGCCCGTCCCCGGGCTGCCGGTCCACCCGCACTCGGCACGCCGGGCCCCCGGATCGACCGGCTGGGCCGTCCAGTGCAGGTTGACCGGCGCGGCGAGGACGCGCGCGATCGCCCACTCGACGTGCGAGCACACGGCGAGCGGGGTCGAGTGGACGTATACGACGCCACGCGTTGGCACGGTGACCTCCCGGTGAGCCGAGGTGCGTCTTCCCCTACGACCTCGTCCACCCGAGTGGCCTCTGGTAACTCATGATGACGCTGTGACGGGTGGTGCGCCAGCGAATCGGAAAATTCGCCGCCTCCGCCGGCGGGAAATACCCGGGTGGCTGACCTGGTTGTGCTCCCTGACGGCGCGACGACCAGCCAGGCGTCGAGGTCGTGTACAGTTCTCTGGGCGGTTCTGTGCCGCCGTACATCTTCGCGGGTTGACGCTCACCCGGGCGCCATCCGCACCAGCCCCCGGACGTTTTCCGTCCTCCCGTACGTCTGCAAGGAGTACCTCCGTGGCGAGCAACACCTCTAAGACCGCGCGCGCGTCAGTCCGGGCCGGCCAGGCTGGCCAGGGTGGCGCCCTCAGCGTGCTGGGCGAGTTCAAGTACCTGATCCCGCTCAACGGCGGCAAGCACGCCTACGTGCGCAACCTGACCAACGGCAAGACCGCGCACCTGCGTACCGACTCCGAGGCCTTCGTCGAGGAGATCCGCACGCTGGCCGCCGCCGGCCACGCCGCCAAGGTCCGCGCCGAGATCAACAGCCTCGCGGCCGCCCACCCGGAGCACGGTTGGGACGCCACCGAGAAGCGCCTCGTCGAGGCCGGCGTCTTCGAGGGCTGAGGCCCCGCACCAGCGACACCCCACGAACCGCCCGCCGGGTCATCCGGCGGGCGGTTCGTCGTCTATCCGTCCTCGGTCAGCGGGGTGACCTCGCCGGTGGCCAGGTCGTAGCGGGCGCCGACCACGGCCACCGTGCCGGCCGCGACCGGCCCGGCGAGCCGGTGGTCGGCGCGCAGCGCGGCCACCGTGCGGAGCACGTGCCGGCGGATCGCCAGCGACTGCGCCGCCGGGCCGTCGGCGCCGACCTCGACGACCGCCGGGGCGATCCGGTCCACCAGGTACGCCAGCGCGCCGCCCGGTCGCCGCCCGGTCCGCAGCGCCTGCACCGCCGAGCCGACCGCCCCGCAACGCTCGTGCCCGAGCACCATCACCAGCGTCACCCCGAGCTGCTCGACGGCGAACTCCACCGAGCCGTGCACCGCGCGGTCGAGCACGTGCGCGCCGGTGCGGATGACGCAGATCGAGCCGAACGTCTGGTCGAAGATCGCCTCCAGCGGCACCCGGGAGTCGATGCAGCCGAGCACCACGGCGTACGGCTGCTGGTCACCGGAGGCGACGGCGGCCGCCGCGGTGACGTCGTGGCCGTGCACCGGCTGCCCGCTGGCGAAGCGGCGGTTGCCGGCCAGCAGCTCGGCGAGGGCGGCCCGTGGGCTGCGGGCGGCCGGGGTGGGGCGCGGCATGCCTTACAGCGTGGTCGCCGATCCGGCCGGACGGGGCCGGGTCGGGAATCTTCTCCACGGCACGGTTGGCGTGATGTCATGGGGGGTAGCCGGTCGTTACCGCCGGGTTGACCCGGTGCGCAGGACACCGGCCGCCCGGGGGAGGTTCAGCGATGGGGCAGCAACTGGAGGTACGGCTTCCCGACGGCGTACGCCTGCACGTGGAGGCGACCGGGCCGGTCGACGCCGAGGTCACCGCGATCCTGCTGCACGGCTGGACGCTGGACGGGCGCAGCTGGCACCGGCAGCTCGCCGAGCTGCGGGCCCGCTTCGCTGGCCGGGTCCGGGTGGTGACCTACGACGCCCGGGGCCACGGCCGCTCCAGCTGCATGGCGCTGCGTACGGCGACGCTGGCCCAGCTCGGCGACGACCTGGCCGCGCTGGTCGACGAGGTGGCCCCCACCGGGCGGATCGTGCTGGTGGGGCACTCGATGGGCGGGATGACCGTGATGGAGTACGCCCACCGCCACCCGGAGCACTTCGCCGCCCGCACGGCCGGGCTGGTGTTCGTCTCCACCACCGCCGAGGGGCACACCCACACCGCGTACGGGCTCTCCCCGCGCATCGCCCGGCTGATCCGGCTGGCCGAGACCACCGGCGCCGGGGTGCTGGCCCGCTGCGGCGCCTGGCGTCCGCCGCGCGCCCTGCTCCGCGCGCTGCGCCCGAGCATCCGCTGGATGCTCTTCGGGGACCGCTGCGACCCGGCCGACATCCGGCTGGTCACCTCGGCGGTGGCGCACGCCTCGCTCCGCTCGATCGGCGGGTTCCGCGCCTCGATCGGCGCCCAGCACCGGCTGGCGACCCTGGCCGCGCTGGGCCGGCTGCCGGCCGCCGCCCTGGTCGGCGACCGGGACCGGCTCACCCCGCCGCCGTGCGCCGAGTCGATCGCCGCGGCGCTGCCCACCACCGAGCTGACCGTCTGCCCGGGCGCCGGGCACATGCTCATGATGGAGCGCCCCGACGCGGTCAACGCCGCGCTCGCCGCCGTCCTCGGCCAGGTCCTGGCCGCGGCGCCCGGCCCGGCGCAGCGACCGCTGGCCGCCTGAATCGGCGGAGCGGCCGTCGGTGCCTCGCGAACGGGTGGGAACCGCTGGATAACGGGCATCCGGCACGGGTCGAACGCCACGCGCGGCATGGCCCCGGCAGGGCGCTCAACCGCCGCCCCGTACCCTCATTCAGCCCGCCGTGCCCGCCCCGTGACCATCAGGAGCCCCCGCGTTGAGCGACCAGACCACCCTGGAACAGGAGATCGCCGTCGAACAGCGGCATCTCGACCGGGTGTACGCCCGGCTCGCGGAGCTGCGGCGCGCGGCCGCCGAGGCCGAGCGGGAGGGCTACCGGCTGGCTCGGGTCGGCAATTTCGGCGCCCTGGTGGAGCGGGACGCCATGGTCTTCCACGCGGCGCAGCGCCGGTACGTGCTCGACGCCGAGCACGAGGGGCTGGTCTTCGGCCGGCTGGACCTGCGGACCGGGCAGGTGCTGCACGTGGGGCGGCTCGGGGTGCGCGACGAGAACGCCGAGACGCTGGTGGTGGACTGGCGGGCTCCGGCGGCGGCGGCCTTCTACCAGGCCACCCCGGCCGAGCCGATGGGCGTGGTGCGCCGGCGCACCATCCAGTCGTCGGCGGAGAAGGTCACCCGGATCGAGGACGACCTGCTGGACCCGGAGTCGGCGCCGCCGGAGCTGGCGGTGGTGGGCGACGGCGCGCTGCTGGCCACCCTGTCCCGGGCCACCGGCCGGGGCATGCGGGACATCGTGGCCACCATCCAACGGGAGCAGGACGAGGCGATCCGCTCCCCCGGCAACGGCGTGACGATCGTCTCCGGCGGCCCGGGCACCGGCAAGACGGCGGTGGCCCTGCACCGGGCCGCGTACCTGCTCTACTCCGACCGCTCCCGGTACGCCGGCGGCGGCATCCTGGTGGTCGGCCCGTCGAGCGTGTTCGTCGAGTACATCGCCTCGGTGCTGCCCTCGCTCGGCGAGGAGACCGCCACCCTGCACTCGCTCGGCTCGCTCTTCCCGGGCGTGTCGGCGACCCGTACCGACCCGCCGGAGGTGGCGGCGGTGAAGGGCTCGCTGCGGATGCGCCGGGTGTTGGAGCGGGCCGTCCGGGACGCGGCGCCGGGCGCACCCACCGAGTTGCGCCTGCTCTACCGGGGCGAGCTGCTGCGGCTGGAGCGGGCCGAGCTGGACGGTATCCGGGACCGGGCGCTGCCGCGCGGGGCGCGCCGCAACGAGGTGCGCCGGGCCGGGTTCGACGCCGTGCTGGCCGCCCTCTACGCGCAGGCCCGCACGCTGCGCATCGGCCGGCTGCCGGAGCAGCCCGCGTTCGAGGACGAGATCATCGACCGGCCGGAGTTCCGGGAGTTCCTCAAGGCGTGGTGGCCCCGGCTGCATCCCCGGCACGTGCTCGGCTGGCTGGCCCGCCCCGAGCGGCTGCGCCGGTACGCCGGCGGGGTGCTGTCGGGGGCGGAGATCGGGCTGCTCGTCGAGGCGTACCGGAGCCTGGCCGGGGAGGGGCCGACGATCGCCGACGTCGCGCTCCTGGACGAGTTGGACGCGTTGCTCGGCAAGCCGGTGCAGCGGCGGCGACCCCAGCGCGACCCGTTCCAGCTCGCCGGGGGGGTCCGTGAGCTGAGCACGCACGCCGACCGGCAGCGGGCGGCCCGGGCCGCCGCCCGGGAGCGCCCGGAGGACTACCGCGACTACGCGCACGTGGTGGTCGACGAGTCGCAGGACGTCTCGCCGATGCAGTGGCGGATGATCGGCCGGCGCGGTCGGCTGGCCTCCTGGACCGTGGTGGGCGATCCGGCGCAGACCGCCTGGATCGGCGATCCGCAGGAGCTGACCCGCGCCCGCGACCAGGCGCTGGGCCGGCGCCGCCGGTACCGGTACGAGCTGACCACGAACTACCGGAACTCGGCGGAGATCTTCGCGGTGGCGGCGGCGGAGATCCGCCGGCTCTACCCGGACCTGGCCCTGCCCAGCGCGGTGCGCTCCACCGGGGTGGCGCCGGTCGAGCGGGTGGTGCCGGCGGCCGGGCTGCCGGCGGCCACCGTGGCCGCGGCGCGGGATCTGCTGGCCGAGGTGGCGGGCACGGTCGGGGTGATCACGCCGGTGCCGCGCCGGGACGAGGTGGCCGGCTGGCTGGACGCGCTCGGTGCCGGCCGGTTGCAGGTGGTGACCAGCCTCCAGGCCAAGGGCATGGAGTACGACGGGGTGGTGCTGGTCGCGCCGGGCGAGATCCGCGCCGACCCGGGGTCGGGGGTGCGGACCCTCTACGTGGCGCTCTCCCGGGCCACCCAGCGCCTCACCACGCTGGAGCCGGCCGCCTGACGTCGGCCGGTCCGCCGTCCGGGGCCCGGCCCGGCCATTCACTTGCACACATAGCGATGTGAGCATAGATTGAGTCCGGCCGGGCCGAGGGACGAGAGGGTAAGGGCGTGGGCGGAGGTCATGACCACAGCGGCGCGGTGGCCAACGCCGCGCAGCGCCATCGGGGCCGGCTGTGGGCCGCGCTCGGCCTGCTCACCGCCCTGATGCTGGTCGAGGCCGTGGCCGCGTTCGGCACCGGCTCGCTGGCCCTGCTCTCCGACGCCGGGCACATGTTCACCGACGTGCTCGGCATCGCAATGGCGCTGGCCGCGATCACCGCCACCCGCCGGGCCGGGACCGATCCGCAGCGCACCTTCGGGCTCTACCGGCTGGAGGTGCTGGCCGCCCTGGCCAACGCGGTGCTGCTCGGCGCGGTCGCCGTCTACGTGCTGGTCGAGGCGCTACGCCGGTTCGGCGAGCCGCCGGAGGTGCTCGCCGGGCCGATGCTCGCCGTGGCGGTGCTCGGCCTGCTGGCCAACATCGCGGCGTTCGCCCTGCTGCGCGCCGGCGCGCAGGAGAGCATCAACCTGCGCGGGGCCTACCTGGAGGTACTCGGCGACCTGCTCGGCTCGCTCGGCGTGATCGGCGCCGCGCTGGTCATCGCGGTCACCGACTGGTGGTGGGCCGACCCGCTGGTCGCCGTGGCGATCGGGCTGTTCATCCTGCCGCGCACCTGGCGGCTCGGACGGGCCGCGCTGCGCATCCTGGTGCAGGCCGCCCCGGAGCACCTCCAGGTGACCGCCGTGCACGACCGGCTGGCCGCGGTGCCCGGCGTGGCCGAGGTGCACGACCTGCACGTCTGGACGCTCACCTCAGGGATGGAGGTGGCCTCCGCGCACCTGACCATGGCTCCCGGCGCCGAGGTGGGCGAGGTGCTGGCCGCGGCCCGGACCGCGCTGCACGACGACTTCTCGATCGATCACGCCACGTTGCAGATCGAACCCGGAGCGTCGGCGGGCGCGTGCGGCTCGGTCGAGTGGTAATGAGGACAACCTTAAATCCGAGTGGCTATTGTGCACTTATGCCGGCTTTATGCCCGAATGCTCGGCCCGCCTACCGGGCCGGGACCGGGTACCGCCGGTAGGCTCGGTCCCGGCCGCCGGGCGGCGCCCTCCCGGCGCCCGCGGTGGCCGTCGCCTAATCGCCGGAACGCGGCGAGCCGGGGAACCACGCACCTGGGGTGCATCCGCGTCAGCGGTAGGGATCTTCCGTCCCGAACCCGTCAGCTAACCCGGTCGGCGGTTGACGGAAGGAACCTGAATGCCATCCATGGCACCTGTACGACGGACGGCCGCCCGGTTGGCGGCCCTGCTCGTCGCGACGCTCGCCCTCGGCGTCGTGACCGTGCCGGCCTCCCCCGCGTCGGCGACTTCCCCCGCCGGCCGGCTCGCCGGCCCTTCCCCGACCGGCCTGCTCGCCGCCGCCCCGGGCGGTGACGACGAGGGCGGCACCCCCGCGCTGCGCGCCCAGCTCGACGCGGCCAGCAAGGGCTGGCTGGAGGCGCGGACCGCGCTGAACCGCTCGACGAGCCGGCAGAAACAGCTCACCGCCGACCTCGCCGGCATCGGCGCGGAGCTGGACCTGCGGGACGCCAAGGTCGGCGAGATCGCCGGGGTGGCGTACCGGACCGGCCGGCTCGGCACCGCGTCCGCGCTGCTCGGCAGCAGCAGCCCGGAGGGCTTCATGGACCGGGCCGCCGCGCTCCAGCAGGTCGCCGCGCATGAGGACCGGGCGCTGCGCGACCTGCTCGACGCCCGGGACCGGGCCACCCGCACCCAGGCCGCACTGGCCGCCGAGATCCAGGAGCAGCGCAAGCAGGTCGCGGTGATGGCCAAGCGCAAGCAGCAGGCCGAGCACGCGCTGGAGGTCGCCAACCGGTCGGCGTCCCGGCCCGACGGCGGCAGCGTGCAGGGCACCTCCCGGACGAACGCGAAACCGGCGCCCCGCAACGCCGACGGCTCCTGGCCGTCCGAGTCGTGCAGCGTGAACGACCCCACGCCGGCCGACGGGTGCATCACCCCGCGCACCCTGCACGCCCTGCAGCAGGCCAAGGCGGCCGGGTTCACCCGCTACGTCTCCTGTCACCGCAGCGGCGGCTCGGGCGAACACCCCAAGGGCCGGGCCTGCGACTTCGCCGCACAGAAGGACGGCTTCGGCGGGGTGGCCAGCGGCGGCGACAAGACGTACGGCAACAACCTGGCCGCGTACTTCATCCGCAACGCCGACGCGCTCGCCGTGCTCTACGTGATCTGGTTCCGGCAGATCTGGCTGCCCAGCAGCGGGTGGAAGGCGTACAGCGGGGGCAACGGCGACCCGTCCAGCGACCACACCAACCACGTGCACCTGTCGGTCTACTGAGCCGCCGCGGGTGGTCCGCCGCCCCGGCGGGCCACCCCGGCGCGACCCCCGCTACGCCCCGGGACGTACGCCGGGTGTCGTCCGGCGGACCACGACGGCGGGCCGGCGGCGGAGCAGCATCGGCGGCATGACCCGACTCTCCCCGACCGGACGCAAGGCCCTGCTCACCCTGCACCTGGTCACCGCGCTGGGCTGGCTCGGCACCGACCTGGTGCTGCTCACCCTGGGCGTGGCCGGGCTGCGCGGGGCCGACCCGGACGTGGTCTACCCCACCGCCGGGCTGCTGGTCACCTACCTGTTCGCCCCGCTGAGCGTGGCGGTCTGGCTGGTCGGGGTGGCCAGCGCGCTGCTCACCCCGTGGGGCCTGCTGCGCTGGCGCTGGGTGCTGGTGAAGCTGGTGCTCACCACGGTCATGCTCGGGCTGGTCCTGCTGCTGTTGACGCCGCGGATCCGGCACCTCGGCGCGCTCGGCGGCGCGGCGTCCCCGCACCTGCGGGTGGATCTGGTCGTCCCGCCGGCCGTCTCCAGCACGCTGCTGCTCGTCGCCACCGTGCTCTCCACCTACAAGCCGTGGGGGCGGCTGCGGCCCGCCGCACCCACCAGCCGACGGGCGGCGCCGCAGCGCCCGGGCCACCCCGACGGGCAGCGCCCGGCGGTCGAGGATCCGGCCGGCCGGCGGGCCTGAGCCAGTAGCCCGACGGTGTGGCCGGCGGGCCGGGGTCAGGCGGCCGAACCTGTGGCCGGCCGGTGGGCCGGGGTCAGGCGGCCCGGCCCTCCAGGGTCGCGCCGAGCCGGCTGGCGAGGCCGAGGTGCGCGGCCCGGGCCTGCCGGAAGGCGTACCCGAACAGCGGGGCCGGTGCGGAGAGGGTGATCTCCACGTCGATGCGCACCACCCCGTCGGGCTCGTCCCGCAGCCGGGTGTGGTTGCGCACCGTGGTGGCCGGCTGCTGCCGGGCCACGGTCACCACCTCGTCCTCGTTGGCGACCAGCACGTCCGCCTGATAGGTCACCGGGAAGTGCAGCGGGCCCAGTTCCAGCCGGTCGGTGATCGCGTAGCTGGCCAGGGCGCCGGGGCGGGGCGGCAGCTCGCGGACCCGGATGATCAGCGGATGCAGCTCGCCCTGCCGGCTCAGGTCACCGAGCAGGGCGAGGGCCTCCGCGCGGGTGCAGCGGGCCTGCACGGTGTAGCTGAAGCTGTCGCTGCTGAGCAAGCCGGACCCCCTCGCCGTCGACGGTCGGCACGATCGTGCCGTACCGGGGCCGGGCTGGCAACGGTGGGGCGGTCCCGACGGTCGGCGCGCGACGCGACGGGTCAGGCGCCGGGGAGCACCTCGGAGCCGCTGTCGGCGAAGTAGGGCTCCGGAGCGCCGAAGAGACCGAGCAGACCGGTCACCCAGAGCTGCCGGTGCACGAAGCGGCTCGGCTCGGTGACCAGCAGCTTGACGCCGCTGACCTCGGCGGTCTGGAAGCCGGCCACCATCGCGCTGATGCCGACCGAGTCGATGAAGGTGACCAGCCGCATGTTCAGCTCGATCCGGCTGGGGCGGCCCTTCGCGAGCACCTCGGCGATCGCTTCACGCACCTCGTACGCGGTGTCGACGTCGATCTCACCCCGCGGGGCGATCTGGATGACACCACCCGACAGAACCGACTTCACGATCGACAGGCTCACGCGAGCACCTCCACTCGCCCGTACGGGCGCCTCATCAGTACGCGGGCCGCGACCGAGAGTATTCCTCCGATGGCCTCGGTCGCCACCCCTCGGGATGAGCAATTCGCGGACTGGGCACACCTGGGCATCCCAATCCGGACTCTATGGGTCTTCATTTCCCTACGACAACTGTTCTGAATCCTCAACGACCGACCGGGCCGGTCGATCCGCCGACCCAGGGTAGCGGGCGTCCGCCCGTGGGGCCCGTACGTATTCCCGGCGCGTTTCGGGTGGTTCCTCCCACACCGGGCCGGAAGCGGGGCGGCCGGCCCGGCACGGCTGGTTTGCCGCGGCTGCCGCGTGGGCACAGCCCGGGTGGAGCGAACCGTCACCCGCCCGATGCCCGCCGCGGTCCCGCCGACCCCCGGGACTTCGGCAGCCGAGGAGGTACACCATGTTCGGAAGCAGTCTGCTGGACCGCCGGAGCAAGCCCGAGCGGATCGCGGACCAGGCGTGGGAGCAGCTGCTCTCCACCGTCGGGTCCGCCGGTGACAGCGTCCGGGACGCCGCGCGCGCCGCCCGCCGCAACGGCACGGGCCTGGCCGACGACGCCAGCGACCTGGTCGGGTCCGCCGCCGAGGAGGCCCGGCGCCGGGCCACGCTCGCCTTCGACGCGCTCGCCGGCCGGCGGCCGGCGCTGCCGTGGACGCTGCTGATCGCCGCGGCGCTGGCCGGCGCGGCCATCGGCTGGGCGGCCGGCACCGCGGCCCGCGCCGCCGGTGGCCGGTCCCGCGAGCTGGAGGAGATCGAGTTCGTCGACGTGGACCGACCCGACTCCCCCGTCCTGGACAACTGACCCGCACCCCACCCACCGATGCGGCGGCGTCCCCCGGCGGGGACGCCGCCGCTCGGCGACCAGGGCCGACCCAGGCCGATTAGGGCCGACCCGGGCCGATCAGGGCCGGCCCGGGTCGGGGACGCCGCCGCTCGCCGGGGCGGGGGGGGGCGGGGCCCGCCCCGGCGGGGGGCAAAGCGTGGGGGGGGCCGGCCGGGCCGCGCCCCCCCGGGGTTCGGAGTGGCACCCTGCTGAATCCCATCCACAACCAGG
>NZ_JBFAJK010000053.1:0-34700 GCF_040655175.1 Micromonospora sp. NPDC050495 | reverse complement strand
GCCGCCTAACGCACCACCCAACAAGACCCATCCCGCGCCGCTCCGCGACGCGGGATGCTGCCGCACGTCAAGTTACGGTCGATTTTCGAGTTAGGGGCGGGCGGCGGGGACGGGGGGCATCGGCCAGTGGGGGCGGTCGGCGTCGCGTAGGGCGGCCGCGCGCAGGGCGGCGAGCCGGCGTTCCACCTCGGCGAACTGGTCGGGGGCGAGCGGGCCCCGGGTCAGCGCGGCGGCGTTCTCCTCGACCTGCGCGACCGTCCGAGCCCCCGGGATCGGCACGCTGCGGTCGCTGCGCGCCCAGATCCAGCCGAGTGCCCCCTGGACCAGGGTCCGGCCGTCGGCGGTCAGCGCGTCCCGCACCGCGGCGACCCGGCGCAGCCACTCCGGGGCGGGCCGCCCGCCGCGGAACCACTCCAGCCAGGTCGGCGCGCTGCCCCGCAGGTCGTCGCGGGGCAGCGTGGACTCCGGGGTGTACTTGCCGGTCAGCAGGCCCATCCCGAGCGGCCCCCGGGCGATGCTGGCCAGGTCGTGCTTGTCGCAGACCGCCAGCATGGCGGGGGCGTCGCGGAGCACCGACAGACTGTGCTGCACGGCGGTGGCGCCCCGGGCCACCTGGGCGAAGCCGCCGGCCCGGTCGGCCCGGTCGGTGCTCCAGCCGTACGCCCGGACCAGGCCGTCGGCCACCAGGTCCTCCAGGGTGCCGACCAGCGCCTCGGCGCGCGGCGCCGGCAGGTCACCGAGGTGCAGCTGGTACAGGTCGATCCGGTCGGTGCCCAGCCGGCGCAGCGAGTCGACCACCGCCCGGCGCAGGTAGTCGGGGGACGCGTCCTCCCCGGTGGCCTGCCGGCTCCGCTCGTCGAAGGTGTACCCCCACTTGGTGGCGATCACCGCCTCGTCGCGGCGGCCGCCGAGGGCCCGGCCGAGAATCCGCTCGCCGTGCCCCGCCCCGTACGCGTCGGCGGTGTCGAAGAGGGTGACGCCCAGGTCGAGCGCGCGCCGCACGGCCCGGACGGACTCCGCGTCGTCGACGACGCCCCAGCCCAGCGGCCGGGTCCCCTCGGCCCACGGTCCGGCGATCGCCCAGCACCCCATGCCGAGGGCGCTGACCTCGATGCCGCTGCGGCCCAGCGGCCGCGTGCTGACTGCCATCGCCGCATCCTGTCACCTCGAGCACGGTCGAGGGGAAGAATGTCACCCGGGGTGGCCGGACGGCGACGGGCGACCTCAGCGCGGCGTCGCGTACGCCAGCACGACCGGCTCGGTCAGCTCCGGCCAGGCGCCGGTCAGGCCGCCCTCGGCGGGACCGGTACCGGGGCGGCGGACCAGGGCCAGCTCCACCCGCTCGGTCACCAGGCGCGTGGGTTCGGCGTCGACCACCTCGCGGACCGCGCCGATCCCGGCGGCGTCGACGCCGGCCAGCCGGCCGCCGCGCACCGTCATGCTGGCCGCGCGCACCTCCCGGCGGCCGTCCACCTCGAAGTACTCCTCGGCCTGTCCCGCCCCGTCCAGGACGGCGGCGGCCAGCGCGGCCTGGTAGACCGGGTCGCCGGCCGCGTCGTACACCCAGCGGCGGCCCAGCACCGAGTGCTCGGTGGTGCCGACCAGCCAGCGGTCGGCGCCGGCCAGCGGCGCGCCACGATAGGTCAGCGGCACCTGGAGGATCGGCCCGTCCCCGGCCCGCACCAGGATGGTCTCGATGCCGACCTCGCCGGCCGGGTCGTCGAAGCGGTACCCGGCGACCCGAGTGACGTCGGCGCCGGCGGTACCGGCGAACCAGGGCCGGCCGGGCAGCCAGGCGGTGAGCAGGTCGAGCTTCGAGGGGCGCAGTTCGGCGCGGTGCAGCAGAGCCATGGGCAAGATCATAGTGTCGAGCGAGGCCACCGGAAGTGTCCGACCCGGCGGCGCGAACCGCCCAGGCCGGGGCCAGACCGGGCCGGGCCGGCGTCAGGCCGCGCCGGGGCCAGGCCGCGCCAGGGGCAGGCAGCGGTCAGGCCGGGCCAGGGCAGGCCGGGTCAGCCGGGCCAGGCCGGGGTCAGGCCAGGGGGAGGCCAGGCCGGGGTCAGGCCGGCCAGGCCTTGGCGAACAGGTCCCGGGTGTCGGCGAGCAGTTGCGGCAGCACCTTTGTCCGGCCGATCACCGGCATGAAGTTGGCGTCCCCGCCCCAGCGCGGCACCACGTGCTGGTGCAGGTGGGCGGCGATGCCGGCGCCGGCCACCCCGCCCTGGTTCATGCCCAGGTTGAAGCCGTGGGCGCTGGAGACCCGGCGGACCACCCGCATGGCGTCCTTGGTGAAGGCGGCCAGCTCGGCGGTCTCCGGGGCGTCCAGGTCGGTGTAGTCGGCGACGTGCCGGTACGGGCAGACCAGCAGGTGCCCCGGGTTGTACGGGTAGAGGTTGAGCACCGCGAAGACGTGCTCGCCGCGGGCCACGATCAGGCTCTCCTCCGGCGGCAGCCCGGGGGCCCGGCAGAACGGGCAGCCGGCCGGCTTCTCGTAGCCGCCCTCGGGCCGGTCCTCGCCGGAGATGTAGGTCATCCGGTGCGGCGTCCAGAGCCGTTCCAGCCCGTCCGCCAGACCGCTGTCGGTGCCGTGGTCCGTGTGCCGTTCCGCCCCTGTCACAGCAGCGATCCTACGGGCGGCGGGGGCCCGTCCGCCGCGCGGCAGGGCCCCCGCCCACGCCTCAGCCCTCGGCGGACGGACCGGAGTTGGTACGGGAGGTGACCACGTCGACCACGTGGGCGACCGCCTCGGCGATCGGCACCCCGTTGCGCTGGGAGCCGTCCCGGTAGCGGAACGACACGGTGCCGGCGGCCACGTCGTCGTCCCCGGCGATCACCATGAACGGGATCTTCTGCTGCTGGGCGTTGCGGATCTTCTTCTGCATCCGGTCGTCACCGGCGTCCACGTCGGCGCGGATGCCCTGCTTGCGCAGCGTGCTGACGAAGTCCTGGAGGTAGTCGGTGTGGTCCTCGCGGATCGGGATGCCGACCACCTGCACCGGGGCGAGCCAGGCCGGGAACGCGCCGGCGTAGTGCTCGGTGAGCACGCCGATGAACCGCTCGATCGAGCCGAACTTCGCACAGTGGATCATGACCGGCTGCTGCCGGGTGCCGTCGGCCGCCTGGTACTCCAGCCCGAAGCCCTTCGGCTGGTTGAAGTCGTACTGGATGGTCGACAGCTGCCAGGTGCGGCCGATGGCGTCCTTGGCCTGCACGGAGATCTTCGGGCCGTAGAAGGCCGCGCCGCCCGGATCCGGCACCAGGTCCAGCCCGGTCTCCCGGGCGCACTGCTCCAGCACCGCGGTGGCCGTCGCCCAGTCCTCGTCGGACCCGACGAACTTGTCGAGCCGGGCCTCGTCGCGGGTCGACAGCTCCAGGTAGAAGTCGTCGATGCCGAAGTCCTTCAGCAGGCTCAGCACGAAGTTGAGCAGGTGCTTGATCTCGGCCGGCGCCTGCTCCCGGGTGCAGTAGGAGTGCGAGTCGTCCTGGGTCAGGCCGCGTACCCGGGTCAGCCCGTGCACCACGCCCGACTTCTCGTACCGGTAGACCGACCCGAACTCGAACAGCCGCATCGGCAGCTCACGGTAGGACCGCCCGCGCGACCGGTAGATCAGGTTGTGCATCGGGCAGTTCATCGCCTTGAGGTAGTAGTCCGCGCCCTCGAGTTCCATGGGCGGGTACATGCCGTCGGCGTAGTACGGCAGGTGGCCCGAGGTGTGGAAGAGGCCCTCCTTGGAGATGTGCGGGGTGCCGACGTACTGGAAGCCCTCCTCGATGTGGCGGGTGCGGACGTAGTCCTCCATCACCCGCTTGAGCACCCCGCCCTTGGGGTGGAAGACCGCCAGGCCGGAGCCGATCTCGTCGGGGAAGCTGAACAGGTCGAGGTCCGCACCGAGCTTGCGGTGGTCGCGCCGGGCCGCCTCCTCCAACAGCTTCAGGTACGCCTTCAGCTCGTCCCGGGTCGGCCACGCGGTGCCGTAGACCCGCTGCAGCTGCGGGTTCTTCTCCGAGCCCCGCCAGTACGCGGCGGCGGAACGCATCAGCTTGAACGCGCCGATCAGCCGGGTGTTCGGCAGGTGCGGGCCCCGGCACAGGTCCGACCAGCAGACCTTGTCCTCGTTCGCGGCGAGGTTGTCGTAGATGGTCAGCTCGCCGCCGCCCACCTCCATCACCTCGGAGGAGTCCAGCCCCTCCCCCTTGACCTCGATCAGTTCCATCTTGAACGGCTCGGCGGCCAGCTCGCCCCGCGCCTCGTCCAGGTTGGTGAAGCGACGCCGGCGGAACCGCTGGCCGGACTTGATGATCTCCTGCATCCGCTTCTCGAGCTTCGCCAGGTCGTCCGGCTGGAACGGCTTGTCGACCTGGAAGTCGTAGTAGAAGCCGTTCTCGATCGGCGGGCCGATGCCGAGCTTCGCCTCGGGAAAGATGTCCTGCACGGCCTGGGCGAGCACGTGCGCGGTGGAGTGGCGCAGCACGTTCAGCCCGTCCGGCGAGTCCAGCGCGACCGGCTCGACGGTGGTCTCCTCGGCCGGTTTCCAGTCCAGGTCGCGCAGCACGCCCTGCGGGTCGCGGACCACCACGACGGCCTTCGGGCCGGTCGTCGGCAGTCCGGCCGCGGCCACCGCGTCGGCCGCCGTCGTCCCGGCGGCGACGACGACGGGGTCGGCCACGACGGGGGTACGGGGTGCGGACACGGTGACTCCTGTCGTCGACGGTTCGATGTGCGGCGCCGCCCGGCGGCGCCCCTGCGATGCTATCGGTCGCCCGTCGCGGGTCGTCGGCCACGGCGCGCGTCCCGGCCGGTGGTGTCGCCGAATTCGCCCCGGCGTTGAACCTTTCCGCCCCCGGGCCCGAACTACCGGGTGTGGCCGGAGCCGGAGCCGGCCGCGCCGAGACGGATGGGGACGACCATGACGATGACCCGTCGGGGTCGCCTGCGGGCGGCCGCGCTGCTGGCCGCCGTGGCGGCGGGAACGCTGGGCTGGCCGGGTGCGGCGAGCGCCGCCGAGGTGACCGTCACGACCTCGCCCGCCCAGGTGCGTCAGGGCGACGCGATCGAGCTGGCGGTGGTGCTGCCCGAGGAGCGCAGCGGCAGCCGGACCACCCGCATCGAGCTGAAGATGCCGGCGGACGCCCCGATCGGCGAGGTCTACCCGCTGTCCGTGCCGGACTGGGCGCCGAGCATCACCACCCGCCGCCTCGACCAGCCGGTCGCCGGCATTCACGCCGCCGAACTGGACCAGGTGACCGACGCGGTGACCTGGATCCGGATGCCGGGCACCCGGGGCGCGGCGCGGCTGTCACTCGGCATGGGTCCGATGCCGGCCACCGACCGGCTCACCTTCCAGGTGATCCAGACGTACGCCGACGGGACCGTGGTGCGCTGGGCCGACCCACCGGGTGGGGCGCACCCGGCCCCGACGGTGACCCTGCTGCCGCCGCCGCCCGGCACCGCCGCGCACGGCGGCGACGCCGGACCGGCCGGCGCGGCCCACGGCGGCCACGGCGCCGTCGGTGGCGGCCAGGACGGCGCGGCGCCGGGCGGGGCCACCGCCGGGGGCCTGACGGCCGGGGCGACCGACGACGGGCCGAGCGCGGACCTGCTGCTCGGCGGCGGCCTGCTCGCCGGGCTGGCCGGCGGGGCCGCGATCGGCTGGCTGCTCAGCCGCCGCCGGCGCGGCACCCTGACCCTGTCCCCCGACACCACCGACTCCCCCACCCCGCCCCCCACCCCGCCCGCCGACCTGCCCCCCGACCCAACCGCCCAACCCGCTGCCACCGCCGGCGCTCAGCGCTGACGATGCGGGAACACCGAAGATCTGGGAAGGAAACGGCCCGCAGCGGGGCCACCTCGCACCAAGATCTCGTTCGCGGGCCGGGCGGGACGATCAGGCGGGGGTGGTGAGCCAGCGGGGCAGCGGTTCGCGGGCGGCCAGCCAGCCCTCCGGCACGCCGCCCGGTGTACCCACCCCGGTGTATGCGGCGACCACCCCGCCGACGATCGCGGCCGTGGTGTCGACGTCGCCACCGGCCTGCACGCAGACGCGGATCGCGGCCGGGTAGTCGTGCAGCAGGGTGGCCGCGATCCAGAGGCTGAACGGGACGGTGTCCGGCGCGGTGATCCGCGAGCCGTTGCCCACCGCCTCCGCCACCTCGACAGCCGGGCGGCCGAGCAGCGCGGTGGCCCGCCGGATGCCCCGGTGCACCTCGCCGGCCGGCTCCAGCAGGCCGGCCACCGCGGTGAGCAGCCGGGCCGGCTCGGGCCGGTCGCCGTCGAGCCGGGCGCGGGCGGCCAGCGAGGCAGCCACCGCGACGGCCACCGCCCCGGCGATCCCCTCCGGGTGGGCGTGGGTGACCTCGGCCGAGGCGCGGGCCTGGTCGGCGGCGCGCCGAACGGAGTCGGCGTGCCACGCGCCGAGCGGGGCCACCCGCATGGCCGCGCCGTTGCCGTAGGAGCCCTGCCCGTCGAACGCCGACGCGGCGGCGACCGGCCAGGGCGTGCCGGCGCGGATGAGTTCCAGCAGCTCGACCGCGCCGGCGCCGTAGCGGCGGGCCGGGTCGTAGTGCGCGGCGAGGGCGAGCGCGAGCGCGTCGGGTTCCATCCGGCCGTGCGCGGCGAGCACGCCGAGCACCGAGCACGCCATCTCCGTGTCGTCGCTCCAGGGCCACGGGCCCGGCGGCAACGCGTCCGGCCAGGGGGCGACCGCCCCGCCGGGGACGAAGAACCGGGAGCCGAGCGCGTCACCCACCGACAGGCCGGTCAGCGCCTCGCGGGCGAGCGTGAGGCGGGCGTCCGGGAACAGGGTGAACGTCATCGCCATCCCAGCTTGCCCGCTTCCCGGGAACGCCGCAACGCGATCAACTTGCCACGCCGAGTACGGTGCTGACGTGGCCACCGTGCTCCTGGTCGAAGACGATCACGTCGTACGCGGCGCGATGCTGCGGTCCCTCGCCGACCGGGGGCACGCCGTGCACGCCGTCGGCACGGCGCTGGACGCGCTGCGCCGGGTGGCCGCCGAGACCCCGGACCTGGTGGTGCTCGACCTCGGCCTGCCCGACCTGGACGGCTCGGACGCGCTGCGGATGCTGCGCGGCATCACCGACGTACCGATCATCATCGCCACCGCTCGCGACGACGAGCAGTCCGTGGTCCGGCTGCTGCGGGCGGGTGCCGACGACTACATGGTCAAGCCGTTCACCGGCGCCCACCTGGACGCCCGGATCACCACGGTGCTGCGCCGGGCGGGCCGGGCCAGCCGGTCCGTGCAGCCGGCCGTCCACACGGTGAGTGGCCTGCGGGTGGACGTCGGCGAGCGCAGCGCGGTGCTGGACGGCGAGCCGCTGGCGCTGACCCGCAAGGAATTCGACCTGCTGGCGTATCTCGCCGCACGTCCCGGCCGGGTAGTGTCCCGGCGGGAACTCTTGGAGGAGGTATGGCGGCAGCCGTCGGTCGGCGAGGACCAGACCATCGACGTTCACCTGTACTGGCTGCGCCGCAAAATGGGCGAGTCCGCGGCGAAGCCGCGCTACCTGCGCACCGTGCGGGGGGTCGGCTTCCGGCTGGTGGCGCCGGACTGAGGCTGACGCTGGCCTGGCTCACGGCCGGCATGTGCAGCCTCGTCGCGCTCGCCTTCCTCATCCCGCTCGGCATCACCCTGCGCGAGCAGGCCCGGGACGAACAGCTCGCCGACGCGGCCCGCCGCGGCGCCCTGGTCACCGGCGCGCTGGCCGCCAGCACCGACCCGACGGTGGTGGCGCGGGCGGTGGCGGCCAGCGGCGACGATCCGGCGTCCCGGCCGGTCGTGCACGGCATCGGCGCCGACGAGTCGGGCGGCCGGGCCGACCCGGCCGCGCTCGCCCGCGCCGCCGCCCAGCGGCAGTCGGTGGTCACCGACGTGCCCGGCGGGGTGCTCCGGCTGGACCCGGTGGTGCTCGGCGACCGGGTCGCCGTGGTGGAGGTCTTCGTTCCCGACGAGGCGCTCGACGCGGGCGGCGGCGGGCGGTGGCTGCTGCTGCTCGCGGTGGCGCTGGCGCTGGTCGGGGCCGCGGTGATCGTGGTCGACCGGGTCGCCGCCCGGGTGGTGGACGCCACCGGCGACCTGGTCGCGGCGGCCACCGCGATCGGCGACGGCGACCTCGGGGTACGGGTCGAGCCGACCGGGCCGCGGGAGCTGACCGCCGCCGGGCACGCCTTCAACCGGATGGCGGAGCGGCTGGTGGCGCTGCGCGCCGACGAGCGGGAACTGGTGGCCGACCTGTCGCACCGGCTGCGTACCCCGCTGACCGCGCTGCGGCTGGACGCGGAGGCGCTGGAGTCCGACGACACCAGCATCGGCACGTTCAGCGAGGCGGAGCTGGACCGCCGCCGGGGCATCCGGCGGATCCGCCAGGCCATCGTCACGCTGGAGGGCGAGGTCGACCAGCTGATCAAGACCACCCGCAAGGCGGTCGGCCAGGAGCCCGCCCCGGCCCGGTGCGACGTCAGCGAGGTGGTCCGGGACCGGATGGTGTTCTGGTCGGCCCTGGCCGGCGACCAGAACCGCCCGCACCGGGTGGTCGGCGCGCAGCTGCGCATCCCCGCCCCGGTGCCCCGGGCGGAGCTGGCCGCCGCGCTCGACGCGGTGATCGGCAACGTGTTCCGCTACACCCCGCAGGGCACCGCGTTCGAGGTGGCGGTGAGCCGGCGCGACGGCTGGGTGGCGATCCGGATCGACGACGCCGGGCCGGGCATCCCCGACCCGGACCGGGCGCTGCGCCGGGGCGCCAGCGACCAGGGCTCCACCGGGCTGGGGCTGGACATCGCCAAGCGGGTCGCCCTGCAGGCCAACGGGTCGGTGAGCATCGACCGGGCCCGGCTGGGCGGGGCGAGCGTGGTGATGCTGCTGGCCGATCCGGAGGCCGCACCCCGACAGGTCAACCGGTTCGGGCTGGTCGGCCGGATGGCCCGGGACGCCCGGGAGCCGCGCGTTCGCGCCCGGCGCTGGCCGCGTCCGCGCTGACCGCTGGCTGTGGGCCGCCGCAAGTCTTCCTTAGATGTGGGTTAACGGCGGCCCTGCCGGCCCGCGGAGCTGTCAGCATCGACAACGAACCCATCAGTTCCGTCGGCCGGGACGCCCCGCAATACTCCGGCCGGCGGAGCCGAGCGCGCGGCGGGAGTTCGGTCCCCCCACACCTCGCTCCCGCCGCGCGCCACTCCCCCGTCGAGCCCGGGCGTGAGGTGACCGTGATGACGCCGACCGTCAGCCGGCTGCTCCGCTGGGCCGCCGTGATCGGGGTGGGTGTCGCCCTCACCCTCGCCATCTGGCAGGACCCGGTGCTCGCGTACGGTCCGGGTCACGCCGGCGTCGTGCCGCGACCGGGTCCGGTCGGGCTGGCCGCGTCGGCCGTCGCGCTGGCCGGGTTCGGACTGGTCCTGGCCGGACGGCACCGGCCGGCGCAGGTGCGACGCCGGCCGGTGCCGTCCGGTCCGGTCAGCGCGGCGCGGCCGCCAGGTAGGCGTCGATCTCGCCGCTGAGCCGGGCCTGCTCCGCCGGCTCCAGGAACGACGCGGTCACCGCGTTGCGGGCCAGCGCGGCGATCCCCTCAGGGCCGGCGTCGAGCAGCCGGGCCGCGACCGCGTACTCGTTGTCGAGGGTGGTGCCGAACATCGGCGGGTCGTCGGAGTTGATGGTGACCAGCACGCCGGCCTGGACCAGCTGCGGCAGCGGGTGCTCCTCGATGTGCGACACGGCCCGGGTGCGGACGTTGGAGGTGGGGCAGACCTCCAGCGGGATCTGCCGCTCGGCCAGGTGGGCGAGCAGCTCCGGGTCGAGCGCGGCGGAGATGCCGTGCCCGATCCGCTCGGCGCCCAACTCGCGCAGCGCGTCCCAGATGGTCTCCGGGCCGGTGGTCTCGCCGGCGTGCGGCACCGAGCGCAGCCCGGCCGCCCGGGCCTGGTCGAAGTACGGCTTGAACTGGGGCCGGGGCACGCCGATCTCGGGGCCGCCGAGCCCGAAGCTGATCAGCCCGTCGGGCCGCTGCTCCAGGGCGATCCGCAGGGTCTGTTCGGCGGCCGGCAGCCCGGCCTCGCCGGGGATGTCGAAGCACCAGCGCAGGGCGATGCCGAAGTCGGCCTCGGCGCGCTTGCGGGCGTCCTCGATGGCCTCGCAGAACGCCGGCGCGGGGATCCCCCGGTGCACGTGCGAGTACGGGGTGACGGTCAGCTCGGCGTAGCGCACCTGCTGCCGGGCCAGTTCCCGGGCCACCTCGTGGGTGAGCAGCCAGACGTCGTCGGCGTCCCGGATCAGGTCCACCACGCTGAGGTAGACCTCGACGAAGTGGGCGAAGTCGCGGAACGCGAAGTAGTCGGCGAGCGCCTCCGGGTCGGCCGGGACCGGGCTGCGCCCCTCGTGCCGGGCGGCCAGCTCGGCGACGATCCGGGGCGAGGCGGAGCCGACGTGGTGCACGTGCAGCTCCGCCTTGGGCAGGCCGGCGATGAAGGTGGACAGGTCGGTCACGGGTTCTCCTCTGCGTGGGCGCCGGTGCGGGCCACCACGAAGATCCGGCGGAACGGGAAGTACACCTGACCCTGCCGGACCGGGTACGCCTCGGCGAGGCGTACCCCCAGCTCGGCGCGGAAGTCGGTCCAGCCGGCGGCGTCCAGCGCGGCCCGGACCGGGCGCAGCGCGGTGCCCTCCATCCAGGTCAGCACGGGGTGATCCGGGGCGGCGGCGGCCGGGAGCAGGTGCACGTAGGTAGTTTCCCAGGCGTCGACCGCGCAGCCCGCACCGACCAGCAGCGCGGCGTAGTCGACCGGGTCGTCGACGGGTGCCTCGCGCAGCAGCGGGGCGAGGGTGTCGCGCCACCGGTCCCGCCCGGCGACCTCGCGCAGCGCCCGGTGTGACGGCGCGTCGAAGTTGCCCGGCACCTGGACCGCGAGCCAGCCGCCGGTGGGCAGCTCCGCGACCCAGCGGGTGAGCAGGTCCCGGTGGCCGGGCACCCACTGGAGCACGGCGTTGCAGACCACCACGTCGACGTCCGGCTCCGGGTGCCAGGACCGGACGTCGCCGACCGCGAAGGTGACCGGCCCGGCCACGGTGCGGGCCGCGGCCAGGGCACGGGTACGCGCCAGGGCCCGGGCACGGGCGATCATCTCGGCGGAGGAATCCAGCCCGCAGACCCGGCTGCCGGGCCAGCGGTCGGCGAGGGCGGCGGTCAACGTGCCCGGACCGCAGCCGAGGTCGACGACGGCGCGCGGCCGCTCCGCCGGAACCCGGGCCAGCAGGTCGTGGAAGGGCCGGGAGCGCTCGTCGCCGTAACGCAGATAGGTGCTCGGGTCCCACATGGCGGCCTCCAAACCGTACGTACGTCCTGCTAGACGGTACGGCCCGACGCGCGCCCCGGCAAGGCCGGTCACTAGGCTCGGTGAGCCGGTCACTAGGCTCGGTGAGATGGAACAGCGCAGCTTCGACCGGCTCGGCCGGCACGTCGGCATCGTCGGACTCGGCGCCTGGCAACTCGGCGCCGACTGGGGTGAGGTCAGCGCGGACGAGGCCCTGGACGTGCTGGCCGCCGCCGTGGCCGCCGGGGTCACCTTCCTGGACACCGCCGACGTGTACGGCGACGGCCGCAGCGAGCAGCTGATCGGCCGGTTCCTGCGCGAGCACCCGGGGCACGGGCTGACCGTGGCCACCAAGATGGGCCGGCGGGTGCCGCAGACGCCCGAGGCGTACACGCTGGACAACTTCCGGGCCTGGACCGACCGGTCCCGGGCCAACCTCGGGATGGACACGCTCGACCTGGTGCAGCTGCACTGCCCGCCCAGCGCCGTCTTCGCCGACGACCGGGTCTTCGACGCCCTGGACACCCTGGTCGCCGAGGAACGCGTCGCCGGGTACGGGGTCAGCGTGGAGACCTGCGACCAGGCGCTCACCGCGATCGCCCGGCCGGGGGTAGCCAGCGTGCAGATCATCCTCAACGCGGTCCGGCTCAAGCCCCTGGAGCGGGTGCTGCCCGCCGCCGCGGCGGCCGGGGTCGGCATCATCGCCCGGGTGCCGCTCGCCAGCGGCCTGCTCTCCGGCCGGTACGACGAGCACACCACCTTCCCGGCCGACGACCACCGGACCTTCAACCGGCACGGCGAGTCGTTCGACGTCGGGGAGACCTTCTCCGGGGTCGACTACGACCTGGGCCTGGCCGCCGTGCGCCGGCTCGCCCCGCTGGTCGGCGCGGACCGCACGATGGCGCAGTTCGCGCTCCGGTGGATCCTCGACCAGCCGGGCGTCACCGTGGTCATCCCCGGCGCCCGCAACGCCGAGCAGGCCCGGCGCAACGCGGCCGCCGCCGACCTGCCGCCGCTGACCGAGGTGGAGCTGACCGCCGTCCGCGCCACCTACGACGAGCTGATCCGTCCGCAGGTGCACGACCGGTGGTGACCCGGCCACCCGGCCCGCCGGCGACCGGCGCCACCCGGCGGTCCGGCGCGGCGCCGCCGGTGACCGGGGGCAGCCGGCATGCTGAAGCCGGACTTGCGTCGTCGGAGGGGGAACGATGAGGGGCTGGTTCCGGCTCACCGTGGGGCTGCTGGCCGTGGTGCTCGGCGCGCTCTGGACCGTGCAGGGGCTGGGCTACGCGGGCGACAGCGTGCTGACCGACCAGCGGCCCGCCGCGGCCGTCGGCCCGGTGATCGTCCTGATCGGACTCGTCGCGCTCTGGTTCGGCATGCGGGCCCGCCGCCCGCGCGGCTGAGCCGATCGCGCGGCTGAGCCGATCGCCCGGATGAGCCGCGCGCGGCTGAGCCACGGGTCCGTCGCATATGGAAAGCCCCGCCTCCCGGAACGGGACGCGGGGCTTTCGCCGCCGGCGGACGCGCCGGGCGGCGTAGCTCAGATGGGGCGGACCTGCTCGGCCTGCGGACCCTTCTGACCCTGGGCGATCTCGAACTCCACCCGCTGGTTCTCCTCCAGCGTGCGGTAGCCGCTGGACTGGATGGCCGAGAAGTGGACGAACACGTCAGCACCCCCGCCGTCGACAGTGATGAAGCCGAAGCCCTTGTCAGCGTTGAACCACTTCACGGTTCCCTGCGCCATGTGTATCTCCTTCTAAAACTGGCGGCCGAGCACGCCGTGCGGCCGATTGGCCGTTTTCGAGCAGCGGCGCCTGAGGCGGCCCCCGGTGAAGGAGACTTCTCTCAACCCACGCGTCTCTCAACAGCGTGAGACAGCAAACCACGTCCGCAAAAACTCTGCACAGCCTAACCGACGAAATTCTCCGACATGTGACCTGACGGCGGCGACAGATCCACTGGGCGGCCCGGCCGGACCATGCGAAAGGCCCCTGTCCAACACAGTGGAAGGGGCCTTTCGGACAGCTCGGATCAGTCGGGCCAGCGGCCGGTGAGCCGGCGTACGCCGACCGCTCCGCCCCGGTCCACGGCGGCGCGGACGACCGCGAAGATCGCCCCCTGCAACGCCGCGGCGGCGAGGATCTCGCCCCAGCGGCGGTCCTCGTCGGTGGCGCTGGGCGCCTCGCCGTCACCGGCGGTGAGCTTCCAGACGTGCCGGAAGATCACCCCGGCGACGGTGCCGGCGGCCAGGCCCATCAGCACCCCGACCGGCTTGTAGACGACCCTGCCCATGCCCTTGCTCACCTGCGCCTCCCCCGGACGATCAGCAGCAGCACCGCGGTGGCCACGGCGCCGGCCGCGACCGCCGCCCACGGCACCGGGCTACGCCCGACCGAGCCGCCCTTCTCGTACGCCTGCGCCCGGACCACCCGGGCCTTCTCCGCAGCCTGCCCGCGCACCCGCGCCACGGTCAACGCCGCCTGCTCCCGCACCCGCGCCTTCGCCTGATCGGCGGAGTGCCGCACCAGGGCCTTGACGTCGGCCCTGGCCGCGAGCAGCTCCATCGTCTCGCCCAGTTCCACCCGGGTACGGCGGATCTCCTGCCGGAGCGCCTCCACGTCCCCGGTCCCGTTGCCGGTCATGCCCGCCTCCCGTCCTTCACCGCGGCGGTGACGGTGTCCACGTCCGCCCGGACGCTACGGACCGTCGCCTCCGGCACCGGCGGGACAGCACGACTGACCTGCTTCTTGCCGACGAGCGCCAGGATCCCGGCGAGCAGGAAGAGCGCCACCGCCACGATCAGGGCGGCCAGCCAGGCCGGCATCACCAGGTCCAGCAGCAGGATGACGGTGACGATCAGGGCGCCGGCGCCCCAGAAGGCCATCACCCCGCCGCCGCCGAACAGACCGATCCCGATCCCGGCGTGCTTGCCTTTCTGGGTCAGCTCCGCCCGGGCCAGCGCCAGTTCGTCCCGGACGAGGCGGGAGACCTGCTCGGTGGCCCGCTGCACCAGTTCGGCGGTGGACGGCTCGTTCCCGGTCCGGGACGCGCTGCGACTCGCGACGTCAGCCATGCTGTCCTCCTTTCGTCATCACCGCGCTGTATGCCCGGAGTCGCCGCCCGTCAATCCTGCGCGGAACGGCCGGTCGGCCCGGCCGCGCGCCACCGGACGCCGGCCGCCGGGCGGCGACCGGATCCGGGGCGTGGGCAGCAGGTCCCCCGGATCCGACGGAACAAACCCGGTCGGCCCGATATGTCGCGGCCGACACGGCATCCCGCAGGTGCAACGGGCCGACCGGCGCGCAGGTCACGACGGACCCGGCGGCGACCGGGAAGCCCGGCGCCGCCCGGAGGCCGGGCCGATGGGCGAAGCCGGAGCGGCCTGGGCCGGGACCACCGGGAGGCCGCGAGCCCGGGTCGTCGGAGCGCGGACCGCCCCGGAGCCGGAGCGGCCGGGGCCGGGTCAGCGGCGGGTGTCGGCGTGCTCCTCGCGGCCGACGAAGACCTCGCTGCGGGCCTCGCCGTCGTCGCTGCCGCCGAAGACCCGGGCGTCGTCAGGGACCTCGGTGTCCGGCGGCCGGCGGGCCGGGTGGCCCGGCCGCCCGGCCTGCCAGGGCAGCGTGCCGCCGGTCTCGCCGAGCTCGGCGCGCAGCCGGGGCAGCGCGCTCGGCCGGTGGTCGCGGACCCAGCCGACCAGGTGCTCGCGGACCAGGCAGCGCAGGTCCCACAGGCTGCCCGCGTCGGCGGCGCTGACCAGCGCGCGCACCTTGATCATGCCGCCGGTGGCGTCGGTGACCTGGAGTACGCAGACCCGCCCGTCCCACAGCTCGGTGCCCTCGCAGAGCCGCCGCAGCTCCTCCCGCATGGCCTGCACCGGGATCGCCCAGTCCAGGTCGAACTCGGCGGTGCCGAGCACCGCGGCCTCGGTACGCGTCCAGTTCTGGAACGGGGTGCTGGTGAAGTAGGAGGTGGGCAGGATCAGCCGCCGGTCGTCCCAGATCTGCACCACCACGTAGCTGAGGGTCAGCTCCTCGATCCGACCCCACTCTCCCTCCACCACGACCACGTCGTCGAGGCGTACCGCGTCGCTGAAGGCGAGCTGGAGTCCGGCGAAGACGTTGCCCAGCAGGCTCTGCGCGGCGAGCGCGGCGACCACACCGACCACACCGGCGCTGGTGAGCACGCCGGCGCCGATGCCCCGGACGGCGGGGAAGGTCATCAGCATCACGCCGACGGTGAGCACCACGATCACCGCGATGGTCAGCCGGCGCAGCAGCACCACCTGGGTCCGTACCCGCCGGGCGTGCCGGTTGTTCGGCACGTCCACCCGGAACCGGGCCAGCGCGGTGTCCTCCGCCACCACCAGCAGCGAGGCGACCAGCCAGGCGGCCGTGGCGATCATGGCGAGCACCAGGGCGTGCAGCACGAGCTTGCGCCACGGGCTGCCCACCGCGTAGCCGGTGCTGAACCGGACCGCGAGCTGCACGGCGAGCACGGTGGCGGCCACCTGGAACGCGCGGTGCGAGTGCTCGGCCAGCTCGGTCATCAGCAGCGCGCGTCGGCCGAGCCGTCGGGCCAGCCGGTGTACCACCTCGACCAGCACCAACGCGACCGCCGCCGCGCTCAGCGCGGCGGCGGTCGTGACGAGGTAACTCTGCACGAGATCTCTCTCCCTCTCACCGGCCGGGAACCGGGCAAAGGCCCAATGGTGCCCGGCCCCGCCCGGTATCGACCAGGATCAGACCCGGCGATAGCGGGACTGGAGGAAGCAGTAGACGCCGAACGCGGCGACACCGAGCGCCATCAGCGTCAGCAGCACCGGCCCGTACGACTGGTCGCGCAGGGTACGCAGGGCGGCGTCCAGGCCGCGCGCCTTCTCCGGGTCGTAGTTGACGGCGGCGACCACGATCAGCACGCCGGCGATGGCGAAGACGGCGCCCCGGGCGGCGTACCCGGCCATGCCGAGCCGGCGGGTCAGCCGGTGCGTCTTCGGGCTCATCTCGCCGGTCTTCAGGTTGCGCTCGAACTTCTTCTTCAGGCCGTAGATGACCATGCCGATGCCGACCGCGGCGAGCACCAGGCCGGCGAGCCCGACCAGCCACCGGCCGCCGTCGGAGGCCATCAGCTTCTCGGTGAACTGCTGCTGCTGGTCCGCGGCGTTGCTGCTGGCGTCCTGGACCACCTTGATCGCGGTCCAGCCCAGCCAGACGAAGACGACCACCCGGACGACGGAGGCGATCCGTTCGAACAGCTTCTCCCGGCCGCGCCGGAAGCGGTGACCGATGACCGCCTCGAACGCCTGCCAGATGGCCATCGCGAAGAGGCCGACCGCGATGGCGACCAGGAGGAACTTCCCGAGCGGCTGGGCACCGAGGGTGCGCAGCGCGCCGTTCTGGTTGCCCTCCTCGCCGGACTTGCCGAACGCGATCTGCACCGCGAGCCAGGCGAAGAGGAGGTGCACGATCCCGTAGCCGATGAAGCCGGCCCGGGTCAACAGTTCCAGCCACCTGCTGTTCGCCGTCCGGGCGGCGGTGGCTTCGGCGTTCCGGGTGAGTGACATGGCGGCACAATCACCGAAAGCGAAGATTTCCAAACGTCGGCCGCCTCGACGGGACCGGTCAGCTGGTCGCGTTGTGCGCCACCCGGATCACCACCTGCTGGTCGGTGACGCTGTCCAGGCTGACCTGGAAACCGCCGACCTCGGTGGCCTGCTGGCCGGAGGTGAGCGTGAGTTGCTCGCCGGCGACCTCGACGGTCACCTGGTCGCCCTGCGCGCCGACCAGCTTCGCCTCCACCCCGAAGATGGAGGCGCTGGCCTCCACGCCCCGGTCGAAGGTGACGGTGCAGGCGTCCAGGCCGCAGTCGGTGGAGGCGCCCTCCGCGCTGCACCCGGCGAGCAGCGCGGCGCCCAGGGTCAGCCCGGCCAGCAGGCCGGCGATGCGACGGACGGGGGTCGGCGAGGGGGAAACGCGTCGGTTCGTCACCCGGACAAGGGTACGGGGCCGAAACCACCACAGGCCGGGCGCGCGCCGCCCGGTGGCGGCGGCCGGACGGGGCGCCCGCCGCGGGCCGGACGCGTTGAGCAGGGCGCTTCCCGGCCCGCTAGGGTGCCGGGATGGTCTTCGACGTCGCCCGGGTACGGGCCGCCTACCCCGCCCTGGGCGAGGGTTTCGTCCATTTCGACGGTGCCGGCGGCACCCAGACCGCGCGACCGGTGATCGACGCGGTGGCGACCGCGATGGGCGCCGCCGTCGGCAACCGCAGCACCGCCTTCGAGCCCGGCCGGCGGTCGCTGGAGCTGGTCGCCGCCGCCCGCTCGGCGGTGGCCGATCTGCTCGGCGCGCAGCCCGCCGGCGTGGTGCTCGGGCCGAGCGCCACCGCGCTGACGTACACCCTGGCCCGCACGCTCGGCGCGGGCTGGCGGCCGGGCGACGAGGTGGTGGTCTCCCGGCTGGATCACGACGCGAACGTCCGGCCGTGGGTGCAGGCGGCGGAGGCGGCCGGGGCCACCGTGCGCTGGGCCGAGTTCGACCCGGCGACCGGTGAGCTGCCCGCCGGGCAGTACGAGGAACTGGTCACCGCGCGGACCCGGCTGGTCGCGGTGACCGCCGGCAGCAACGCCACCGGCACCGTGCCCGACGTGCCGGCGATCGCCAAGACGGCGCACGCCGCCGGCGCCCTGGTCTGCGTGGACGGCGTCCACGCCGTGCCGCACGGCCCCACCGACCTGGCCTCGCTCGGCGCGGACTTCCTGGTCACCAGCGCCTACAAGTGGTCGGGCCCGCACCTGGCGGCGATGGCCGCCGACCCGGCCCGGTGGGCGGCGCTGCGCCCGGCCAAGCTGCTGCCCTCCTCCGACGCGGTGCCGGACCGCTTCGAGTACGGCACGCCGAGCTTCCCGCTGCTGGCCGGGGTGGCCGCCGCCGTGGACCACCTGGCCACCCTCGACCCGGACGCCACCGGCAGCCGGCGGGAGCGGGTCCGGGCCGGGCTGGCCGCGGCCCAGGCGCACGAGGAGGTCGTCTTCGCGCGGCTGCTCGCCGGGCTGGCCGAGCACCCGGCCGTCACGGTGTACGGCTCCCCGGCCCGGCGCTGCCCCACCGTCTCGTTCCGGGTCGCCGGAGCGGCCCCGGCGGAGACCGCGGCGGCGCTGGGCGCGGCCGGCTTCTGCCTCTCCTCCGGCGACTACTACGCCTACGAGTACTTCGAGGCGATGGGGCTGCGCGCCGGCGGTGGCGCCGTCCGGGCCAGCGTCTACCACTACAACACGGTCGACGAGGTGGACCGGTTGCTGGCCGAACTGGACCGGCTGGCCGGTGGTGGGGAGAGAATGGCCCGGTGAGCTTCCTGGTCGAGGAGAACCCCGCCGCCCGCCGCTTCGAGATCCTGGTCGACGACGCGTTGGCCGGGTTCGCCGCCTACCAGCCCCGCGGTGAGGTGCTGGTCTTCACCCGCACCGAGGTGGACGACCGGTTCCAGCACATGGGTGTGGGCGCGGCGCTGATCCGCGGCACCCTGGACCAGATCCGCGAGCGGGGCGGCCGGGTGGTGTCCCGGTGCTCGTTCATGGCCGCGTTCATCGAGCGGCACCCCGAGTACGCCGACCTGGTGGTCCCGGACGCCTGATCCCGGCCGCTCGTGTCGGCCGGGCGCAGGCGGTTCAGCGAGCGCCGGCCAGCAGCTCGGCGACGGCGTACGCGGTGGCCCGGGTGGCGCCGTGGGTGGCCAGGTGCACCGCGCCGGCGACCAGGGCGGGCACGCCCAGCTCGACCACCACGGCGTCCGGGCGGGCGGCCAGGGCGCGGTTCACCGCCGCGCGCATCCAGTCGTGCCGGTGCAGGTCCCGCACGACCAGCACCAGGGGGCGGCCGGCCGATCCGACCGCCGGGTCGGCCGGGACCTCGCCCTCGGCGTACCGGACGGTGGTGGTGCCGGGGACGAGTTCGGTCAGCGGCCCGGCGATCCCCCACGGCGTCTCCGCGCCGATGGCGATGTTGTGCGGCGGGGCGAACTCCACCACGTGCGCCGGGCCGGCCAGTGGCGGCAACCCGGCCCGGCCGCCGGTAACCCGCAGCGCCCGGCGGGCGGCGGCCAGCCCGATCGGCGGTCCGTCGCGGCGCGGCGCGGCCGGCCGGTCGGCCCGGGCCGCGACGGTCCAGGCGGCGAGCTGGCCGACCCGCTTGGCCGCCTCGGCCAGCCGCTCCTCGGGCAGCTCCCCGGCCAGCACGGCGGCGACGATGGCGTCGCGCAGCTCGACCGCGTCGGCCTCGGTGGCCCGTTCGCCGCCCACGCAGATCGCGTCGGCCCCGGCGGCGAGCGCGCGCACCGCGCCGCCGGTGAAGCCGTACCGGTCGGCGACGGCGCGCATCTCCACGGCGTCGGTCACCACCACGCCCTGGAAGCCCAACTCGTCGCGGAGCAGCCCGCCGAGGATGCGCGGGCTGAGGGTGGCCGGCAGCTCCGGGTCGAGGGCGGGCACCAGCAGGTGCCCGGTCATCACGGCCTGCGCCCCGGCGGCCACCGCGGCCCGGAACGGGGCCAGCTCGACGGCGTCCAACCGGGCCCGGTCGGCGCCGATCCGGGGCAGGTCGTGGTGGGAGTCGACCCGGGTGTCCCCGTGGCCGGGGAAGTGCTTGGCGCAGGCGGCGACCCCGCCGGACTGGAGCCCCCGGATCCAGGCCGCGGTGTGCCGGGCCACCAGGGCCGCGTCCGCGCCGAAGGAGCGCACCCCGATCACCGGGTTGGCCGGGTTGGAGTTGACGTCGGCGTCCGGCGCGTAGTTGAGGGTGACGCCCACCGCGGCCAGTTCGGCGCCGAGGTCCCGGGCCACCTCCTCGGTCAGCGCCTCGTCGTCGACCGCGCCGAGGGCGAAGTTGCCGGGCCGGGTGCTGCCCCGGGCCGACTCGATCCGGGTGACGTCGCCGGCCTCCTCGTCGATCGCCACGATCACGTCGGGACGCTCGGCGCGCAGGGTCGCGGTGAGGGCGGCCACCTGGTCGTGGTCGACGATGTTGCGGGCGAACAGGACGACCGAGCCGAGCCCCTCGCCGAGCCACCGGCACACCCACGGTGGCGGGGTGGTGCCGACGAAGCCGGGTTGCAGGACGGTCGCGGCGAGCGCCGCCAGGTCCCCGGTCGATCCCGCGATCCGCTCGCTCATGCGCTGTCGTACCCCCGTCTCCCCACGGTCCGCCGCCCCGGCGGTGCTGACATGGTCACACCTGGCTCCCTAAATAGTCAACAATCCTTACTGTTAGCTCCTGGCGCACCGCTACCGCCCGTGGGAGAGTGCGACCATGCCTTCCGCGCTGCTCGCCGACGCCACCACGGCCGCGGACATCCCCGGCGTACGCCTGCTCGGCCTGATCGTGGGCGGGCTGTTCCTGCTGATCGCCATCCGGGCGATGTTCCGCCGCTGAGCGTTCGGGTCGCCACCTCCCCGGGTACCGCTCCCCTCGTCCGGACACGCACCCGGCACCGGACGCGGCGAGGGGGAAGCATGAAGATCGGATACTTTCTGTCCAGCGAGGAGTACACCCCGGCGGAACTGCTGGCCCAGGCGCGCGGCGCCGAGCAGGCCGGCTTCCAGGCACTGTGGATCTCCGACCACTACCACCCGTGGGTCGACGCCCAGGGCCAGAGCCCGTTCGTCTGGTCCACCATCGGCGCGCTCAGCCAGGTCTGCCGGCTACCGGTGACCACCGCGGTCACCTGCCCCACCGTCCGGATCCACCCGGCGGTGATCGCCCAGGCCGCGGCGACCAGCGCGGTGCTGCACGACGGCCGGTTCGTGCTCGGGGTGGGCACCGGCGAGGCGTTGAACGAGCACATCCTCGGCGACCCGTGGCCGCAGGCCGACGTCCGGCTGGCGATGCTGGAGGAATCGATCGAGGTGATCCGGAAGCTGTGGACCGGTGAGTTCGTCAACCACCACGGCGAGCACTACACGGTCGAGCACGCCCGGATCTACACGCTGCCCGACACGCCCCCGCCGATCTACGTCTCCGGCTTCGGCGCGAAGTCGATCGACCTGGCCGCCCGGATCGCCGACGGCTACGTCAGCACCATGCCCGACGCCGACATGGTGCGCCGGTTCCGGGACAACGGCGGGGGCGACAAGCCCTGCCAGGCCGGCTTCAAGGCGGCGTACGCCGACAGCGAGGACGAGGGCGTGCGGATCGCGTACGAGCGCTGGCCCAACTCCGGCGTGCCGGGTGAGCTGTCCCAGGTGCTCCCCTCGCCGCGGCACTTCGAGCAGGCCGCCCAACTGGTCCGGCCGGAGATGATGAAGGAGTCCTTCGTCTGCGGCAACAACGTCGACGCGCACCTGGAGATGATCGACAAGTACGCCAAGGCCGGCTTCGACGAGATCTACGTGGCCAACACCGGCCCGCACTGGCAGGGCCTGTTCGACCTCTACCAGCGTGAGGTGCTGCCCCGGCTGCGGTGACCGGCCGGGCCTCGGCCAGGCCGGGCGGCCGGTTCCGTCGGCGCTCGGCTGCCCGGACGACGATCCGGCGCAAGCCGCGCCCGCGATAATCGGGTGCGCGCCGGACGCCCCAGTCCCGATCATGGTCGACGTGCACTCCGCCCTCACGGTGACCCCGGCCGAACTGCCCACGCTGCTGCTGCACGTGGCGGTGGTCCGGCCTGTCTTCGTCTGGGGAGCACCCGGCATCGGCAAGAGCTCGCTGGTGCGCGCCTTCGCCGACTCGCTCGGGCTGCCCTGCGTGACGCTGGTCGGCACCCAGCTCGCCGCCGAGGACCTGATCGGGGTGCCGGAGCTGCGCGACGGGCGCAGCCGGTTCGCCCCGCCCGAGTCGATCGCCCGGGACGAGCCGTACTGCCTCTTCCTCGACGAGCTCAACTCCTCCAGTGCCGAGGTGCAGAAGGCGTTCTACTCGCTCATCCTGGACCGCCGGATCGGCTCGTACGAGCTGCCGGCGGGCTCGATCGTGATCGGCGCCGGCAACCGGGCCACCGACAACGCGCTCGCCCGGCCGATGGCGTCGGCGCTGGTCAACCGGCTGGTGCACGTCCACCTGCGCGCCTCGGCCACCGACTGGCTGGCCTGGGCGACCGGCGCCGGGGTGCACCCGTGGGTGCTGGACTACCTGACCGAGCGCCCCGACCAGCTCTGGGTCGCCCCGCCCAAGACCGAGGAGCCGTTCTCCACTCCGCGCAGCTGGCACATGCTCTCCGACGCGCTGCACTCGTTCGGCCCAGAGGTCGACGAGGCGACGGTGCGGCTGCTGGCCGGCGGGACGCTCACCGGGCGGCACGCGGCGGACTTCACCGCCTACGTCAAGACCGTGCGGCACCGCTACGGCCTGGATGCCATCGTGCGCGGCGATGCCGGCTGGCCGCGGGCCGTCCAGGACCGCGACCTGCTCTACTTCTTCGCCGAGGCGTTCCGGGCCCGGCTGGTCAGGGAGCTGCCCGCCTCGCGCGAGCACGCCTCGCCCGCGGTGCGCGACTTCGCCGTCCGGGCCAAAGGGCTGCTGGTCGAACTGGCCGAGATCAGCCTGGAGTGCGCCCAGCTCGTCGTCGCCACCGACGACGACGGGATGCCGGTGCTGCCGGCCTGGTTCCTGGTCGAGGTGACCCGGGACCTGCCCCGCCTGGTCGCGGCCCGGGCCTGACCGGTGGCCACCCGACGCCGCGCCGGCCGCCGGACGGACCCGAACGAGGAGGCGTTCGCCCAGGCCGAGAAGCGGGCGTACGACCACCCGATGTTCCGGCCGCTGCTCGCCGACGGCCACCCCCGCGCCCGGTTCCGCTGGACCGAGGACGAGGCGCTGGCGAACGGGCAGGGCTGGGCCCGGGTCGCGGGCGACGGGGAGATCGTGGTCGACCGGCGGCGGCGCGCCGACCCCGACGAGTGGTGGTGGGTGGTCGCCCACTGCCTGCTGCACCTGGGCTTCGGCCACCTGGACCCGGACCGGGCCGGCCGGGCCGACCAGGCCGCCACCGTCGCGGCCTGCGTGGCGGTCGCCCGGTTCCAGCTCGACGCCAAGCTGGGCCGGCCGCCCCGGATGCCGCCCACCCCGTTGCCCGGCACGGCCGAGGAGCGGCTGGCCGCCGACTGGCGCCACCGCGGCGTGCCGCCGGAATACCTCGACTGCGGGGTCGGCGGGCACGGCGGGGATCAGGTCCACCACGTCACCCCGGCGCAGCGGTGGGCCGTCGCGAATCCCGCCGGCACCCGCTGGCGAACCTGGCCGGAGCGGTTCGCGGTAGGGCTGGCGGCGGCCGCCAGCGCGGCCGTGGCGGCGGCGGGCGCCCCGAAGCCCGGGCCGGGTGGAGTGGACCGGGACACCGGCTGGGAACGGGCGCGGCGGTGGTTCGTCTCGTCGTACCCGCTGCTCGGAGCCCTCGCCGCGGGCTTCCGGATCGTCGCCGACGTCGAGCTGGCCCGGTCCTGGGACATCGCGGTCGCCGCCGTGGACGCACACGCCGGGGAGATCTACGTCAACCCGCTGCGGATGCTGCCGGAGGCGCAGTGCCGCTTCGTGCTGGCGCACGAGATGCTGCACGCGGCGCTGCGGCACGGCGACCGGGTCGGGCACCGGGACCCGTACCTGTGGAACGTGGCCACCGACTACGTCGTCAACGGCTGGCTGGTGGAGATGGCGGTCGGCGAGCCACCCGACGGGCTGCTGTACGACCCGCAGCTGCGCGGCCTGTCCGGCGAGGCGGTCTACGACCGGCTCGCCACCGACCTGCGCCGGTACCGCAAGCTGTCCACGCTGCGCGGCCCCGGCCGCGGCGACATTCTCGGGCACGGCGTCCCCGGGCCGCGCGAGTCGGGGCGCGGGGTGGACCTGGACGAGTATTACCGCCGGGCGCTGACCAGCGGGCTGGCGTACCACCAGTCGTCCGGGCGAGGGCTGCTCCCGGCCGGCCTGGTCGCCGAGATCCGGGTGCTCGACGAGCCGCCGCCGCCATGGGACGTGCAACTGGCCCGCTGGTTCGACGAGCGCTTCCCGGCCCGGGAGCGGCTGCGCTCGTACGCCCGGCCGTCGCGCCGGCAGGCGGCCACCCCGGGCATCCCGCGCCCCGGCTGGCACCGTCCCGAGGTGACCGAGCGCAGGCCGACCTTCGGCGTGCTGCTGGACACCTCGGGTTCGATGGGCGCCCGGCTGATGGGGCGCGCGCTCGGCGCGGTGGCCGGGTACGCGACCGCCCGGGACGTGCCCGCCGCCCGGGTGGTCTTCTGCGACACCGTGGCGTACGACGCCGGCTACCTCCCGGTGGAGGAGATCGCCGGCCGGGTTCGGGTCCGCGGCCGTGGCGGCACGGTGCTGCAACCCGGGGTGCGGCTGCTTGAGGCCGCCGAGGACTTCCCGGCGGACGGCCCCCTCCTGGTGATCACCGACGGCGAGTGCGACGTGCTGCGGATCCGACGTGACCACGCGTTCCTGGTGCCGCGCGCGGGCCGGCTGCCCTTCAACCCGCGCGGCCCGGTGTTCCGGATGACCTGACCCGTTTGGCGGGACGCCGGCACCGGTGCCGGCGGGAGGTGCTGCCCCGACTGGGTTGACCGGCCGGGTCAGCCCGCCCCGGGTGGCAGCACCCCGTGCAGGAGCGTGCCGACCAGGGCGTCGACCAGGGCCGGGGCGGGCGGCGGCGGGGGGTCGGACGGGTCGAGCAGCCGGCCCAGCACCAGGTCGTGGCAGACCCCGACGAGCAGGGTGGCGACCGCCTCCGGGGAGGCGTGCGGGGCCACCCGGCCGAGCCGCTGCTCCGCCCGGACGTACCCGGCGAGTTCCGTCCGCAGGTCGGGCCCGCCGGGCGGGCCGGCCAGCGCGCCCAGCCGGGCCAGCAGCTTCGGCTGGGTGGCCAGCCCGGCGAGGGCGGGCAGGATCGCCGCGTGCAGCGCCAGCCCCCGGTCCAGGTACGCCCGCAGGTTCGCCTCGACGGTCCCGTCCCCCGGTCTGGGTGCCGTCCCGCGCTGCGCCGCCTCGACCGTCCGCGCGTACGCGTGCACGGCGTGCGCGAGCAGCTCCTCCTTGTCGGCGAAGTGGTTGTAGAGCACCCCGTCGGCCACTCCCGCCTCGCGGGCGATGTCGCGGACCGTCAGTCCCACGGTGCCCCGGCGGGCCACCAGCCGCTCGGCGGCGGCGATCAGGTGCTCCCGCAGGCTCTGCTCGCCGCCGCGTAGCGCGGCCGCTCTTCTGGGTGCCATCACCGGGATCCTAGGCGTTGCCGGGCCCAGCTCCCCCGTGCGAGCCGGGCCCGGCTGCCGCTCGTCGGGCTCAGCCCGGTCGCCGCGCGGTGACCAGCCAGGCCGCGGTGCGCAGCCGGACCCCGTCCGGTCCCTGGTACGGCCGCATCGCCTCGGCCAGCGCGGTGCGGACCCGGTCGCCGACCGCCGGGTCGAGCGGGGCGAGCCGGTGCCGCACCGGCCCCCAACCGGCCAGGAAACGGCCGGCGTCGGCGGCGTCGCGTCCCCAGATCCCGGGCTCCTGCCGGGGCGCGCAGCTGACGTCGGTGAAGCCGGCCTCGCCGAGCACGGCGCGGATCACGGCCGGGTCGGCGAGGGAGAGCGGCTCGCCGGTGGCGGTGCCGTCGGTGCCGGCCGGCGGCAGGTGCGCGGCCAGCGGCGCGAAGACCGCGCCGAGGTCGCCCCGGCGGGCGTCGTCGAGGCAGACGAAGGCGAGCCGGCCACCGGGGCGCAACGCCCCGCGCACGTTGGCGAACGCGGCGACCGGGTCGGCGAAGAACATCACCCCGAACCGGCTCAGCGCCACGTCGAACCCGGCGGGCGGGAAGGGGTGGACCTGGGCGTCGGCGCGGACGAACTCGACGTTGCGCACGCCCTCGTCGGTCGCGCAGGTGCGGGCCCGGTCCAGCATCGGGGCGGACAGGTCGACGCCGACCGCCCGACCGGCCCCGGCGCGCCGGGCGGCGAGCCGGGTGAGCTGGCCGGTGCCGCAGCCGAGGTCGAGCACCCGGTCGCCGGGGCGGACGCCGGCCAGCAGGGGCTCGTTGAAGCCGCTGTTGATGGCGTCGTAGCGGGCCTGGTGGGTGGCCCAGTGCCGTCCCTCGTAGCCGTTCCAGGCCTGTTCCTGGTGTTCGTTCAGGGTGATTCCCATGCCCCGCCTCCGTATGAACACACGTTCATGAACGTATGTTCATAATGATGGCGGCCGGCGCTGACGTCAATCCCGCCCGGCGCTTCCCCAGCGGTGGACCGCGGCGGTTTCACCGCTGATCGCCGGGGGTACCAGCGGCCCTTGATGAAACTGTCCAGGCACTCGACGACGTTGCGTCGCGCCGCCCGCAGCCTCTTCGGCTGGACCGCGCTGCGACCCAACCAACTGGCCGCCATGCGCGCGGTGATGAAACGACGCGACGCCCTGGTGGTCCTGCCCACCGGCGCCGGCAAGTCGGCGATCTACCAGATCCCGGCCAGCCTGATCCCCGGCCCCACCGTGGTCGTCTCCCCGCTGCTCGCCCTCCAGCAGGACCAGATCGCGGCGCTCAACGAGCGGCAGCGACCCGAGCTGCGGGCGGTCCGGATCAGCTCGGACGAGACCGCGGCCCAGCAGGCCGCCGCGATCGACGAGATCCGCCAGGGCCGAGCCGAGTTCCTCTTCATCACCCCGGAGGCGCTGAGCAACCCGGACCGGCTGGCCGAGGTCCGTGGCCTGCGGCCCGCGCTGGTGGCGATCGACGAGGCGCACTGCATCTCGGCCTGGGGGCACGACTTCCGCCCGGACTACCTGGCGCTCGGGCACCTGATCGAGGGCATCGGCCGGCCGCCGGTGGTCGCGTTGACCGCCACCGCCTCCCCGCCGGTCCGCGACGACATCATCGCCCGGCTGCGGCTGCGCGACCCGGAGGTGGTGGTCTCCGGGCTGGACCGGCCGAACCTCTTCCTCGAGGTGGCGCACTGCCCGACCGAGGACTACCGGTGGCGGCGGCTGCTCACCCTGCTCCGCGACGACAAGCGCCCGGGCATCAGCTACGTGCCGACCCGGCGGGCCGCCGAGGAACTGGCGCAGCGGCTCACCGACGCCGGCCACCCGGCGCAGTACTACCACGGCGGCATGCCCACCGCGGCCCGCCACGAACTGCACGAGGCGTTCCTCGCCGACCAGGTGCCGATCATGGTGGCCACCTCCGCCTTCGGCATGGGCATCGACAAGCCGAACATCGCCTGGGTGGTGCACATGGCGCTGCCCGACTCGCCGGACAGCTACTTCCAGGAGATCGGCCGGGCCGGCCGGGACGGCGAGCCGGCCCGGGTGCTGCTGCTCTGGCGCGCCGAGGACATCGGCCTGCAGCGCTACTTCAGCGGCGGCCTGCCCGACCTCAAGGAGCTGCGGGACCTCGCCGCGCTGCTGCGCAAGGAGCCGCGCGGCAAGAAGGAACTGCGCGAGCTGACCGGGCTCGGCCCGCGCAAGCTCGGCCAGTACCTCTCCCTGCTGGAGCAGGTCGGCGCCGCGGAGCCCCGGCCCCGGCAGCGTCTCGGCGCCCCCCGGTACGCCCCGACGGCCGCCGAGTCGGCCCGCGCGGCGCTCGCCGAGGCCGAACGGCAGCAGGCCGTCACCCGGTCCCGGACCGACATGATGCGCGCCTTCGCCGAGACCACCGGCTGCCGGGGGCAGGCGCTGCTGGCGTACTTCGGCGAGCAGATGCACGAGGTCTGCGGGCACTGCGACAACTGCCACGCCGGCACCAGCGTCGCCGACGACCGGGCGGTCGGGCCGTTCCCGGTACACAGCCAGGTGCGCCACCCGGAGTGGGGCGCCGGCCTGGTGCTCAGCTACGAGGAGGACCGGATGACGGTGCTCTTCGACGAGGTGGGCTACAAGACGCTGTCCGTGCGCGTGGTGTCCGAACAGGGCCTGCTGACCCTGGACTAGCCTGACCCGGGCACCGCGGTGGTGCCCGTCGAACGACGACGACCACGGCGAAAGGGGCCTGATCGTGATCGAGCAGCCGGCGTACACCGGGTTCGGTTTCTCCGACGAGGAGTGGGGGCTGCTGGTCGGTCTGCCGCAGGCGGTCCTCACCGCCGCGAGCGCGGCCGAGTCCGACGGCACCAAGCGCACCATGGCCGAGAACGCCGCCGGGCTGGACACCATCTCGGCGGGGCGGGAGTCGGCCAGCCCACTGGTGGCGGCGGTCGCCGGTGAGATCGTCGTCCGGGTGGGCGACCCGGAGGCGGGCGCCGAGTTGCCGGCCATCGAGCCGGCCGACCCGCGGGCGATGATCGACGACGTGCTGGCCCGGGCCGGCCAGGCGACCACCCTGCTGGCCGCCAAGGTGGACGAGGGGCAGGCCGGGGCGTACCGGCACTGGCTGGTGGAGATCGCCGAGCAGGTGGTCGGCGCCGCGTCCAGCGGCGGCATCCTGGGCATCGGCGGCGACGTGGTGAGCGACTCGGAGCGGCGCTTCCGGGACCGCCTCGCCCAGGTGCTCAACGACTGACCGGCCACCCCGGCGCCGCCGCCCGCGGCGCCGGCGGGATGATGGCCGTCGAAGACGGATGCCGGACGCCCCGGGAGGTCACCGCACGGACCGCCCGGGGTGCCCGCCACGTGTGCTGCCGGCCGACCCGGGGGGAGGGCCGTTGATGGACGCCAGGTTGCAGCCGCACATCCTCGACACCGAGCAGGTGCCCGCGCCGGACCGCTTCGGCCTCTGGCTGGACATGGTCTCGGACTCGCCCACCCCGCTGCGGGTGCGCAGCGACCACGCCGGCGACTTCGTCGCCCGGGCGGAGTTCCTCGAGCTGGGGCCGCTGCTCATCGCCCGCTACCGCTACCCGTCGCTGGACTGCGTCCGCACCCACCGGCTCATCCAGCGCTCCGACCCCGACTACTACCTGCTCGCGCTCACCCTGACCGGCGGCAGCGCCGCCGGTCAGGAGGGCCGGCAGAGCACCCTGGGGCCCGGCGAGTTCACCTTCTACGACTGCTCCCGCCCGCACGAGGTACGCCACCACGGCGACCAGGGCCGCGACGACGCCAGCTCGGTGGTCGCCTTCATCCCGTACGAGGCGCTGCCGCTGCCGTACGCCCGGCTGGCCCCGCTGTTCGCCGGCCGGATGTCCGGCAGCGAGGGCATCGGCGCCCTGCTCGCCGACTACCTGGCCCGGCTCACCGGCCATCCGGAGCAGTACCACGCGGCGGACGCCGAGCGGCTGGCCGGCGTCGGGCTGGACCTGGTCGCCACGATGCTCGGCCGGCACCTGGTCACCGAGGACGCGATCCCGGCCGACGTGCGCCGGCGGGCCCTGCTCGCCCAGATCCAGGCGCACATCCGCCGGCATCTCGGCGAGCCCGGGCTCGGCCCGCAGCTCATCGCCGACGCGCACCACATCTCGATCCGTTCGCTGCACCGGCTCTTCGAGGACGAGCAGACCACGGTGGCCGCGTACATCCGGGACCAGCGGCTGGCGCGGTGCCGGCGGGACCTCGCCGAGCCGGCGCTGCGCGACCTGCCGATCCAGACCATCGCCGCCCGCTGGGGCTTCCGCGACAAGGCCCACTTCAGCCGGGTGTTCCGGTCGGCCCACCAGGAGTCCCCGCAGGCGTACCGGGCCCGCCACGTCGACCCGGCACGCAACGTCAACGCTGCGGCGTTCGCGGTCAACTCCCGGCCGACATACTGATCCCGGGCCGGTCGGGCGACCGGGCGGCCCACTGGTAACGGGGGGCCGCGGCGAGGCGCCCGCGACGGACCGTCGCGGGCGGCCGCCCGGTGCCGTCCGGCCGTCACCCGGCCCGGAGCGCTGCGGCGCGGCCCCAGGACCGATCGGCCGTCATCCGGCCCGGCACGCCGCCACCCAGGTGCGGTGGCCGACCGACCGGATGCGACGCCGCCACCGACTCCGGCCCCGTCGCAACTTCCCCCCAGGACACCCGACGGGGCCGGTCAGGTCTCCTCCTCCAGCAGCACCAGGACGGCCTTCTCCACCGCCTCGCGGGGCATCTCCGGGCCCACCGGGGCCAGCACGCCGTCGTGGTAGAGGTCCACCACCCGGGGATCCACGTAGGACGTCCGGGCCACCGTGGGGGTGTTGCCGAGCAGTTCCGCGACCGACCGCATGACCGCCGCGACCGCCCGCTTGCGCGCGGTCGCCGAGCGCTGGGCGCCGGCCGTGGCCAGTTCGGTGGCGGCCAGCACGGTGGCGTGCCAGGTCCGGAAGTCCTTGGCCGTCATCTCCCCGCCGCTGGCGACGCGCAGGTAGTCGTTCACCTCGTCGCTGCGCACGTCCCGCCAGGCCTGGCCGTCCCAGTAGCCGAAGAGGCGCTCCTGGGTCCGCCGCCGGCGGCGCAGGTTGGTCAGCACCTGGCACAGCTGCGGGTCCTCGATCCGGCGTACCTGATCGATGCCGCCCTTGGCGGGGAACTCGAAGACCACGCAGCCGCGCCGGGAGCGGGCGTGCTCGGGGCGCAGGGTGGCCACGCCGAAGGTGGGGTCCTCGCCGGTGGCGTACTGGTCGCTGCCGACCCGGAACGCGCCCATGTCCAGCAGCCGGGTGACGGTGGCCAGGACCCGCTCCCGGCGCAGCCCGCGCAGGGTCAGGTCGTGCTCGACCTGGTCGCGCAGCGCCGGCAGCCGGTGGGCCACCTCCAGCACGTGGTCGAACTTGGCCTCGTCCCGCTTCTGCCGCCACGCCGGGTGGTAGAGGTACTGCTTGCGGCCGGCCGCGTCGGTCCCGGTCGCCTGGATGTGACCGTTGGGGTAGGGCGAGATCCACACGTCCTGCCAGGCCGGCGGGATGACCAGGTCACGCAGCCGGGCCAGCTGGTCGGGGTCGCGCACAGGCTCGCCCTTCGGGTCGACGAAGAGCCACCCCTTGCCGCGCCGCCGGCGTCCGTAGCCCGGCCGGCCCGGATCGCTACGCCGCAGTCGCACCGGAGACCCGCACCGCCTGTTCCGCCTCGTCCACGGCGGCCAGCACCTCGCCGACGCCGATGGCCGCCAATGTCGGGTGGGTTCCTACCCCACCGGCCGCGGCCCAATCCCGGTCGGTCCCGGGGTGGTGCGCGACCCCGAGCACCCGGTGCCGGACCCGGTCCGGCGGCGGGCCCCAGTGCCCCGGCGGCACCGGGCCGAAGAGCACCACCGAGGCGGTGCCGTAGCCGGTGGCCAGGTGGGCGATGCCGGTGTCGCCGCTGACCACCAGGCGGGCGTCGGCGACCAGCGCGGCCAGCTCGGCCAGGCCGGTGCGGCCGGCGAGCACCGCATCGGCGGCGAGCCCGGCGTCCCGGGCCACCCGCTCGGCCAGTTCCCGTTCCTCGGCGGAACCGGTGAGCACCACCCGGTGTCCCCGCCCGGCCAGCTCGCCGGCCAGCGCGGCGAAGCGCTCCGCCGGCCAGCGCTTGGCCGGGATCTTGCTGCCGGGGTGCAGCAGGGTGGCGCCGGCCGGCTGCCCGGGTCCGGCCGGGCGGCGCAGCGCCAGGTCCGCCGGGTCGGCCGGCAGGCCGTGGGCGTGCAGCAGCCGGCACCAGCGCCGGACCTCGTGCTCGTCGCCGTCCCAGGCCGGTCCGCCGGGGTGTCCGGCCGCGACGTTGCGGTAGGCGAGCAGCCGGCGCGGCCGGGTGGCGGCCAGCGCCCGGTGCGACTGCGGGCCCCGGCCGTGCAGGTTGACCGCCACCTCCGGCGGCGGCCCCGCCCACGCCAGGCGCTGCGGGCCGGCGGTGGGCAGCACCCGGTCGACCGCGCCGGTCAGCTCGGCCAGCGGGGCCAGCCAGGCCGGCGCGGCCAGCACCAGCTCCCGGCCGGGCAGGCCGGCCCGCAGGCCCCGCAGCGCCGGCACCGCCGTGGCGAGGTCACCGACCCCGAGCGCCCGGAGCACCAGGATCACGGGTACGACGACTCCTGCGCGGCGCATACCACCAGCTCCCGCACCGCGCAGCCGGGCGGCTGGGAGAGGGCGAACATGACGGCGGCGGCGGTGTCGGCGGGCTCGTTGAGCACGGCGTCCGGCCCGGGCCGGTACTGCGCGTCCCGCTCGTCGAAGAACGCGGTACGCATGCCGCCGGGGATCAGCAGGGTGACCCCGACCGCGCCGGCCAGCTCGGCGGCGAGCGCCCGGGTGAAGCCGACCACCCCGAACTTCGCCGCGCAGTAGGCGGTGGCGTCGCTGACCGCCTTGACGCCGAGGGTGGAGGCGACGGTGACGATGGTGCCCCGGGACTCCTCCAGGAACGGCAGCGCCGCCCGGATCACCGCCGCCGTGGCGAGCAGGTCCACCGTGACGATCCGCTCCCAGGTCTCGGCCGGAACGTCGGCCAGCTTGCCGGGCACGTCCATGCCGGCGGCGGTGACCACCGCGTCCAGGCCGCCGGAGCGTTCCGCCAGCGCGCGGGTGGCCGCCTCGGCGGCCCGGGTGTCGGCCAGGTCGCACTCGACCCACGGCACCCCGTCGGCCGGGGCCCGCCGGTCGAGCACGAGGGGACGGCCGCCGGCCCGGGCCACCGCGGTCACCACCGCGGCGCCCAGCCCGCTCGACCCGCCGGTGACCAGGACGCTGGGGCCGGCCCCGGGGGACGGACTGCTGCTCATCGTGCTCCCTCCGCCGCGGACCGGGTGACCGCCGTCCGGCGTGCCCCGTCGCCGGGAATCTGTGCCGTGCTCCAGCCCCGGCCGGCGCGGGCCGCGGCGATCATGTCGGTGGTGGAGCGGCCGTCCAGGTACGGCACGACCACCGACTGCCCGCCCCAGCGGGCCAGGATCTCCGCCTCGGGCAGGGTCTGCTCGCCGCCGCCGGAGGCGTAGTCGCCGCCCTTGACCCAGATGTCCGGACGCAGCCAGGACAGCGCCGCGTGCGGGGTCGACTCGTCGAAGATCATCACGGCGTCCACGCAGCTCAGCGCGGCGAGCAACCGGCTGCGGTCGCCCTGCGGCACGACCGGGCGTTCCGGCCCCTTCAGGCCGGCCACGCTGGCGTCGGAGTTCAGGCAGACCACCAGGCAGTCGCCGAGTTGCCGGGCCGCCTGGAGGGTCGCCACGTGCCCGGCGTGCAGCAGGTCGAAGCAGCCGCCGGTGGCGACGACCGTGCCACCGGCCGCGCGGACCTGGGCGATCACCGCGCCGGCCGCGGCCGCGCCGATCCGGTCCCCGCCGCTGACCACCAGCGGGGCGGCGGTCCGCACCGGCGCCGGCAGGGCGGTGGCCACTCCCCCGCCGGCGACGTACGCCGACGCCTCGGCGACCGCCGCCTGCACGGCCTCGGAGACCAGCGCGCCCCGGGCCAGCGCCAGGGTCGCGGCGGTGGCGAACCGGTCGCCCGCGCCGCAGGTGTCCCCCTCGGCCGGCGCGGCGGGCACCACCAGCGGGGTGGAGCCGGCGTGGCAGAGCAGCGCGCCGTCCCCGCCGAGGGTCACTGCGACCGCGCCGGCCCGCCACCGCCGCCGCAGCGCCTGCGCCCCCCGGGACGCGGTGACCAGGCGGGACGCGCCCGGCGCGGCCTTGGCCAGCTCGCGGGCCTCGGACTCGTTCGGGGTGACCAGGTGCACGCCGGGCACCGCCGCCGGGCCGCGCGGGTGCGGGTCCCAGACCACCGGCGCGCGGGTGGCGGCCAGCGCGGCCCGCAGCGCCGGCTGCCGGGCCACCCCCCGGCCGTAGTCGCTGACCAGCACCGCCGAGGCGTCGGCGAGCAGGCGCAGCACCGCCTCGCTCGGTTCGCCCGGCTCGCCGGGCGGCCCGCCCCGGTCGTGCCGCAGCAGCACCCGGCCCCGGGCGTGCAGCCGGATCTTCTCCGGGGTGGCGCCGGCCAGCGGCAGCGCGTACAGCTGCACCCCGGCCGCGGCGAGCAGGGCGCTGATCCGGGCCCCGCCGGCGTCGTCGGCGAGCGCGGTGACCAGCGCCACCTCCGCGCCGTCGGCGGCGGCGAAGAGCGCGGCCAGTCCCGCGCCGCCGGGCCGGTCGACGTACGTGGTCTCGTCCAGCACCGGCACCGGGGAGTCCGGGCAGAGCCGGTTCACCACCCCCTCGACGTCCCGGTCCAGCAGGGTGTCACCGAGCACCACCACGGGTCCCGTCACGCTCGACCTCCTCATCCGGCCCGTACCTCCCGGTCGGGGGCGTCCCCGAGCACCACCTCGACCCCGGTCCGCACCGGGGTGGCCGCCGGGCGGGCGGCCAGCGCCGCGGGCAGCGCCCGGTCGACGTACTCGCAGAGCACGTGGGTGGCGACCAGGTGCAGCTCCTGCACCACCTGGCTGTCGGGCGAGTCGATGGCCAGGGTCTCCTCGCAGGCCTCGGCGAGGGGGTTGGGGCCCGGCCCGGTGAAGGCCCAGCAGCGCAGGCCGGTTTCCCGGCCGGCGTGGGCGGCGGTGAGCAGGTTGGCGCTGGTGCCGCTGGTGGACATCAGCAGCAGGATGTCGGCGGGTCGGCCGTGGGCGCGTACCTG
>NZ_JBFAJK010000052.1:0-35018 GCF_040655175.1 Micromonospora sp. NPDC050495 | reverse complement strand
TGGTTCTTGGTGTGAACGATCTGGGGGGGGGCGTTGGGCACCCGCGTGGGGTGTGTGTGTGTGGTGTTATCATGCTGGGGGGGGGGGCTGGGGGGGGGGTCTGGGGCGGTGGGGAAGGGTGGCCGCCTGGTGTGGGCGGCCACCCTTCCCCGGATCTTGGCTCAGGACAGGGTGCAGGCGGATCCGTTGAGGGTGATCAGGTTGGGGTTGGGGTTGGGGCCGCCGGCCGTCAAACCGTTCAGGCCGAAGGTGATCGACGCGCCCGGCATGATCTTCGCGTTGTACGACTCGTTCTTCGCGGTGACCGTGGCACCGGACTGGCTGACCTTCGCCAGCCAGGAGGTGTCCACCTTCTGGTCGCCGGCGAACGCCCAGCGCACGCTCCAGCCGTCGATCGCCGCCGGGCCGGTGTTGCGCACGGTGACCTGGGTGGTGAAGCCGCCCGACCAGCTGCCGTGGGTGGTGTAGGTGACGGCGCAGCGCGACGCCGGCACCGCCCCGGCGTCACCCTGGTCGGCCAGGAAGGACGCCAGCCAGGCCAGCGCCGAGTTCCAGTTGATCGCCACCTCGTTGGTCGAGTACGAGTTGATGTCGTCGACGTAGCAGAACATCGGCTTGCAGCCGGCCAGCAGGTTGGCCGCGAACGGGTCCTGGAGGGCGGCGTTCGCGCCGCCGGCGAGGGAGCCGGCGGGCGGGTTCGGCAGGTTCGGGTCCAGCTGGTGGGCGAAGATCCGGCTGTGCTGGTTGCGGGCGTGCTGCTCGCCCCAGCCGGTCACGTACGACATGTTCAGCGCGTTGCGGCCGAGCAGGTAGTCGGCGCTCTGCACCGCCCCGTCCCGGTAGCTGGCGTCGCGGGTCAGGTCGAAGGCGGTGGCCAGCACGATCGCGTTGTTCACGACATTGCTGTTGCCGCCCCAGACGTACGAGCCGGCGTCGCCGGGCAGCGGCAGCCCGTACGACTGCTCCCGCAGGGTGGCCAGGTAGCGGTCGGCGGCGGCGGTCACCGACGCGCGGACCCGGGTCTTGTCGGCGGCGGGCAGCGCGCTGGGCACGGTGGCCAGGTCGAGCCGGCCGAGCGCGGCGACGCTCTGCCAGCCGAACGCGCCACCGGCGGCGAAGACCTCGGCGGTGTGCAGCGGCGAGGCGGTGACGTCGGTCAGGTACGCCTGGTCCCCGGTGGTCAGCCAGAGTTCGGCCGCCGCCCAGTAGAACTCGTCGGTCACGTTCGAGTCGTCGTACGAACCGCCGCCGTTGCCGTCGGCCGCCGAGGCGTAGACCGCCGGGTGGGCCTTGGCCGCCGCGTACGCGGTCTTCGCGGCGCTGCCGCAGCGGGCCGCGAAGGCGGCGTCGTAAGGGGCGTACAGCCGGGCACACTGGGCGGCGACAGCGGCCAGGTTGAGGGTGGCCGCGGTGGACGGCGGGTGCAGCTCGCGTGGCTGCGGGTCGTCCTGCGGGGCGAGCGGCAGCCCGGTCCAGTTCCGGTCGTGGATCTTGTGGTGTACCATCCCGGCGAGCGGCTGGCCCGCCGGCACCTGCATGCGCAGCAGGAACTCCAGCTCCCACCGCGCCTCGTCGAGGACGTCGGGGACCTGGTTGCCCCGCTCGGGCACCCGCAGGGTGGCGTCGCCCAGCCCCGCGCCGCCGGCCGCGGTCTCCGCGGTCTTCGTCCGCTCGAAGGTGTTGAGCAGCTGGTAGGTGGCGATGCCGCCGTTGACCACGTACTTGCCGTGGTCGCCGGCGTCGTACCAGCCGCCGCGCACGTCCAGCCGGTAGTCGCAGACCCCGGCCTGGCAGGGCACGTCGGTGTCGCCCTGGTTGGGGGCCACCCCGAGATGGCCGGCCGGGCGGGCGTACGCCGCGCCGATCAGGTCACCGTCGATCGGGGTGCCGCTGCGCTGGGCGTAGAAGAACTGGAGCGAGTCGGCGCGCAGCCGGTCGTAGAGGGCGCCGGAGATGTCGAACGGGTGGCTGGTCTCGCCGTCGACGGTGAGCGTGTAGCCGGTGCCCGGGGTGCGGAAGGTGGAGAAGTCGACGGTCTGCACGGGCTGCCCGGAGGCGGCGTCGACGCCGCGCGGGGTGCTCTGGCCGTCGGCCACCACCGTGCCCGCGGCCGAGCGCAGCTGCCAGGGCAGCGGGTCGGTGGCGTCGGTGACCACGGTGGCGTGCTTCGGCCCGCCGGGCAGGTAGCCGACCTGGTTGACCCGCACCCGCGGCCCGGTGTTGGGCTCGTACGGCGGGGCGGCCTCGCCGCCGCGCAGCGAGACGTTGTCCAGGCAGATGGTCTGCGCGTCGGCGCTGCCGCCGACCTGGAAGATCAGCTGGGCGGACGGGTTGTCGGCCGGCGCGGTGAAGGTCTTGTCCACGTGCACCGCACTGGGGGTGGCGGTGGCGCCGGCTTCGGCGTACGTGGTGTAGGGGGCGCTGCCGAGTTGCAGGACCGCCTTGACGGCCGAGCCGGGGCTGGCGGAGACGTCGAAGGAGAGTTCGTACTCGGCGCCGGCGATCAGCGGCACCGCGTCCTGGCCGATGCCGGCGTCCCACAGGTTGGCCAGGCCGCCGGGGACCGTGGTGCAGAGCCGGCCGTCGGTGACCGCGAGCGCGTCGGTGCCGTAGGAGAACCAGGGGGACGTGCCGTCGCTGAAGTCGCCGTTGCGGATCTGCTCGGGCGAGTCCGGTGGCACCTCGGCGTGGGCCACGCCGGCAGTCGCGGTGAGCACCAGGGTGGTGGCCGCGGCCAGCGCGGTGAGGCGGCGTCGGGATGGGGTCACGGAGGTTCCTTCCGTGCGGGGGTGGTGGGGGAACGCAAGGTACGAGCGCTGGGAGCGCTCCCACCTATCGGGCAGATGTTTCCAGCGCGTTCCTCCGCTGTCAATTGACGCCGCCCAATGAGCCGGCGACCGGTCCCGCGAGTGAGATTCGCCGCGCCACGCAGCCTCGTCCTGATCTCCTAGAGACAACTGCGCCCTTCGCCTGGCAGGCTGCCACCCATGACCCTGAAGCTTCGTTCCGTCGGGGCGAGCGACCGAGGGCTGATCCGCAGCGGGAACCAGGACGCGCTCCACGCCGGCAGCTGGCTCGTCGCCGTCGCCGACGGCATGGGCGGGATGGCGGCCGGTGATCTGGCCAGCCGGATCGCCATCGACGCGATGGCCCCGCTCGACCTGGAGACACCCGAGGACGCGTTGGTCGCCGCCCTGCAGGGCGGCATCGAGGTGGCCACCACGCGGATCCGGCGGGCCGTCGAGGAGGACCCGGAACGCCAGGGCATGGGCACCACCCTGACCGCGCTGCTCTTCGCCCGCACCGGCAGCTGCCTGGCCCTGGCCCACGTCGGCGACTCCCGGGCCTACCTCTACCGGGAGGGCGTGCTCAAGCAGGTGACCCGGGACGACACCTTCGTGCAGATGCTGGTCGACCAGGGCGTGATCACCGCCGAGCAGGCCAGCAGCCACCCCCGCCGGGCGGTGGTGACCCAGGCGTTGCAGGGCGACGAGGTCTCCCCGGCGTACGCGACGATGGTGCCCTGGCCCGGCGACCGCTGGCTGCTGTGCAGCGACGGTCTGTCGAACGTGGTGCGCGCGGACACCCTCGCCGAGGTGCTCGGCGGCCACCCGGACCGCGAGGCCTGCGCGGCCAAACTGATCGACCTGGCGCTGCGCGCCGGCGGCCCGGACAACGTCACCGTGCTCATCGCCGACGTGGTGGACGACGAGTCGGCCTGATCAGCGCCGCCGGGGTGTGGCGTGGCGGGTCGGCTCGGCGCTGGTCGGGTCCTCCGGCCACGGGTGCCGGGGATAGCGGCCGCGCAGCTCGGCGCGGACCTGCGGGTAGCCGGTCCGCCAGAAGGAGGCCAGGTCGGCGGTGACCGCCACCGGCCGGCCGGCGGGGGAGAGCAGGTGCAGCAGCACCGGCACCCGCCCGTCGGCCAGCCGCGGGGCGTCCCGCCAGCCGAAGGTCTCCTGCAACTTCACCGGCAGCACCGGGGCCGCCGGGTCGGTGTAGTCCACCCGGATCCGCGAGCCGCTGGGCACCGGCAGCCGTTCCGGCGCCAGCTCGTCCAGCCGGGCCGCCTGCCGCCAGTCGAGCAGCCGGCGCAGCGCCACCCCCACGTCGATCCGGGCCAGGTCGGCCCGGCGCCGGGCGCGGGCCAGCTCGGGCCCCAGCCAGCTGGGCGCGGCGGCGAGCAGCGCCGGGTCCGCCACGTCGGGCCAGCCGTCGCCGAGCGCCTGCCGGCAGAAGGCGAGCCGGCGGCGCAGCGCGGTCGCCTCCGGCGTCCAGGTGAGCAGGCCGAGCCCGGCCTCACGCAGGCCGGTGAGCACGGCGGCGGCGACCAGTTCCCGGTCGGGCGCGGACAGCGGCCGGTCCACCAGCTCGATCGCGCCGAGCCGGAGCACCTCCCGGGCCACCACGTCCCCGCCCGACCAGGCGACCTCGCGCCCGTCGCGCAGCAGCGGCCCGCCGGCCTCCCGGGCGGTCGCCTCGTCCACCGGCGTGGCCAGCCGCACCCGGGCGCTGGGCGCGCCGGGGGAGCGGTCCGCCACGGCGACCGCCAGCCACGCCGAACCGACCAGCCCCGAACCGGCCGCCAGCTCCGCCGCGGTCCCGCCGGCCATCAGGTACGCGGTTCCACCGGCCCGCCGCGCCCGGGCCAGCCGCTCCGGGTACGCCAGGCCCACCAGCAGCCCGGCGGCCAGGTCATCTCCGAGGACCTCGGCCGCTTCCCGGCGCCCGGGCTCGTCGGGCCGGCGGGCCGCGGGATCGGCGCCACCCGTCCGGGCACCGCCCGCACGGTCGCGAGGGCCGGTCGCGGCCCGTAGCCGGCGGACCTCGGCGCGCCAGCGGCTGGTGGCGGCGGGGTCGGTGCCGCCGCGCAGCCGGCGCCAGAGGGCGGTGAGGTCGTCCGTGCCGCCGGGCAGCGTGTCGTCGGCGAGCAGGGCGACGATCTCGGCGGCCCGGTCCGCGCCGACCCGCTCCGCCCCGTCCAGCAGCGCGCGGGCCAGCCGGGGATGCGCCCCGACCGCGGCGACCGCCCGGCCCCGCGCGGTGATCCGGCCGTCGGCGTCCACCGCGCCCAGCGTGGTGAGCGTCTCCCGGGCCACCGTGAGGGCGGCCGGCGGTGGCGGATCGGGCAGCGCCAGGCCCGCCCCGTCGGGGTCGCCCCAGGCGGCCAGCTCCAGCGCGAACCCGGTCAGGTCGGCGGTGGCGATCTCCGGCTCCGGCTGCGGGGCCAGCCGGGCGTGCGTCGCCTCCGACCAGCACCGGTAGACCGCCCCGGGCGCCTCCCGGCCGGCCCGGCCGGCCCGCTGGGTGGCCGCGGCCCGGGACACCGGCACGGTGACCAGTGCGCCCAGCCCGCGGGCCAGGTCGGTGCGGGCCACCCGGCTGAGCCCGGCGTCGACCACCACGCGTACCCCGGGCACGGTGAGGCTGCTCTCCGCCACGGCGGTGGCCAGCACCACCCGGCGCCGCGACGACTCGCCGGGCGCGGCCGGGCGCAGCGCCGCGTCCTGGGCGGCCGCGGGCAGCCGACCGTGCAGCGGCAGCACCGCCACGCCGTCCCCCAGGCCGGCCAGGCGGGCCGACACCGCGGCGATCTCGCCCGCCCCGGGCAGGAAGGCCAACACGTCCCCGTCCCGCTCGCGCAGCGCCCGGCGCACGGTGCCGGCCACGTGGTCGAGCAGGGCCGGGTCGACCCGGCCGGCCCCGGGAGCGGCGACCGGTCGGGGCGGCGGCGCCCAGATCCGGGTGACCGGGTGCAGGGCCGCCTCCGCCCGGACCACCGGCGCCGGCCGGTCGGCCCCGCCCAGCAGCGCGGCGAACCGGTCCGCCTGCGGCGTGGCCGACATGGCCAGCAGCCACAGGTCGGGTCGGAGCGCGGCGCGGGACTCCACGGCGAAGGCCAGCGCCAGGTCGGCGTCGAGGTGCCGCTCGTGGCACTCGTCGAGCAGCACCGCGCCCACCCCGGGCAGCTCCGGATCCCGGTGCAGCCGGCGGACCAGCAGCCCGGTGGTGACCACCTCGACCCGGGTCCGCGGGCCGGTGCGGCGCTCGCCGCGCACCGCGTACCCGATCCGGCCGCCGACCGGCTCGCCGAGCAGGGCGGCCATCCGGCGCGCGGCGGCCCGGGCGGCGACCCGGCGGGGCTGGGCGATCACCACCGTGCCGGGCACCTCGTCGGCGACCGCGAGCGGCGCCAGGGTGGTCTTGCCGGTGCCGGGCGGGGCCACCAGGACCGCCGTGCCCGCCCCGTGCAGGGCCCGGACCAGCGCCGGCAGCACCGGCCGGACCGGCAGGTCGATGGGGACGTCGGCAAGCACGCCCCCACTGTCGCACCCGGGCCGGCGGGCGGCCACGCGCCTACCGCCGCGGCGGGCAGCCGGAACGGCCCGGCCGGCGAACCGCCGACCGGGCCAGCGTGGACACGACGGTGGCCGGGCCCGCCGACCCGGCCACCGTCACCACCCCCTAGTACGTTCCGGCCAGCTGCCCCCGCAGCTTGTTGAGCGCCCGGGCCAGCAGCCGGGACACGTGCATCTGGGAGACGCCGATCTGCTCGGCGATCTGCGACTGGGTCAGGTTGCCGTAGAAGCGCAGCGTGAGGATCTTCTGCTCGCGCTCGTCCAGCGTGGCCAGCGCCGGGCCGAGGGCGACCCGCAGCTCGGCCAGCTCGAACTCGCCGTCCTCGCCGCCGAGCATGTCGCCCAGCTCGGTCGCCCGGTCACCGTCTCCGGTGGGCGTGGACAGCGACACCGCGTTGTACGCGCGGGCGCCCTCCAGCCCTTCCAGCACCTCTTCCTCGGTGAGGTTGAGGTGGGCGGCGATGTCGGCGACCGTCGGCGAGCGGCCGAGGGTCTGCAGCAGCGTGCTGTTCGCGTCGGAGATGGCCAGCCGCAGCTCCTGCAGCCGGCGGGGCACCCGGATGTCCCAGGTGCGGTCCCGGAAGTGCCGCTTCAGCTCGCCGATGATGGTCGGGATGGCGTAGCCGGCGAAGTCGACGCCGCGGGACGGGTCGAACTTGTCGATCGCCTTGATCAGGCCGACCGCGGCGGTCTGGGCCAGGTCGTCGGTGGGCTCGCCGCGACCGCTGTAGCGGTGGGCGAGGTGGTTGGCCAGCGGCAGCCAGGCCTCGATCGCCCGGTCCCGCAGCGCGGGGCGGGACGGGTGGTGGGCCGGCAGCGCGGCCATCGCGTTCAGCAGGTCGGTGGCGCTGTCGGTAAGGCTGCGCGGGTCGAGCCTGGTGGTGGCCGGCGCGGTGGCCGGCCCGTTCACAGTCCTCGCGGTCATGGGTGGTCCTCCCTGCACCTCGTCCGCGGAAAATGACGTGACGCTCAGGTTTAGCGGGTTGTCGTACGTTCGGAAGTCACCTTAGCCTGATCGGCTTGCAGAAATCTAGCCGAAAGTACGATGTACTTAACGGGCATTTGGGCCCCGATCGGGCAAAGCAGGCCGAAGGGGGTTCGGAAGTGCCGGCCCGACCGGGTTGGACGCCCGGTCCACTCGGTGCACGGGGGACGCCGACCGGTCAACGCGAAACCCGACAACCGGCTCGGAGTGTCGACTTTCCGTCGTTGTCCTGCACACGGGACCGTCGTAGCGTCCCTCTTGTACATATCGACGGAGGCACCGTGCTCGATCCCGCCGCTCCGCAACTGGTCGTCAACGCCCGGACGCTGCTGTTCAGCTGGCTCCCGGCGGACCCCGACGCGGTCGCGGCGCTCCTCCCGCCGGGCCTGCGCGCGCGCCCCGACCATCAGGTCTTCATGAACCAGTACGTCGTCGACGACGAGACCCAGACCTCCGGCTTCGGCGCGTACTCCTGCACCTATCTCGGGGTGTGCCTCGCCGACATCGCGCCACCGACGGTCGGCGACGCCCCCGGCGGCTGGTGGTGCCACTACCTGGCCTCCAGCCCCCGGGTCCGGGCGTACGCCCACGCGCGCGGCGCGCCGGCCACCGCCGGGGAGACCCGGATCGACGTCCGGGGGGACCGGCTGGTCGCCGAGACCCTCGTCGACGGCGTGCCGCTGATCCGCTCGGTGGCCCGGGTGGGTGACACCGGCAACCGGGTGTTCAGCGGTCACCACCGCTACCTGACCGTCCGGGACGGCCAGCGGATCGCGGTCGACTACCCGTTCGTCTCCGAGCCGGTCACCCCGTTCGAGATCGAGTCGGTGGAGTTCCTCAGCCCCGGCCATCCGGCGCACGCGCTACGGCCGGCCAACCCGCTCTGCATCGGCGGCGGGTTCTACTCGCCCCGGGTCTCCTTCGCCTACCCGGCCCGGCCCGGCGCGCTCGACGACCCCTCGGCGGCCGGCGCGGTCCCGCCCGCTCACCACGTGCCCGCGCGGCGGGCCCGCAGCGGCCTGCCGTCCGGGTCGTAGACCAGCCGGTAGACCGGTAGCGCCCAGAGCCGGGTGTGCCAGGCCAGCCGCTCGGGGCGGTGCGGCCGCAGCCGGCCCGGCGGCCGGGGCCCGGTGCGCCCGCCGGCGTGCCAGCGGTCCAGCGCGTCGGCCGTCGCGGTGATCGCGGCCACCGCGTCGGCCGGGTCCAGCAGGTCGGCGTCCTGCCCGCCGTCCGGGTCCCGGTCCAGGTGCTCCCGCCACAGCCGCAGCCGCAGGTCCCGCGCGAAGACCCGGGCGCCGTCGCCCAGCCCGGCCGGGTCGACCGGGGCCCGCTCGTCGCGGGTCTCGTCCAGCACCGCGCAGGACAGCTCGCTGTCGTGCGTCCAGGACCGGCGGTTGAAGTTGTCGCTGCCCACGCTCGCCCAGACGTCGTCGACCACGCAGACCTTGGCGTGCACGTAGACCGGGGTGCTCTCGTGGTTCTCCACGTCGAAGACGTGCACCCGGTCCGGGGCGGCCCGGTGGCACAGCGACAGCGCCTGCTCGCGGCCCACCATGTTGGGCGGCAGCGCCAGCCGGCCGTCCACGTCCGGGTGCCGGGGCACGACCGCCACCAGGTGCAGCTCCGGCTGCGCGCGCAGCGCCTCGGCGAAGAGTTCCGCCACCTCGGTCGACCAGAGGTACTGGTCCTCCAGGTAGATCAGCCGGCGGGCCCGGCGGATCGCCTTGGTGTAGCCGCGGGCCACCGTCCGCTCGCCGTCCGGGGCGAACCGGTAGCGCGGCCGGACCGCCGGGTAGGTGCGCAGCACCTGGATCCGGTGCGGGCCGCGGGCCGGCGGATCGGCGGGCTGCTCGGGCAGCGGATCGGGGCTGAGGTCGGCGCCGCGCAGCCGGTCGCGCAGGTACGCCATCGGGTTCTCCGAGTCCAGCGGCATCGGGTCGGTCCACCGCTCCCGGAAGGTGGTGTCCAGGGCGCCGACGACCGGCCCGCGCAGCGCGAGCTGCACGTCGTGCCAGGGCGGGCGCCCGCCGTACCGCGGGGACATGGCCACCGGCTGCGGGTCGCCCCGGTGCGTGGCGTCGTCGCGCCGGCTGTGGCACAGATCGATCCCGCCGGCGAACGCGATGTCCCGCGCCGGGTCGTCCGGGTGGCGCAGCACCACCAGCTTCTGGTGGTGCGAGCCGCCCCGGCGGACCCGCTGGTCGAGCAGCACCTCGCCGCCGGCCGCGCAGATCGCCTCGCTGAGGCTGCGGTTCTCCGCCTCGCTGTAGGAGAGCGCGTCGAGGTGGGAGCGCCAGATCAGCCCCTTGACCACCGCGCCGCGCTGGGCGGCCTGCGCGAACAGCTGCACCACGGTCGGGCCGTCCGGGCGCATCCGCTGATCGGGGTCGCCCCGCCAGTCGGTGAAGAAGAGGTGGTCACCGGCCTTGAGCGCGGAGACCTCGTCGACCAGCCGGTCGAAGTACGCGGACCCGTGAATCAGTGGCTCGGCGAGGTTTCCCGTCGTCCAGACGGGTAATTCAGACCCCGGGTTGGCACGTTCCTGTGCGGTGAGGAACCACTCCCGCGTCGCCACGTTCCAGCCTCCCGAGGTCGACAACGTCCTCACGGTAGGACCCCCGGGACCGCCCCGCACCTCGGCCGACCGGCCGGCGGGCTCTCCGGTGGGCCCGCCGCCCAGCATCCACAACGAGGAGGCCGCACCATGCCCGCCGAGACGACGAACACCGCCGGGACCGAGTACCGCGAGCAGGCGGTCGAGGGGGAGCGGGGTGCGGTGGTGGCGGTCTTGGTGATGGTGCTCCTCGGCGTGGCCGGCATCTTCGCCGTCTCCTGACCCGACGGGCGCCCCGGGAGACCCGGGACGCCCGTACCTCCGGTGCCGAGGGTCAGGGGCGGGCGGCCTCGCCGCCGGTGTGCGGCACCCGCGCGGCCGGGATCACGCCGAGCCGGCCGGCCTGGTAGTCCTCGAACGCCTGGACCAGCTCGGCCCGGGTGTTCATCACGAACGGGCCGTAGTGCGCCACCGGCTCCCGGATCGGCTGCCCGCCCATGAGGTACAGCTCCAGGGCCGGGGTGTTCGAGTCCTGCCGGGGGTCGGCGGTGACCCGCAGCGCGTCGCCCGGACCGTGCACCGCGAGCTGGCCGAGCTGGATCGGCCGGCGCTCGGTGCCGACGGTGCCCCGGCCGGCCAGCACGTAGACCAGCGCGTTGAAGTCCGGCCGCCACGGCAGGCTCAGCTCGGCGCCCGGCTGCAACGTCACGTGGGCGATGGTGATCGGGGTGTGGGTCGAGCCCGGGCCACGGTGCCCGGCGACCTCGCCCGCGATCACCCGGATCAGCGCGCCACCGTCCGGCGTGGTGAGCAGCGCCGACTCCCGGCCGCGGATGTCCTGGTAGCGCGGCGGGTTCAGCTTGGCCGCCCGGGGCAGGTTCACCCAGAGCTGGAGGCCGTGGAACAGCCCTCCGCTCATCACCAGGTGCTCCGGCGGCGCCTCGATGTGGAGCAGGCCGCTGCCGGCCGTCATCCACTGGGTGTCGCCGTCGGTGATGGTGCCGCCGCCGCCCTGCGAGTCCTGGTGGTCCATGATCCCGTCGATCATGTAGGTCACCGTCTCGAAGCCGCGGTGCGGGTGCCACGGGGTGCCCTTCGGCTCGCCCGGGGCGTAGTCCACCTCGCCCATCTGGTCCAGGTGGATGAACGGGTCCAGCTCGGTCAGCGGCACCCCGGCGAAGGCCCGGCGGACCGGGAAACCCTCGCCCTCGTACCCGCTCGGGGCGGTGGTCAGCCGGCGGACCGGGCGGAACGCGGTGTTCTCGGCCAGCTCCGGCAGGCGGGGCAGGACGAGGACGTCGTCGACGGTGATGGCGGGCATCGGGGGCTCCTTAGTTGTCGACCGGGGTGGACGACGCGTCGCGGTCGGCGCGCAGGCGCCGGCCGAGCCGCTCGAAGACCCGGGTGAGGCAGGCGACCTCGGCGTCGTCGAGGTCGTCGATCAGGTGGGTACGCACGGAGCGCACGTGGTGCGGCGCGGCCCCGCGCAGCGTCAGCAGGCCGGCGGCGGTGAGCACCGCCTCGCTGCCCCGGCGGTCGCCGGGGCAGGCCTCCTTGGCCACCAGGCCGCGCTTCTGCATCGAGGTGATCTGGTACGTCAGCCGGCTGGGGGAGAAGACCAGCCGGCCGGCCAGCTCGCCCATCCGCAGCCGCTGCCCCGGCGCCTCGGAGAGCAGCACCAGCACGTGGTAGTCGGCGAAGCTCAGCTCGCTGTCCGCGCGCAGGTCGTCCTCGAGCTGGGTGAACAGCCGCTGGCTCGACTCGATGTACGCGCGCCAGCAGGCCAGCCGCTCCGCGTCCAGGCTCTCCGTCATGGCCACGACAGTAGCACTACTTAAAATTTAAACAAGTGCCCACCTGCCCGTGTGAGCAGCGCGACAACAATCCTTGACGGTGGGCGTTTTCAAAACTGAACTGAGCCGGCCACCCGCGCGGGCTAGGGTCGGGGGGTGGATGATCTCGACCTGTTGGACTGGCGCGAGCGGATGGCCCGGCTCTACCTCTCCGACCTCGACCTGGCCGGGTTCCGGGCCGCCCGCGACGAGCTGTTCCGAACCCACCCGTGCAGCCCGCTGCCCGCCGCCGACCGGCCCGGCACCGGCCTGCGCTGGTACCCGCCCGACCCGGCGGCCGTCATCGAGGCGCCACTGCGCCCCGCCTCGGGCACCGCGAGCATCGACACCGGCGGCCCCGACGGGGTGGTCCGGTACCGGCGGGTGGCCGTCGCCGAGACCCCCTGGGGCCCGCTCACCCTCTGGTGGATCGAGGCGTACGGGGGTGGGCTCTTCCTGCCGCTGCACGACGCCAGCTGCGGCGACGGGAGCTACGGCGGTGGGCGCTACCTCACCGACACGGTCAAGGGCACCTTCGGCCGGGGCCTGACCCTGCTGCCCGGCCGCCGGGTCCGGCTCGACCCGAACTACCTCTACAACCCCAGCTGCGCGTACGACGACCGCTGGGCCTGCCCGTTGGCGCCGGCGGAGAACCGGGTCGCCGTGCCGATCCGGGCCGGGGAACGGGCGTACCACTGAGCGCGCCGCCGCCCCGGCGCGGCGGGCGCACCGGGGCGGGGACGGACCGTGCGGTCAGCGGGCGGTCGCGCCGGTCGGGGTGAGATGCATCCGGCCGAGCAACTGGCGGGCCTGTTCGGCCACGTCGGCGTCCACGGTCACCGCGTACTGGCCGGCCCGCAGCGAACTGGCCGAGGTGAAGTCCCGCTGCCCCCCGGTCATCGCGTGGGCCACCGCGCCGAACACCGCGCCCCAGATCGCGCCGATCACCAGCCCGGCCAGGATCACCGCGACCCAGTTGCCGGCGGTGAAGATGCCGAAGAGCAACCCGATGAAGAGCCCGAACCAGGCGCCGGTGCCCGCACCGAGCAGCGCGGCCCGGCCGGTGGTCAACCGGCCCATCACCGTCTCCACCAGGGTGAGGTTGGTGCCGACGATCGAGGTCCGTTCCACCGGGAACCGGTTGTCGGCCAGATAGTCCACCACCCGCTGTGCGGACGGATAGTCCGGGTACGAGCCGATCGTGACGGTCGGCGCGCCGGCCTGCGGCCCGTGTCCGTCCCCGCTGGGTGCGGCCGGGCGACCGCCCGGACCCGACGGGAGGTTGTCGCCGCCCGGCATTCCGGGCCGCCAGGCGGCGGTCGGTGTCGAAGGTCTGGTCATGAGCATCCTCCTTCGTCAACCCGCCGGGTTCCCTGCGCCGCCGAGCGGTAACCCGTCGCCACCGGCCGATCGGGCCCGCCCGGCGGGCATGCGCCGGCCGGCCGGGGGTAGGCACACCGGTTCGGACCCGGCTCGACCGTCCGCCCGCGGCGGCGAGCCCGGGGGCGGGGGCGTACCCGCCCGCGGCGGTGCGCCCGTCCGCGGTGCGCTCGGCGGCGGGGGTGGGGCCGGTGGGGGAGGATCGGCGGGATGGAACTGGTGCTGGTGGCGGACACGCACGTGCCGAAGCGGGCGCGGGACCTGCCCGCGCCGCTCTGGGCGGCGATCGACGCCGCCGACGTGGTGCTGCACGCCGGGGACTGGGTGGACGTGGCGCTGCTCGACGCGATGGCGGCCCGGGCCCGGCGGCTGATCGGGGTGTACGGCAACAACGACGGACCCGAGTTGCGCGCCCGGCTGCCCGAGGTGGCCCGGGTCGAGCTGGCCGGACTGCGGGTCGCCGTGGTGCACGAGACCGGGCCCAGGACCGGCCGGGAGGCGCGCTGCGCGGCCCGGTTCCCCGACGACGACCTGCTCGTCTTCGGGCACTCGCACATCCCGTGGGACAGCCTGGCCCCCGGCGGGCTACGCCTGCTCAACCCCGGCTCGCCGACCGACCGGCGGGCCCAGCCGTACGCGACCTACCTGACCGCGCGGGTGGCGGCGGGGCGGCTCGACCGGGTCGAGCTGCACCGCCTGCCCCCGCGCTGAGTCAGGCGCCCCGCCCCGTCTCCGCCTGGAGCTCGTCGATGCGCCGGGACGCCTCCGCCTTGGTCAGCCCCTCCGGCACCTCCTCGCCCGCCTCCCGGGCCAGCGTGCGCAGGTACGACTCCTGGGCGGCGGTCGGCGGCTCGTCACCGGTGACCCACTCGTCGGGATCCTTGACGGCGGCGTCCGGGTTGCCGCCGGTCCGCGTGTCGTGGCGCTCAGCCATCGTCATCACCTCTCCTTCGAACGGGTGTACCACTACCCGGGTGCCGCCGGCTTCATGCCGGCCGGCACATACGATCACCGGGTGACGTCGGGTGTCGTGGTGGTCGGCGCGGGCATCGCCGGCGTGGCGTGCGCCAACGAACTGGTCCGGGCCGGCATCCCGGTCGAGGTCCGGGAACGGGCCCGGGTGACCGGTGGGCGGATGGCCACCAAACGCTTCGACGGCCGGCCCGCCGACCTGGGCGCCGCCTACCTCACCGTGGACGATCCCGACTTCGCCGCGGTGGTCCAGCGGTGGCAGGCCGCCGGGCTGGTCCGGGAATGGACCGACACCTTCCTGGCGTACGGGCCGGACGGGCGGCGCGCGGTGCCCGGGCCGACCCGCTGGGCCGCGCCGCGCGGCCTGCGCTCGCTGGTCGAGCACCTGGCCGGCGACCTCCCGGTGACGCACAACCGGCTCGTCATGACCGTCGAACCGGGCCCGCGCGTGGACGGCCGCCCGGCCGAGGCCGTGGTGCTGGCCATGCCCGGCCCGCAGGCGGCCCTGCTGCTCGACCCGGCCCTCGCCGCGTCGACCCGGGCGGTCGGCACGCAGCGCTGGTCGTCCACGCTGGCCGGGGTGCTGCGCTTCCCGACCCGGCGCTGGCCGCCGTTTCCGGGCGCGTTCGTCAACGACCACCCGGTGCTCGCGCTGGTCTGCGACGACGGCGACCGGCGCGGGGACCGGGCGCCGGTGCTGGTCGCGCACACCACGCCGGAGTTCGCCGCCGGTCACCTGCTCCAGCCCACCGCCGCCGGCCCGGCCATCGAGCAGGCGGTCCGGGACCTGCTCGGGCTCCCCGAACCGGCCGAGCTGACCCACGTGCACCGGTGGACCTACGCCAAGCCCGGCGTCGGCGGCGACCGGACCTACCACCTCGACGACGACGGGATCGGCCTGGCCGGGGACGCGTTCGGCCGGCCCCGGGTGCAGAGCGCCTGGCGCTCCGGGCGGGACCTGGGCCGCGCGTTGGCCGCCCGGCTGCACGCCGCACCCGGCTGATCGCCCGCCCCGGTCAGCCGCGGACCCCGCCCAGGGCGGGTTCGTCCGACCGGTCCCGTTCCGCGCTGTCGCGCGTCCGCTCGTCCGCCCGGTCCAGCAGTTGCATCACCGGGGTGGCCGCGATGCCGTGCACCACCACCGAGACCGTCACCACCAGCCCGACCGTGGCCCACACCAGCTCGGCCTGGGGGAACGCGGTCGCGCTGGTCGCGTACGCCAGGTAGTAGAACGAGCCGACGCCGCGGATGCCGAACAGGGCGATCACCCAGTGCTCGGCCGGCCGGCCCGGCGCGCCGCGCAGCGACAGCCAGGCCACCGCCGGCCGGATCACGAACACCAGGGCCAGCCCGACCAGCGCCGCCGGCCAGGTCAGCGGGGCGAGCAGGCCGGAGATCACCGCGCCCCCGAACAGCAGCAGCAACAGCACGGTGAGCAGCCGTTCGATCTGCTCGGCGAAGTCGTGCAGCACCGAGTGGAACTCGTGGGTGCGTTCCGCCGCCCGGATCGCCCGGGCGGCCACGAACACGGCCAGGAAACCGTACCCGCCGACCACCTCGACCAGCCCGTACGCCAGGAACGTCGCGGCCAGGGCGAGGAAGCCCTCGGCGTGCCGGGCCAGCCGGAGCTGGCTCGGCGCGCGGAAGAAGAGCTTGCCCAGCAGCCAGCCGATCAGCAGGCCGCCACCCACGCCCACGGCGAGCTTCCACAGCACGTCGACGGTGACCCAGTGGGCCAGCCAGTCCCGCGGGGCGAGGCTGGTGGTGGCGATGGCGATGGCCGCGTACACGAAGGGGAAGGCCAGCCCGTCGTTGAGGCCCGCCTCCGAGGTGAGCGCGAAGCGCACCTCGTCCTCGGAGTCCTCCGCGTCGGTCGGCTCGCCGACCTGCACGTCGGAGGCGAGCACCGGGTCGGTCGGGGCGAGCGCGGCGCCGAGCAGCAGCGCCGCCGCCGGCACCAGGCCGGCCCACCACCAGCCCAGCAGCGCCACGGCGGCGATGCACACCGGCATGGCGATGGCCAGCAGCCGCCAGGTCGACGACCAGCGGGCCCAGCTCAGCGGCCGGTCGATCTTCAAGCCGGCGCCCATCAGCGCCACGATCACGCCGATCTCGGTCAGGTGGGTGGTGAGTTCCGGCCAGCGCAGCGGGTCGGGGTCGGGCAGCCCGGTGGGGAGCAGGAAGACCAGCATGCCCAGCCCGAGGAAGGCGATCGGCATGGACAGCGGCCGGCGGTCCAGCAGGCGCGGCAGGATCCCCGCCAACAACGCCCCGACACCGAGCAGCGCGAACGCGACATCCACCGGTTCCACGGCACCACCCTTCCGCCGCCCGCGGACCGGGCAGGTGGTCCCCTGTGCCCCGTGACGGAACCCGCTATGCCTCGGTGTCCGTCTTCTCCCCAGTGGGACCGGTCACCGTGTCACCGGCCCGGCGCGGCGCGCGTACCGACCGCGACGGATCGGTGAGGGCGGCGATCGCGCTCTCCGCGAGACCGTCCAGCAGGCCGGCCGGGTCGTCGTAGACCGCCACCGCGCCCGAGCCGGCCAGCTCGCCCCGGCTGGTACCGCCGCAGGTGAGGCCGATGCAGGGCACGTCCAGCTTGCCGGCGGCGGCCACGTCCCAGACCGAGTCGCCGACGAACACCACCCGCTCGGCGGTCAGCCCCGACTGGGCCAGCGCCGCCTCCAGGATGTCCGGCGCCGGCTTGCTCTCCGCCGCGTCCGCCGAGGAGGTGACCGTGTCGATCACGTCGTCGGCGGCGAGCGCGGCGCGCAGGGCGGCCACCTCGTGCTCGGCCGCGGAGGTGGCCAGCACCACCCGCAGCCCGCGTGCGGCGCAGGCGCGCAGCAGGTCCGCCGCCCGGGGCAGCGGCGCCAGCCGCTCCCAGTACTCGGCGTAGAGGGCGTCGTGCGCGTCGCGCAGCTTGCCGTCGCCGGCCCGGTCCCGCTCCGGGCCGAGCAGATGGTCCAGGAGCTTGTCCGAGCCCATCCCGATGGACCGGTGGATCCGGGCCATCGGCACCTGGTGGTCGCCCTGACGCAGCGCCTCCCACCAGCTCACGGTGTGCAGGTAGGTGCTGTCGACCAGGGTGCCGTCCACGTCGAAGAGGACGCCGCAGCGGTTGTCGGTGGCCATGGCACCCCTCCTACCCGGCCGGGCCCGTGCCGACGCGCCCTTTCACTGGCCGGGAATGAGGATCTCGAACCAGACGGTGGAGCCGCGCACCGTGGGATCCGTGCCCCAGGCGTCGCTCAGCTCCTCGATCAGGCCGAGGCCCCGGCCGCGGCTGCTCAGCGTGTCGGTCCGCGCCCGGGTGACCTGCCCGCGGGTGCCCGAGTCCGCCACCGAGACCAGCAACCGCTCCGCGCTCAGATCGATCTCCACCCGGGCGGCCGTGCCGGCGTGCAGCAGCGCGTTGGTGGTCAGCTCGCTGGTGCAGAGCACCGCCGCGCCGATCACCGCCTCGGGCACCTGCCACTCGGTGAGCTGGGCGGTCAGCCAGTGCCGTACCCGGCTCGGCGCGGTCGGCTCGGCCGGCACCCGCATCCCGGCCGAGCGGCTGGGACGTACCGCGTGCTCGACCGCGAGCACCGCCACGTCGTCCTCGGTGGCGCCCGGCACGGCCGCGGTGGCCACCCCGCAGAGCGCCCGCGGGTCGCCGCTGGTCGCCGCGCTCACCGCCGCGCCCAGCCCGCTCAGGCCGGCGGTCAGATCCTGCCAGCGGCGTTCGACCACGCCGTCGCTGAACAGCAGCAGGGTGTCGCCCGGGTGGAACGGCACGGTGGCGGTCGGCGGCCGGTGGCCCAGGCCGAGCGGCGGGCCGGGTGGGACGTCGACGTACTCGGCGTAGGGGGTGCCGTGGGCCGGGGCGCGGCGGATCAGCGGGGCCGGGTGGCCGGCGCTGGCCAGCGTGATCCGCTGCCGCTCGGCCTCGATCACCCCGAACACCACGGTGACGAAGAGCTCCTGCGTGCCGCCCTCCAGGCCGAGGCTGGCGACCAGCCGGTCCAGCCCGGCGAGCACCGCGTCCGGGCGCGGGTCGGCCAGCGCCAGCGCGCGCAGCGCGGCCCGTACCTGGCCCATCCGGGCGGCGGCCTGCACGTCGTGCCCGGCCACGTCGCCGAGGACAACCCCCAGCGCCCCGCTGGGCAGCACGAACGCGTCGTAGAAGTCGCCACCGGCGGCGTTGCCGTCCACGCCCGGGTCGTACCGGGCGGCGATGCGCAGCCGGGACAGGTTGGGCAGCCGCTCGGGAAGCATGCTGCGTTGCAGCAGCTGGGCGGTGCCGTGCTGGGTCTCGAACCGGCGGGCCCGCTCGGCCGCCTGACCGACCAGCTCGGCGGCGGCGGCCAGCAGCGCCCGCTCGGCCGGCGACCACGGATGCGCGGCCTGGTAGCCGACGGTCAGCGCGCCCCGGATCACCGAGGAGCGCAGCGGCAGCGAGGCGAGCGCGCGGATCTTCTCGTCGTGCCGGTCCGCGGCGGTGTCCCGCAGCGGCTGCCCGTCGCCGGTGAAGGAGGGCACCCCCGAGCGGGCGGCCACCCCGACCGGGATGGGGGAGTCGGCCGCGATCCGCCGCCACAGCGGCGGCAGCCGCTCGTCGGCCTCGTCGAGCAGCTCGCCCCGCACCCGGCGGACCAGCCGCCAGGCCGTCCCCTCGTCCACCAGGACGGAGACCCGGTCGGCGTCGAACGAGTGCAGGAAGTAGCGCAGCGTGACCCGGGCGACGTCGTCCAGGGTGAGCGTGCCGGACAGCGCGGCGGCGAAGTCGCTCAGGCTCTGCAACTGCTGCGTCAGCTGGGTGGTCTGCGCGGCCACGCTGAGCACGCCGATGACCGTGCCGGTGCTGTCCCGGACCGGCGAGTAGCCCCGGGTGAAGACCGCCGCCTCGGCGCCGCCGGGCCGCCGGTCGGCCGGGAGCACCGCCTCGTGTTCCAGGAACGGCTCGGCCCGCCGGTACGCCCGCTCCAGCATCTCCCCGGCGCCCGGCTCGTGCCAGACCTCCGCGAACACCTCCGCGGCCGGCCGCCCCAGCGCCTGCGGATGCCGGGGGCCGATCAGCTCCGCGTAGCCGTCGTTGTAGAGCAGGCTCAGCTCGTCGCCGTGGAGCAGGGCCATCGGCACGGGCGAGGTGAGCACCAGGTCGACCACGGCGCGCAGGGCCGGGTCCCACCCCTCGGGCGCGCCGAGGACGCCGGCCCACGGGTGGCCGGCCCCGGCGATGGCGCCGCCCGGGTTCGTGGGCCCTCCGGCGGCGGGGGCCGACGGCGTGGGAACCCGTCCGACGGTGCCTGGCATGCCCGCAGCCTATCCGGAGGGTGGCGCGCAGGTTGCGATCACGTGACCCGCGGCCCGGCCGGCACCGGTGGGCCCGGGCGTCCGGGCAGGTCAGGGTCGGTTCGGCGGGGCATGTCGGGAAATTGCCGGGGTCCGTCTCGGCGTGCGGTCGATAGCAAGGGGTATGCGGGCGTCGCAGTTCACGCGACAGGAGGGACATCATGCCGAAAACCCTCGCGGTCGGGCAGGCCGACATTGGTGACGCCCTGACCGACTTCTGGAGGTCGGTGCTGCTCTTCATCCCGAGGGCCATCGCGTTCATCGTGATCCTCGTGGTGGGTTGGCTCATCGCCCGAGCCGTCCTCAAGATCGTGGATGCGGCACTGGAACGGGTCGGATTCGACCGTGCCGTCGAACGCGGCGGCATCAAACGCGCGCTCGAACGCACCAAGTACGACGCGAGCGACATCCTGGCCAAACTCGCCTACTACGCGGTCCTGCTGTTCACCCTGCAGTTCGCCTTCGGGGTGTGGGGACCGAACGCGATCAGCGACCTGATCCGCGGGGTGGTCTCGTGGCTGCCACGGGCGTTCGTGGCGATCGTCATCGTGGTCATCGCCGCCGCCATCGCCAACGCCGTCCGGGAACTGGTTTCCGGCGCGCTGGGCGGGCTCTCCTACGGGCGGGTGCTGGCCGACCTCACGGCGATCTTCATCCTGGCGCTCGGTGTGATCGCGGCGCTGAACCAGGTTGGTATCGCCACCACCGTCACCACTCCGGTGCTGATCGCGGTGCTCGCCACGGTGGCCGGCATCCTGGTGGTGGGCGTCGGCGGTGGTCTGGTGAAGCCGATGCAGGCGCGCTGGGACCACTGGCTCGACCGGGCCGCCGCGGAGTCCCGGGCGTTCCGGGAGCAGCGCCAGGGTCAGGGCGCCGGCCGCAGCGACTACGAGCGGCAGATGGCCGACCGGGGCGGACAGCCCGCACCGGCCACGCCCCAGTCCTCGATGTCCGGGACCGGGCAGGGGCAGTACCGCTCCGGCGGGATGGGCGACGAGACCCAGCAGTTCCGCCGACCGAACGGCTGAGGCCGGACAGGGCGACGGGGGAGGGTGTCCGCGGGGCGATCGCGGGCACCCTTCGCCGTGTCTCAGGCCAGGTCGCGGGGGTCCAGCGAGCGGGCCAGCAGGCAGACCGCGAGCAGCCGGGTGAGCGCCCAGTCGGGCTCGGCCCAGTCCACCGGGCCGGCCGGCGGCTGCCACCCGTGCTCCAGCGCCGCGGCCCGGACGCCCTCGGCGTACCCGGCCAGCGCGGCCACGGTCAGCGGCCGGTGGTCGCCGTGCAGGCTGTCCCGGACGCTCGCGGCGTGCTGGTCGACCGCGGCGAGCAGACCCGGCTCGGCGGCGGCCGCGGCCAGCCCGGGGGTGCCGACGGCGGTGGTGAGGGTGGCGAGGGTGGCTCGCGCGGAGAGTGCCGCGGAGGGGGTCTCGGCCCGGTGGTTCGGCGCGCGCATGGTGACCGAGGCTAGTCCCGCGCCGACCGGGGCGGCCTCGGCCGACCGGAGGATGCCCGGGTCGTCCGGGCGCCACCGGGCGGTGGCCCAGCGGGATTGAGCCGGTCGCCAGGGGGCAGAAGGAAACCGCGCGAACCGGCGCAACCGACCCCGCGGAGGAACGGAATGGGACAGCAGCCGGACGACGGACCGGACGCGGCGCACCGCCGGCCCGCCGGCGTGAATGACGTCACGGTCGAGGCGCTCGGGAAGCTGAGCGAGGCGCTGGAGACCGTGGAGCGGGCCCGCGGCCACCTGTACTCGCTGCACCAGCTGATCGGCCACGCCGACCTGATGCTCGACGACGCGGTGGCGCTGTTCCGCGCGGCCGGCCGGCAGGCCATCGCCGACCGGATCGAGCGGGACCTGCTGGGCCGCAACGTCATCGCCGGCCGGTGGACGTTCCAGATCGTCGAGGACTTCGACGACGGGTACTACGCGCTCTTCCGCGAGTTGGACCGGCACGCCCGCGACACCCTGGTCGGGGGTCGTCGGCACCTGTTCGAGGCGGAGCTGAAGGAACGGCGCCGCACCCCGGGACGCCCGGGGCACGAGGCGGGGCCGGGGGCCGAGGGCTAGTCGGAGGAGCCGGCCTGGGCCCCGGCCTGGCGGCGGGCCGTGTCGTCGGCGATGATCACCGTGGCGATCATGAGCGCCACCACGAGGCTGAACAGCCAGGAGCTGTCCTCGACCAGCTTGGCGGCGACCGGCGCCTGGACGGCGGCGAGCAGGAAGCCGAGCCAGGCCAGGCGGCGGTGACGGGAGCTGAGGAAACCGGAGCCCTGTTGCATCCCGAAAGTCTTACGCGGCGCCGGGGCATCGCCGTCACCCGTTCGGCCGATTCTGGATGGGCTGTCCGTTATCTCGGCCGTCCGTATCGCGGTTTTTGTCCGTACGGTGGAGCCGGTCGAGCGACCCCGCCGGGCCTCCGGGCCGCCCCCGCGGTACGGCAGGATGGGGAACCGTGTCCCGCACCCCCGCCGCGCCCCGGGCCTCCCTGCTCCTCCTCGCCTACCTGGCCTTCGTCAGTCTCGGCCTGCCCGACGGGTTGATCGGCGTCGGCTGGCCGTCGATCCGCGTCGACCTGGGCGTGCCCACCGAGGCGGTCGGCGTGGTGCTCACCGCCGGCACGGTGGCCTACCTGACCTCCAGCGTGCTGGCCGGGTTCACCCTGGCCCGGCTCGGGGTCGGCTGGCTGCTGGCCGGCAGCACCCTGCTCGCCGCCGTGGCGCTCACCGGGTACGCGCTGAGCCCGGCGCTGGCCGTACTGGTCGGCTTCGCGCTGGTGCTCGGGATCGGCTCCGGCGCGATCGACTCCGGCCTCAACGCGTACGCGGCCGGCGCGTTCGGCCCCCGGCACATGAACTGGATGCACGCCTTCTTCGGACTCGGGGTGGCGCTCGGACCGCTGATCATGACCGGGGTGCTCGGCGCCGGCCTGAGCTGGCGCTGGGGGTACGCCGCGGTCGCCATCGCCCAACTCGCCCTGGCCACCGCGTTCGCGCTCAGCGTGCGGGCCTGGCGGGACCGGGGCCGCGACGTCCCCGGCCGGGACGCGCCGCCGGCGGGCCCGGTCGAGGCGGCCGGGACGGCCGGCACGCCGGTCGCCGGGCACCTCGCCCCGGACGGGCGGGACGAGCCGGCCGGCACGGCGGGCGGGCTGGTCACCCTGGCCGCCGACCAGGACGGCGCCGAGCCTGGCCCCCGGCCCACCCCGATCCGGGAGACGCTGCGCCTGCCGGCCGTCTGGCTCGGCGGGGCCGCCTTCGCCGTCTATGTGGCGATCGAGGTGACCACCGGGCTCTGGGCGTACCTGCTGCTCACCGAGGGGCGCGGGGTGGCCGGCCCGGTCGCCGGGCTCTGCGTCTCCGGCTACTGGGGGAGTCTCTTCCTCGGCCGGGTGGTGCAGGGCCTCGTCGCGGAGCGGCTGGGCACCGCCGGGGTGCTGCGCGGCAGCCTGCTCGGCCTGGTCGGCGGAACGCTGCTGATCGCCCTGCCGGCTCCCGCCGGAGTGACCGTGGCCGGCCTGCTGGTGGTCGGCTTCGCCGCCGCGCCGGTCTTCCCGCTGCTCACCCTCACCACGGCGGAACGGGTCGGCCCGGCGCACGCGGACCGGACCATCGGACTACAGATGGGCGCGGCGGGGGTGGGCGCCGCGTTGGTGCCCGCGGGCGTCGGGGTGCTGCTCGCGCGTACCTCGGTGGTGCTGCTCGGCGCGACGCTGGTGCTGCTCGCGGTGGCCCTGCTCGCCCTGCACGTGGTCAGCACCCGGCGGGCCGCGCTGGCCGCCTGAGGGCCGCTCCGGGCGCCCGCGGCGCCCGGAGCCCGGGTCAGATGTTGTCCGGGCCGGTACGGCCGGTGGTCGACGGCCGGTACGCCCGGTCCGCGTCGGTCATCTCCCGCCGCTCGGCCTCCGGTCCGGCGCCCCGGTCCACCGCCTCCGGCCCGTGGCCGAACGTGGCCTCCTCGCCGGCGTCGTTGCCGGTGGCGTCGTCGGCCTGCCCGTCGAGGGTCGACCGGCCGATCGCGCGGTCCAGCTCGTGCAGGGGGGTCCGTTCCTCGTCGCGCCACACGTGGCGGTCGTTGTCGGTCATTCCCCTGCGGTACCCGGGCCGGATGATCGCAAACGGCCGGCGGGCGGCGGCCCGGGACGGCCGGCGTTCCCGGCGGCGGCCGGGGACGGCGATGGCCGCCGGGAACGCCGGCGGCCATCGGGTGTCGGGTGTACCGGGGGAGGTCAGGGGGTGGGCCGGTCGACGGTGCCGCGCCAGGCGCCGGTCTCCTGGCCCCGCCGCTCGATGAACTGCTTGAACCGGGTCAGGTCGCCCTTCGTGCGGTGGTCGACCACGCCGAGCTTCTCGCCCGCCTTCTCGACCACGCCGTGCGGCTCGAACTCCATCTGCAGGGTGACCCGGGTGTGCCCCTCGTCGAGGCGGTGGAAGGTCACCACGCCGGCCTGGTCGGTGCCGCCGGTGGAGCGCCAGGCCACCCGCTCGTCGGGCAGCTGCTCGGTGATCTCGGCGTCGAACTCGCGCTTCACCCCGGCGATCTCCACCGTCCAGTGCGTCATCGTGTCGGAGAGCTGCCGGACCTCCTGAACGCCCTCCATGAAGTGCGGAAACTCCTCGAACTGCGTCCACTGGTCGTAGACGGTGCGGATCGGGACGGCCACGTCCACGTGTTCCATTACGCCACTCATGCTGGGTCCTCCTGTTCCGCGGTGCGGGCGCGCGGCCGGTGGGCCGCGCCCCGGTCACCAGCGCGTCGTCTCGTTCTTGTGCCCCAGCGCCGCCCAGACCTCCGAGACGGTCTGGTAGCGGGTGCCCTCGGGCAGGCCTTCCAGCGCCGCCACGATGTCCGCGGGCGCCTGGTTCTCCCGCGCGTTGGCCACCAGCGCCGCCCGGTCGCCCGGCAGGGCGGTCATGGTGATGAAGCGGCCCAGGCGGCTGCGCGCCTCCACGTCCTGGGAGCTCATCCCCTGCGGGGCGCCGCTGCGCAGCTCGCCCGCCGGGGCCGTGGTGGCCTCCGGCTGATCCTCCCCGGCCGGTTCCGGCACGCGGAACTCGTCGACCCGGGAGCCTCCGGTGCCCGGCCCCTGGACGAGGCCGTTCACCTCGCTGCTCATCTGCTCGTCGACCCTGGGTGAGTGCTTGCTGCTGGCACGTTCCATGCCCACAGACATGCCCGAGGGGGCCGCCGGTAAACCGGGGCCGGCCGGTTGATCCGGGCAACTCGCCACGAACCTCTCAGGCCGGTCAGGACTCGGCCGGGGCGCGCGGCGGCAGCACCGGCTCGCCCGGGTCCCCGGCGCCGGCCTGCAGCACCCGGCCACGCTGGAGCTCCGCGTTGACCTGCACGCCGAGCATCAGCGCGCAGTTGGACAGGTAGAGCCAGACCAGGAAGGCGATCACCGCGCCGAGGCTGCCGTAGGTGACGTCGTACGAGCCGAAGTTGGCAACGTAGAGGCCGAAGCCGAACGAGGCGAGGACCCAGACCAGCAGGGCCAGCGCGCCGCCCGGGGTGAGCCAGCGGAACCGGGGCTGCCGGACATTCGGGGCGATCCAGAACAGCAGCGACAGCAGCGTCATCGCCACCAGGGCGAGCAGCGGCCACTTCGCCACCGTCCACGCCGTCCGGGTCAGCCCGCCGGCGTGCAGCCGGTCGCCCACGAAGTCGGTGACCGGACCGCTGACGATCAGCCCCAGGGCCACCACCGCGAGCAGCACCAGCGACACCCCGGCGAGGCCGATCTGCACCGGGCGCAGCCGGTAGAACGGGCGCCCCTCCTCGACCCCGTAGATCGCGTTGGAGGCCCGGGTGAACGCGCCGATGAAGCCCGACGCGGACCAGAGCGCGCCGAGCAGACCGAAGCTCAGCAACACCTTCGCCGGCCCCTGCTGCTCCACCACGTTGCGCACCACGGTGACGAAGGCCTCGTTGCCGACCACCGAGCCGGCGCCGATCTCCCGGGCCAGGTCGATCACCGTGTCCACGGTGCGCGGCCCGTCGGACACCAACCCCACCAGGGCGACCACCACGATGGTCGAGGGGAAGAGCGCCAGCACCCCGTAGTAGGTGAGCGCGGCGGCCCAGTCGGCGCAGTTGTCCTTCACGAAGTTGCGTCCCGCGCGGACCAGCACGCCGCGCCAGGTGACCCAGCTCAACTGGCGCATCCGCCGGGGGAGCCGGGCCCGCTGCCGGCCGCCGGTCGCCGCATCCGTCGCCGTCATGACGCCTCCTCCGACCCCGCCGGGCGCACCACCGACGGGTGGCCCGGGCGGTACCCGGTGGGGGAAGCCGACAAACCGGTGCGGTTTGCCGGGCCCCGGGGCGGGCATTCCTCGGGGATCCCACGGAGACGGAGGAGGACGAGATGCCCGGGCGCGAGGTACTGCCCAGCACGCTGCGGCGCTCCCCGGCGAAGGCGCAGCGGACCTGGGAGAAGACGCACGACTCGGCGGTCGAGACGTACGGCGAGGGGGAGCGGGCACACCGCACCGCGTTCGCCGCCGTCAAGCACGAGTTCGAGAAGGTCGGCGACCACTGGGAGCCCAAGGGACGCAAGGGCCCCAGCGACCGGCAGGCGGCCGGCGGCGGACCCGCCCGGCGGGCGCCCACGGCCGGCGGGGTGGACGCCAACGCCACCAAGGACCACCTCATGGAGGTGGCGAAGAAGCTCGACGTACCGGGCCGGTCCCGGATGACCAAGCCGGAGCTGGTCAAGGCGATCGAGAAGGCCAACAACAACGCCACCCGCAAGGCGCGCGGCGGTCGCTGACCAGCCGCCGACGACACCGGAGCCCGGGACCGCGCAGGTCCCGGGCTCCCGTCGGGCCGCTCACCAGTGACCGCCGCCCGGCGCCTCGATGTGCACGGCCTTCACCGTGCTGAACTCGTCGAGCAGTTCCGGGCCGTACCCGAAGCCCTGGCCGCTGCCGCGGCGCGGCTGCGCGGCGCCGCCCGGCGCCCCGCCGAACACCGCGTTGATCTTCACGGTGCCGACCGGCAGCTCCCGCCAGGCCCGGTGGGCGTGGCTCATCGAGCCGGTCAGCACGGTCGCGGCCAGCCCGTACGGCGAGTCGGCGGCGCAGCGCAGCCCCTCGCTGAACGAGTCGACCACGACGACCGGGGCGACCGGACCGAAGGTCTCCTCCCGGACCAGGGCCATCTCGTGGCGGCAGTCCGCGACGACGGTCGCCGGGTAGAACGCCCCCGATCCGTCCGGGATGCCGCCGCCGGTGCGGATCCGGGCCCCCTCGGCGACCGCGGCGGTGACCTGCCCGTGCACGTGGTCCCGGTGCCGCCGGTCGACCAGCGGCCCGAGCTGCGTGCCGGCCTCCCGGCCCGGCCCGATGACCAGCGCCTCGGCCCGCTCGACCAGGGCGTCGACGAAGTCCTCGGCGACGTCCCGGTGCACGTAGACGCGTTCCACCGCGACGCAGATCTGCCCGGCGTTGGCGAAGCAGCCCAGCGCGGCCTGCTCCGCCGCCCAGACCGGGTCGATGTCGGCGTCGATCACCAGGGGGTCGCTGCCGCCATTCTCCAGCAGCACCTTCGCCCCGGTCCGGGCGCCGGCCGCCGCGATGGCCCGACCGGTGGCGGTGGAACCCACGTGGGCCACCACGTCGACCTCCTGGGCGGCCAGCGCCGCCCCCACCTCGGCCCCGCCGGTGAGCAGCGAGAGCACCCCGGCCGGCAGCGCGGAGTCCAGCGCCCTGGCCAGCAGCCAGCCGGTGGCGGGCGTCCGCTCGCTCGGCTTGTGCAGCACCACGTTGCCGGTGACCAGCGCCGCGCCGAGCAGCCCGCAGGAGACCGCCACCGGGTCGTTCCACGGGGTGATCGCGGCGACCACGCCGCGCGGCTCGGGGGCCATGAAGTCCAGCGCCGACCCGGCGCCGTGCAGGGTGCGACCGCCGCGCACCGGGCCCAGCTCGGCGTACTGCCGCAGGGTGCCGATGCCGGCCGCCACGCCGCCGCGGGCGTCGTCCAGCGGCTTGCCCATCTCCGCCGTGGTCGCCTGCGCCAGCTCCTCGGCCGCGGCCTGCACCGCGTCGGCGGCCCGGTGCAGCGCCGCCGCCCGCTCGGCCGGCGCGGTCGCCGCCCACTCCGCCGCCACGCCCCGCGCGGCCTCCACCGCCTTGGCCACCTCGTCGTCCGTCGCCACGGGCACGGTGCTCACCGGGGAACCGTCCGCCGGGTCGTGTACGACCAGCTCGCCTCCCGTGCCACCCGCGCCCCACACTCCACCTATGAGCTGCGCAACCGTGTACATGCGGCAGTGGATGCCCCGACCCGGGCCGGACAAACGCGTTTCGCCCGGTAACCGGCCGGGTAGGCGGATCGGATGATTTCGACCGCGGACGCCGTCGTCATCGGGGCCGGCCACAACGGGCTGGTCGCCGCGAACCTGCTGGCCGACGCGGGCTGGGACGTGCTGGTGCTGGAGGCGACCGCCGTCCCCGGCGGCGCGGTCCGCTCGGCCGAGGTCACCGCGCCCGGCTACCTCAGCGACCTGTACAGCTCCTTCTACCCGCTGGGATACGCCTCCCCGGTGCTGCGCGACCTGGACCTCGGCCGGTACGGGCTGACCTGGACGCACGCCCCCGATGTGCTGGCCCACCTGCTGCCGGACGGCCGGGCCGCGGTGGTCAACCGGGACCTCGACGTCACGGCCGCCTCGCTGGAGACGTTCGCGGCCGGCGACGGGGACCGCTGGCGGCACGCGTACGCGGACTGGTGCACGGTGGCCGGCCCGATGCTCGACACCATCACCAGCCCGTTCCCGCCGGTACGCGGCGGCCTGGCCCTGCTGCGCCGGCTGCGGGTGGCCGGGGCGCTGCGGCTGGCCCGCCGGCTCGTCGTGCCGGTCCGCAAACTCGGCGCCGAACTGTTCACCGGCGAGGGCGGCCCCGCGCTGCTGGCCGGCTGCGCGCTGCACACCGACCTCTCCCCGGAGGAGGCCGGCTCCGGGGTGTACGGCTGGCTGCTCGCCATGCTCGGCCAGCAGGTCGGCTGGCCGGTGCCGGTCGGCGGGGCCCAGCGGATCACCGACGCGCTGGTGGCCCGGCTCGTCGAGCGGGGCGGCCGGATCGACTACGGCGCCCGGGTGGACCGGGTGCTCACCGCGCGGGGCCGGGCCATGGGCGTCCGCACCGTCGGGGGCACCGCCTGGCGGGCCCGCCGAGCGGTGCTCGCGGACGTGCCGGCCCCGGCGCTCTATTTGGACCTGGTCGGCGCGGCGGCGCTGCCGCCCCGGCTGGTGGAGGACCTGGCGCACTTCAAGTGGGACGGCTCCACCCTCAAGGTGGACTGGGCGCTGTCCGCGCCGGTGCCCTGGAAGAACCGGGCGGTGGCCGGCGCGGGCACCGTGCACCTGGGCGCCGACCTCGACGGGCTCACCACGTACGCGGCCGAGCTGGCCCGGGGCGAGGTGCCCCGGAACCCGTTCCTGCTGGTCGGGCAGATGTCGGTGGCCGACCCCCGGCACTCCCCGCCGGGCACCGAGTCGCTCTGGTCGTACACCCACCTGCCGTTCCGCCGGCAGTGGCGGGGCGACGAGGTGGTCGCGCACGTGCAGCGGATGGAGGAGGTGCTGGAGGAGGCCGCGCCGGGCTTCCGGTCGCTGATCGTCGGCCGGCACGTCGCCGGCCCGGCCGACCTGGAGGCCGCCGAGCCGAGCCTGGTCGGCGGCGCGCTCGGCGGCGGCACCGCCGCGGCGTACCAGCAGCTCTTCCTGCGGCCGATCCCCGGGCTGGGCCGGGCGGACACCCCGGTGGACCGGCTCTTCCTGGCCAGCTCCTCGGCCCACCCGGGCGGCGGGGTGCACGGCGCGCCCGGAGCGAACGCCGCCCGGGCCGCGCTGGCCCGCGACCGGGCGCTCACCGGCGCGGCGTACCAGGGGATGATCGGCGCGGCGCACCGGGCGCTCTACCGCTGAACCGGGACCGACCCCGGTCGCCGGTGGCGGCCGGGGTCGGCGGTGGCGGCGCGGTCAGCTGTCCAGGTTGCGGTGCTTGGCCCGCAGCTTGAACGGCATCAGCGCGCTTTCGATCTTGGTGGCGGTGGTCATCTTCGAGGCGCCCTCCCGGCGCTCCTCGAACCGGATCGGCACCTCCAGGATGGTGTGGCCGAGCCGGGTGGCCAGGTAGTGCATCTCCACCTGGAAGCTGTAGCCGTTCGACTGCACCCGCTCCAGGCCGATGTCGCGCAGCGCGTCACCCCGCCAGATCTTGAAGCCGGCCGTCAGGTCGCGGATGCGGACCCGCAGCAGGGTGTGCACGTACAGGTTGGCCCAGCCGCTGAGCGCCCGCCGGTACAGCGGCCAGGCCTCGTCCAGCTCGCCGCCGGGCACGTAGCGGGAGCCGATGACCACGCCGGCCTGGGTGGAGAGCAGCGCGCCGAGCATGCCGGGCAGCGCCTCCGGCGGGTGCGACAGGTCCGCGTCCATCTGGGCGACGTACTCGGCGCCGTCGGCCAGCGCCCGGCTGAGCCCGTCCACGTACGCCCGGCCCAGCCCCTCCTTGCCCGGGCGGTGCACCACCGTCACCCGCTCCGGGTGCTCGATGGCCAGCTTGTCGGCGACCTCGCCGGTGCCGTCCGGGGAGTTGTCGTCCGCGACGAGCACCTTCAGCCCGGGCAGCGGCAGCGCGAGGAGCCGCTCGACCAGCACCGGGAGGTTGCCCGCCTCGTTGTAGGTGGGCACGACGACGGTCAGGCGTGCGTCGCGCCACGGGGCGGGCAACTGCACGGGTTCGATCATCAAAGACATCCTCGGTCGCACGGCAGGTTTCACCTCAGAGGGTAGCCAGTTGTCCCGGCCCGGTCCGCACGGACGCCCACCCACGCGCGCCGCGCCGGCCGGCGGGCCGGGCCGGCGTACCCCCTCAGCGCTGCGATTTCTGCCGGGTGGCGATGTCCGAGAGCCGGTTCAACGTCTCCCGGTTGCGCAGGTGCAGCACCAGATCGTTGAGCTTGTTGCGCACCCAGCGCAGCGGGCCGGCGGCGAACTCCTCGCCGATGGTGACCCGGGTCCGGCCGTCGTCCAGCGGCTCCAGGGTGAACACCACGGTGGCCTCGCCGGCCGGCCACAGACCGGCCTTCAGCACCAGCCGGTGCGGCGCGTCGCAGACCAGCACCGTCGAGGCGTCCTGCAGGGAGAACGGCCACGGTCCCGCCCGGTGGTGCAGCCGGCTGCCCACCCGGGGCCAGCTGTCGTCCACGTCCCGCACGTGCGTGGTGCCGACCACCCAGTCGCTGTACGTCCACCCGTCGGCGAGCACGTCGAAGACCTGCTGCGGGGACGCGTCGATCACTTTCTCCACAATCGCCACCTGCTTCCGGTACCCCCGCCCCGTCCGCCGCTAACGGCCACCGGGTTAGCTTCTCCGCAGCGGCGGGTATCGCCGGACCGTGCCCGGTGCGCGGCGGTGCGGGCCGGCCGGCGGGCACCGGCGGAGGCGGCTCCGCCGAAGTTGATGTTTACTCCTCGGGGGGTCGGGAACCCGCCGCCCGTGCGACGGGACCACGAGCGGGATCAGTGCAGGTCAGCCCGGGTTCAACCGGGTACTGGCCGGATCCCGTCGGGCCTGTACGACGCGGTGCTGCTGGATCGGGACGGCACGTTGGTCGAGGACGTGCCCTACAACGGCGACCCGGAGAAGGTGCGGCCGGTGCCCGGCGCGCGGGAGGCGCTGGACCGGCTCCGCGCGGCCGGGTTGCGGTTGGCCGTGGTGACCAACCAGTCCGGGCTGGCCCGGGGCTACTTCACCGCCGACGACCTGCGCCGGGTCAACGCCCGGGTGGAGGAGCTGCTCGGGCCCTTCGACAGCTGGCAGATCTGCCCGCACGGCGAGCCGGACGGCTGCGCCTGCCGCAAACCCGCACCGGGCCTGCTGCACGCCGCGGCCCGGGCACTGGGCACCCGGGCGGAGCGCTGCGTGCTGGTCGGTGACATCGGCGCCGACATGGCCGCCGCCGCGGCGGCCGGCGCCGCCGGGATCATGGTGCCCACCGCGGCCACCCGGGCCCAGGAGGTGGCCGCCGCGCCGGCCGTCGCCGCCGACCTGCCCGACGCGGTCGCCACCATCCTCGACCGGATCCGGCTGGTGGCCCCGCCCGACACCGCGCCCCGGCGCGGCGTGGTGCTGGTGGTACGCAGCGACGCGGCCGGGGACGTGCTGGTCACCGGCCCCGGTATCCGGGCCGTCGCGGCTGGTGCCCGGCGGGTCGTACTGCTCTGTGGGCCACGCGGCCGGGCCGCCGCCGACCTGCTCCCCGGCGTCGACGAGGTCATCGAGTGGCCGCTGCCGTGGATCGACGCCCCCGCCCCACCGGTCGACCCGGCCGGCATGCGCGTGCTCGTCGACCGGCTCGCCGCCGTCGGCGCGGACCAGGCGGTGATCTTCACCTCGTTCCACCAGTCGGCGCTGCCGCTGGCCCTGCTGCTGCGGATGGCCGGCGTGCCCCGGATCAGCGCGATCAGCGACGACTACCCCGGTGCCCTGCTCGACGTCCGGCACCGCGTCCCGGCCGGCGTGCCCGAACCCGAGCGCGCCCTCTCCCTCGCCGCCGCCGCGGGCTTCGCGCTGCCCGCCGGCGACGAGCCCGGACTGCGGCTGCGCACCGACCGGCTGCCGCCCGTCCCGCCCGAGGCCGGCGCACCCGGCTACGTGGTGCTGCACCCCGGCTCGTCGGTGGAGACCCGGGCCTGCCCGCCCGAGCTGGCCACCCGGATCGTCCGGGTGCTCGCCGCCGCCGGCCACCGGGTGGTGGTGACCGGGGGACCGGACGAGCGGGAACTGACCGCCCGGGTGGCCGCGGCGGGCGGGATCGACCTGGGCGGGCGCACCGGCCTCGCCGAACTGGCCGCGGTGATCGCCCGGGCTGCGGCGCTGGTGGTCGGCAACACCGGACCGGCGCACCTGGCCGCCGCGCTGGGCATCCCGGTGGTCAGCCTCTTCGCCCCGACCGTCCCGTTCGGACAGTGGGGGCCGTACCGGGTGCCGACCGTCCGGCTCGGCGACGCCGGGGCCGCCTGCCGGGACACCCGGGCCACCCGCTGCCCGGTGCCCGGGCACCCCTGCCTCACCGCGGTGGAACCGGGGCGGGTGCTGGAGGCGCTGCGGCTGCTCGGCGTGCCGGCCGGCGTGCCCGAGCCGCTCGGCGGCGTGCCGGTGACCGGCGGGGTGGGCCGATGAACATCCTCGTCTGGCACGTGCACGGGTCGTGGACCACCTCGTTCGTGCACGGCAAACACCGGTACCTGGTGCCGGTCACCCCGGACCGTGACCCGTACGGGCTGGGCCGGGCGCGCACCTATCCTTGGCCGGACAGCGCGGTCGAGGTGACGCCCGAGGAGCTGCGGACGGCGCAGGTGGACCTGGTGATCCTGCAACGGCCGGAGGAGCTGGAGCTGGCGCAGCGGTGGCTGGGCCGCCGGGTCGGCCGGGACCTGCCGGCGATCTACGTCGAGCACAACACCCCCAAGGGCGACGTGCCGAACACCCGGCACCCGATGGCCGACCGGGACGACCTGCTGCTCACCCACGTCACCGCGTTCAACGAACTGTTCTGGGACAACGGCGGCACCCGCACCGCCGTCGTCGAGCACGGCGTGGTCACCCCGGCCGTCGAGTGGACCGGCGAGCTGGACCGGTTGGCCGTGGTCATCAACGAGCCGGTCCGCCGGTGGCGGGTCACCGGCACCGACCTGCTGCGCCCGTTCGCCGAACTCGCCCCGCTGGACGTCTACGGCATGAAGGTGGCCGGCCTGGCCGACCACCTCGGCCTGCCCGCCGACCGGTTGACCAGCCACGACGACGTGCCGCAGCACGCCATGCACGCCGAGCTGGCGAAGCGGCGCGCCTACCTGCACCTGTGCCGGTGGACGTCGCTCGGGCTGAGCCTGATCGAGGCGATGACCATGGGCATGCCGGTGGTCGCGCTGGCCACCACCGAGGCGGTGGAGGCGGTGCCGCCGTCCGCCGGCGCGCTGTCCACCCGGGTCGACGTGCTCGTCGAGGCGGCCCGGGGCCTGCTGGACGATCCGGCGGCGGCCCGCCGGGCGGGCGCCGTGGCCCGGTCCGCCGCCCGCGACCGCTACGGCCTGGAGCGTTTCCTCGCCGACTGGGACCGGCTGCTGGAGGAGGAAGTATGCGCATCGCGATGATCTCGGAGCACGCCAGCCCGCTCGCCGTCCTCGGCGGGGAGGACGCTGGCGGCCAGAACACGCATGTCGCGGAGCTTTCCGCCGCGCTCGCCGCCGCCGGTCACGACGTACGGGTGCACACCCGGCTCGACGCCGTCGACCTGCCGGTGACGGTCCGCGCCCCGGACGGGTACGAGGTGGTGCACGTGCCCGCCGGGCCGGCCGAGCCGGTCGCCAAGGACGACCTGCTGCCGTACATGCCGGCGTTCGGGCAGTGGCTGGCCGAGCGGTGGCGCTCCGGCGACTGGCAGCCCGACGTGGTGCACGCGCACTTCTGGATGAGCGGCCTGGCCGGCCTGGCCGCCGGGCGGCGCACCGGGGTGCCGGTGGTGCAGACGTACCACGCGCTGGGCACCGTGAAGCGGCGCCACCAGGGCGCGCAGGACACCAGCCCGCCGGGGCGGCTCGAGCACGAGCGGGAACTGGGCCGCTCGGTCGACCGGGTGGTCGCGCAGTGCCAGGACGAGGTGGCCGAGCTGGTCCGGATGGGGGTGCCCCGGTCCCGGATGACGGTGATCCCGTCCGGGGTGAACCTCACCACGTTCGGCCCGCTCGGCCCGGTCGCCGAGCGCGACGGCACCCGGCCGCGCATCCTCACCGTCGGCCGGCTGGTGGAACGCAAGGGCTTCCAGGACGTCATCCGGGCCACCGCGCTGGTCCCCGACGCCGAGTGCGTGGTGGTCGGCGGGCCGCCCGCCGGGCTGCTGGAGACCGACCCGTACGCGCTGCGGCTGCGCGCCCTCGCCGAGTCCTGCGGCGTCGCCGACCGGGTCAAGCTGATCGGCGCGGTGCCGCGGGAGGAGATGGGGCGCTGGTACCGCTCGGCGGACGTGCTCGTCGCCGCGCCCTGGTACGAGCCGTTCGGGCTCACCCCGCTGGAGGCGATGGCGTGCGGCGTGCCGGCGATCGGCACGGCCGTCGGCGGCCTGATCGACACGGTGGTGCCGGGGCGGACCGGTGACCTGGTGCCGGCTCGGGACCCGGCGGCGCTGGGCGCGGCGATCCGCGGCCTGCTCGGCGACCGGATCCGCCGGTTCGCGTACGCGACGGCCGCGCTGGAGCGGGCCCGCAGCCGCTACTCCTGGTCGACCACCGGCGAGCGGCTGGCCGAGCTCTACGGCGAGGTGGCCGCCGTGCGCCGGCCCAGCCGGGTGGTCGCCTGATGGCGGCGCCCGGGCCGGGCGTGGGCGGCACGGTGCTGGAGGACCACCTCACCCGGCTGGCCGCCGCGCTGCTGCCGCTGCGCGACGCGGAGCAGCTGCTGGCCCGCTGGGGTGGGGAGCTGGCGCACCGGCTCGCCGGTGGCGGGCGGCTGCTGGTGGCCGGCAACGGCGGCAGCGCCGCCGAGGCCCAACACCTCACCGCCGAACTCGTCGGCAAACTCCGCGACGACCGCGA
>NZ_JBFAJK010000051.1:0-37087 GCF_040655175.1 Micromonospora sp. NPDC050495 | reverse complement strand
CGGGCCGCCTTCCGCAGAATGTCCCGTTCCTCCTCCAACTCCCGAACCCGCCGCCGCAACGCCGCGTTCTCGTCCTCCACCGACCCGCCCGCCGGTGCCGCCGGCCCGGCCGCCGCACCCCGACGCTGATCATCAGCGCGGACCCAGCTACGCAACGTCTCCCGATTGACCCCGAGATCATCAGCGATCTGCGCGATCGTCGCCCCCGGACGAGACCGGTACAACGCGACCGCGTCAGCCTTGAACTCCGCGGGGTAGTGCTTCATCACCATCTGTCAGGGACTCCTGATCTCCCCGGACCATCACGATCCAAGGCTCAAGTGTCCAGGACCAGGGGGCAACTCCCAGGCATGCTCGCCCTGTTCCTTGCGAAGCTGCTGTCCACCTTCGGGTCCTGGCTGACCCTCCTGGCGCTGCCGTGGTTCGTCCTGGTGACCACCGGCTCACCGGTGAAGATGAGCGCGGTCCTGGCCGCAGAGTTCCTCGGCGTCGTGACACTGGGCCTGCCCAGCGGCAAGGTCGTCGCCCGGCTGGGCGTACGGCGCACCATGCTGATCTGCGACGCGGCACGCGCACCGCTGATGGCGCTGATTCCGCTGCTGCATCAGACGGGATGGCTGAGCCTGCCGGCCCTACTGACGGTCTCGTTCGGTCTCGGTGCGTTCACCGCTCCCTATGTCTCCTCGCAGCGGCTCATCCTGGCCGACCTCCTCGGCCCGACCCGGGGCACCGACGAGAAACTCCTCGCCCGAGCCAACAGCCTGATCGACGGCGCGACCAGAGTCGCCGCCCTCGCCGGGCCCGCCCTCGGCGGCCTACTCATCGCCATGCTCGGACCCGCCCAGGTCCTCTGGATCGACGCCGGCACGTACCTCATCTCCTACCTCATCCTGACGGCCTTCGTCCGACCGCCCGCCACTGCCGTCGCAGGCACAGACAGGGCTTCCTCTCCAACGAGCGACGAGCAGACCGCCACGTTCGCGGGCCCACGCCACGCGCTGCGCCATCGAGCACTTCGGCTCTTCGTACTCGCCCTGACGTTGGTGACCATCTCGGTCCCCGCCGTATTCATCTGCCTGCCAGTACTGGTCATGGATGACCTGGGAGGCGACCCTCGAACGCTCGGGCTACTCACCGCGGCAAACGGCGCCGGCCTCGCCACCGGCAGCCTCGTGGCCATCACCGGCCTGAGCCGGATCAACAACACCGGCCTCACCGGAGCCGCCATGCTGCAATGCGCCCCGCTGTGGCTGCTACTCGTCGATCAGACAGCCGCAGTGGCCAGCGGACTGTTCCTAGTCGGACTGGCCACACCGTTGCTCGCCGCAACCCTCAACACCCGCGTCACCCTACGCACCCCGGCACCTATCCGACCTCACGTGATGACCGCAGTGACCACCACCGAAAACCTGGCCGCATTCATCGGATACACCGCCGCCGGACCGGCGCTGCAACTCAGCGGGCTACGCACAGTCTTCGCCGCGATAGCAACCCTGGCCACCCTCGGCGCGGGTGCCTTCGCCATGGCCCTACGCGCCGACCACCCACCACCGGCCATGCCGAGCCAGCGCCCCCGTGAACCCACGCAACACCGCCACACACCGGCGGACCTCGAACCTGCCGCCGGAACGGAACGCAGTTCATGACCCGGTACTGGTTCCTCTCGCTCAGCAAGGGCACAAGCAAACGGCTGTGGACGGTGCGCCGGCAGACCACTACCGGCCCCGGCGGTCTGGTCGACAAGGAAACCAAGGGAAAGCGGGCGGGGCAGGTGCCCATCGTCGAGGAGCTGCGGCCGATGGTGGCCGCGAAGCTCGACCGGATCACGGAACTTGACGGCCGGCTCTTCGTCGGGCCTCGGGGCGGCCGGATCAGCACGGCGGTCCTGCGCGACGCACTGGGATGAGGTGGTCAGCTCGCTGGGCTTCGAGTACCTGCGGCGGCACGACCTGCGGCACACCGGCCTGACCTGGATGGCGGATGCCGGCGTGCCGGTGCACGTCCTACGGAAGATCACCGGCCACGGATCGCTGATGACGACTCAGCGGTATCTGCATCCGGATCGACAATCGATCCGGGCCGCCGGTGAGGCGCTGTCTTCGCATCTCACCGGCCTGAGGTCCCCAAATGGTCCCCAGCGGGGCATCGCATGATCGCGAGAAATGCCCCTCTACCTGCGTCGGGACGGCCGGATTCGAACCGACGACCCCTTGACCCCCAGTCAAGTGCGCTACCAAACTGCGCCACGTCCCGATGCCTCCGCGCGGTCTCCCCCGCGGCAGCCGGTACAGCTTAGCGCAGGATCTTCGCACCGCACGCACTGGCCCCTCCCGCCTCGCGGGGGCCGCGCCGCACTCCCCCTAAGGCGTCCTAGGAGGCTGGTGTGGCGGGGTGTGGGGCGGGGACAGGGCGGGGGTGGGGTGCCGGGTGGGCCGGTGAAGGCCGGCGCCACCCGGCGGGGCGGAGCGGAACGGGTCAGCCGTGGGCCTTGCCGCGACCGCCCGGGCCGAGCTTCTTGCGGGGGCGTACCGAGATGTCGATCGGGGTGCCCTCGTAGCCGAACTCCTCGCGGAGCTTGCGCTCGACGAAGCGCTGGTAGCCGGCGTCCAACGGCCCGGTGGTGAAGAGCACGAACCGCGGCGGGGAGACCCCGGCCTGGGTGGCGAAGAGGACCCGGGGGGCCCGGCCGCCGCGCACCGGGTGCGGGGTGGCCTGGACCAGGGCGGTGAGCCACTGGTTGAGCTGCGCGGTGGGGATGCGGGTCTCCCAACTGGCGAGGGCCTTGCGCAGCGCCGGGGCGAGCTTGTCGACGGCCCGGCCGGTCTTCGCGGACAGGTTCAGCCGGATCGCCCAGGGGATGCGGCGCAGCTCCCGGTCGATCTCCTTGTCCAGGTAGTAGCGGCGGTCGCCGTCGACCAGGTCCCACTTGTTGAACGCGATGACCAGCGCCCGGCCGGCCTCCACGACCATGGTGAGGATCCGCTGGTCCTGCTCGCTGATCACCTCGCTGGCGTCGAGCAGCACCACGGCCACCTCGGCCGCCTCGATCGCCGAGGCGGTGCGCAGGCTCGCGTAGTACTCGGTGCCGCTGGCCTTGCCGACCCGCTTGCGCAGGCCGGCCGTGTCGACCAGCTGCCAGGTCTCCCCGCCGATCTGGACCAGGCTGTCCACCGGGTCGACGGTGGTGCCGGCGACCGAGTCGACCACCGCCCGCTCCTCGCCGGAGAAGCGGTTGAGCAGGCTGGACTTCCCGACGTTGGGCCGGCCGACCAGGGCCACCCGGCGCGGCCCGCGCGGGCGGTTCTCCACGATCTTCGGCGCCTCCGGCAGCGCGGTCATGATGGCGTCGAGCAGGTCGCCGGAGCCCCGGCCGTGCAGCGCCGAGATCGGGTACGGCTCGCCGAGCCCGAGCGACCAGAGCGCGGTGGCCTCCATCTCGATGGTGCTGTTGTCGGCCTTGTTGGCGACCAGGATCACCGGCTTGGCGCTGCGCCGCAGCATCTTCACGGCGGCCTCGTCCACATCGGTCGAGCCGACCATGGCGTCGACCACGAAGATCACCACGTCGGCGGTGGCCACCGCCGTCTCGGCCTGGGCGGCGATGGCCGCCGCCCGGTCCTTGGCGTCCGGCTCCCAGCCGCCGGTGTCCACCACGGTGAACGCCCGGCCGTTCCAGTACGCGTCGTACGGCACCCGGTCCCGGGTCACCCCGGGGATGTCCTCGACGACCGCCTGGCGGCGGCCGATGATCCGGTTGACCAGCGTCGACTTGCCCACGTTGGGGCGGCCGACCACGGCCACCACCGGCTGCGGTCCGGTCGGCTCCTCGGGGTCGATCTCCGGCTCGCGCAGCTCGACCCAGCCGCCGATCTCCTCGCTCATGCCACACCCCGCTCGGTGAGCAGCGCGTGCAGCCGGGCCACGACCTCGTCGATGCCCAGCTCGGTGGTGTCCAGCTCGATCGCGTCGGGGGCCTGCTGGAGCGGGTTGACCTTGCGGGTCGAGTCGAGCCGGTCCCGGCGGGCCAGATCGGCCGCGGTCGCCGCCACGTCGGCCGCGTCCTCGGCGCTGCGCCGCTGGGCGCGGGCCGCCTCGGAGGCGGTCAGGTAGACCTTCAGGTCGGCGTCGGGCGCGACCACCGAGCCGATGTCGCGCCCCTCGACCACGATCCGGCCGGCGTGCTCGATCACCTGCCGCTGCCGGGCGACCAGCAGCTCCCGCACGGCGGGCACGGCGGCCACGGCGGAGACCGCGCCGGTCACCTCGGGACCACGGATCTCCTTGGCCACGTCGACGCCGTCGACGGTCACGCCGTGCCCCTCGGGGTTGGTGCCGATGCGCAGGTCGACCTCGCCGGCGACCTTGACCACCGCCTCGGCGTCGGTCAGGTCGACGCCGGAGCGCAGTACCGCCCAGGTCAGCGCCCGGTACATGGCGCCGGTGTCGAGGTAGCGGGCCCCGAGGCCGACGGCGAGCCGCCGCGAGACGGTGGACTTACCGGAACCGGATGGCCCGTCCACCGCGACCACGCACCGCCCGGTCCGTTCGTTCTGCCCCACCGTGTGCCTCCTCAGCCCGTACCTCGCGGGTCGCCGGTTTCTCCGGCGCCGTTGAGCGGTTGTGTCTGTCGTCAATCATCCCGCGCCGCGCGGGCCGCCCGCGCGCGATGCCGCCGGCGGCGACCCGCGCCACCCGCCGGCCCGCGGGCCGCGTCGAAGCCTACCGGCAGCCGTACCCCGAACCTGGGGGTCAGTCACCCACGGCCTTGAACAGGGCGGCGACCTCCGCGTTGGTCAGCCGGCGCAGCCGCCCGGTGCGCAGGTCGCCGAGCTTGATCGGTCCGATCGAGGTACGGATCAGCCGGGACACCGGGTGTCCCACCTCGGCCATCAGCCGCCGGACGATGTGCTTGCGCCCCTCGTGCAGGGTCAGCTCCACCTGGGCGGTTTTACCCAGGGTGCCCACCAGCTTGAAGGCGTCGACCTTCACCGGTCCGTCCTCCAGCTCGACGCCGGCCGTCAGCCGCTTGCCCAGGTTGCGCGGGATCGGCCCGGCCACCTCGGCGAGGTAGGTCTTGAGCACCTCGTACGACGGGTGCATGAGCTTGTGCGCGAGGGTGCCGTCGTTGGTGAGCAGGAGCAGGCCCTCGCTGTCGGCGTCGAGCCGCCCGACGTGGTAGACGCGCTGCTCCAGCCGCGCGCCGATGAAGTCGGCAAGCTCGGTGCGGCCCTTCTCGTCGGCCATGGTGGTGACCACCCCGCGCGGCTTGTTCATCGCCACGTAGACCAGACGGACGTCGGCCTGGAGCCGCTCGCCGTCGACGTAAATGACGTCGCGGGTCGGGTCGGCCCGGTCGCCGAGCTGGGCGACCCGGCCGTTGACGGTGACCCGGCGCCGGAAGATCAGGTCCTCGCAGGCGCGCCGCGAGCCCACCCCCGCGGCGGCGAGCACCTTCTGCAGGCGCTCGGCGCCCTCGTAGACGGGGGCGTCGGGTTTCGGGGCACGGTCATCGCGTCGCATCGGCAAGCTCTTCTACGTCGTCGGGGAGGAAGGGGGCCAGGGGCGGCAGGTCGTCCACCGAGTTCAACCCCAGCTTCTCCAGGAACATCGTGGTGGTGCGGTAGAGGAAGGCGCCGGTGTCCGCTTCGGTGCCGCACTCCTCGACCAACCCCCGGGAGACCAGGGTACGGATCACCCCGTCGCAGTTGACGCCCCGGATCGCGGAGATCCGCGACCGGGTCACCGGCTGCTTGTAGGCGATCACGGCGAGGGTCTCCAGGGCGGCCTGGGTCAACCGGACGGACTGCCCGTCCAACACGAACCGCTCGACGTAGCCGGCGTATTCCGGGCGGGTGTAGAGACGCCAGCCACCAGCGGCCCGGCGCAGCTCGAAGCCGTGCCCGGCGGCGGTGTAACCGGCGGCGATCTCGTCGAGCATCGGGCCGATCCGCTCCGGGGACTGCTCCAGCACCTGGGCCAGGGTCAGCTCGCTGACCGGCTGGTCCACCACCAGCAGGATCGCCTCCAGGGCGCCGCGCAGCTCCGCGTCGTCCAGCTCGGGCGCGGGCTCCGGCGCGGGCGCCGCCCGCCGTCGCCCCCGCCGATCGGGTACGCCGGCAGTGTCGGCCGGGTCGCTCGCCACATCCGGCTCCCCGGCGCCACTCGCCGCCACCGACCCCGGCTCACCGCCCGGAACCGGCCGCGGCACCTCGTCCGCCTCCCCGATCCCCAGCGCGTTGCCGCCCGTCCACGCGCTCTCCCCAGAGATCTTGGTACGGTCCGCCCCCTCCAGGGGCGTCCCCGTACCAAGATCCACCCGAGCCTCTTCGACGATGGAGATCTTGGAGAAATCCGGCCCCTCCAAGGGCCGCTTCCTTCCAAGATCTACGGAGGGCTCGGCGCCGGGGGCCGGCCGGGGCTCCGCGTCGGCGGTGAGGTTGGGCTCGGCATCGGCGGCAGGCTCGGGCTCCGCGTCGGGGGCGGGTTCCGGCGCTGCCTCGGCGGCAGGCTCGGGCTCGACGTCGGGGGCGGGTTCCGGCGCTGCCTCGGCGGCAGGCTCGGGCTCCGCGTCGGCGGCGGGTTCCGGCGCAGCCTCGGCGGCAGGCTCGGGGTCGGGGCGGGGCTTGGGCGGGGTCGGGCGCTCCCACGGGGGGATCCAGGCCGCCGCCTGGTCGGCCAGCGAGTCGCGGCTCTCCTCGTCGCTCATCCGGGTCACTCCTGCGTCGGTGCGGGCTCATCCGCCGAGGCGGGTACGGCATCACCCACCGAGGCAGGGACGGCATCATCTGCCGAGGCGGGCAGGGCGTCACCCGCCGGGGCGGGTGGGAGGTCGGGGGGTGGGGGCGCGGGGTCGGTCGGCTCCGGGGCGCCCGCGTACTCGTCGATGGTCAGCTCGGTGTCGGCGTCGGCGTCGCCGGTCCAGCGGACGGTGAGCTCCGCCAGCGCCTGCTCCTGGACGAAGGCGACCAGCCCCTGCCGGTAGAGTTCCAGCAGGGCGAGGAACCGGGCCACCACCTCCAGGGTCATCTCGCAGTCGGCGCAGAGCAGCGAGAAGCTGGCCGTGCCGGCCCGGCGCAGCCGCTCGGAGATGATCGCGGCGTGTTCCCGGACGCTGACCCGGACCATGTGTACGTGCGCGATGGAGACCTCGGGCACCGGCTTCGGGGTCATCGCCTTGAGCGCCAGCTTCAGCAGCCGCTGCGGGCCGATGCCGAGCACCAGGTCGGGCAGCGCCTCGGCGTACCGGGGTTCCAGGGTGACCGCCCGCGGGTAGCGGCGCCCGCCCACCGACTCCAGCTCGGCCAGGTGCGCCGCCGCCTCCTTGTACGCCTTGTACTGCAGCAGCCGTGCGAAGAGCAGGTCGCGCGCCTCCAGCAGGGCCAGGTCCTCCTCGTCCTCGACCTCGGCGGCGGGCAGCAGCCGGGCCGCCTTGAGGTCGAGCAGGGTGGCCGCGATGAGCAGGAACTCGCTGGTCTCGTCCAGGTCCCACTGGTCGCCCATGGCCCGGATGTAGGCGATGAACTCGTCGGTGACCCGGTGCAGGGCCACCTCGGTGACGTCGAGCTTGTGCTTGCTGATGAGCTGCAGCAGCAGGTCGAACGGGCCGGTGAAGTTGTCCAGCCGGACGGTGAAGCCGCTGGCCTCCTCGACGGTGCCGGGGTCCGCGGGCACCACACCGTCGACCTCGGCGGCCAGCTCGGCGGCGGCCACCGGGTCGTCGGCCCGCTGCGGCGCGGGCGGGTCGAGGGGCGGTGCGGTCACCGGAGAACCGTAGTCCACGGTCGGGGCACCCGACGTTCGGGCTACCGATCCGCCTGGGCGGCGATGACCTCGCGGGCCAGCTGGCGGTAGTTGCGGGCGCCGGAGGAGGCCGGGTCGAGGGTGGTGATCGGGGCGCCGGCCACCGTCGACTCGGGGAACTTGACCGTCTTGGTGATCACGGTCTGGTAGACCTTGTCGCCGAACGCCTCCACCACCCGTTGCAGCACCTGGCGGCAGTGCGTGGTGCGACTGTCGTACATGGTGGCGAGGATGCCCTCGAGTTCCAGGTCGAAGTTGAGCCGTTCGCGCACCTTGTCGATGGTGTCCAGCAGCAGCGCGACGCCGCGCAGGCTGAAGAACTCGCATTCCAGCGGGATGAGCACGCCGTGCGCCACGGTCAGCGCGTTGATCGCCAGCAGGCCCAGCGAGGGCTGGCAGTCGATCAGGATGAAGTCGTACTCCTTGCGGATCGTGCGCAGCACCCGGGCCAGGGCCATCTCGCGGGCGACCTCGTTGACCAGCTGGATCTCGGCCGCGGAGAGGTCGATGTTGGCGGGCAACAGGTGCAGCCCGGCCACGTCGGTCTTGATCAGCACGTCCTCGGCGGTGACGTCGTCCTGCATGAGCAGGTTGTAGACCGACAGGTCGAGGTTGTGCGGGTTGACGCCGAGGCCGACGGAGAGGGCGCCCTGCGGGTCGAAGTCGACCAGCAGCACCTTGCGGCCGTACTCGGCGAGCGCGGCGCCCAGGTTGATGGTGGTCGTGGTCTTGCCGACGCCACCCTTCTGGTTGGCCATCGCGATGATCCGGGCGGGACCGTGCCGGTCGGTCGGCATCGGCTCCGGGATCGGCTTGCGCATGGTGTAGGCGGCCGGGTCGGCCGGGCCGAGGTCGGCGCCGAGCGAGGCCTGCTGCTCACGGAGTTCCGACGTCCAGGTTTCGGCACGGTCCGCGTTGCCAGCCATGTCCTCGTTGCCCCCTCCCGACGACCACCTGGCGTCGGAGCCGTCCGACGTCCCTCGCGGCGCCGCTGCGCACCCCCGGTCCGTCGCCTCTGAGGTTCGCGCCGATGCCGACTGTACGCCACGCGCCAGCAGCGCGTTCGGTACCGGGTCGGCGTGTCGGACCGGCGGGCGGCCGGCAGCGTCCGAAGAGGTCAGCCGGACACTGATCCGTTCGCGGCCGCGGGGCTCGCGACCGCGGCTCACTCCTCGCGTTCAGCCACGGGCGCGCGGGTGCGCGGTGGCGTACACCTCGCGGAGCCGCTCCACGGTGACCAACGTGTAGACCTGGGTGGTGGTGACCGAGGCGTGGCCGAGCAGTTCCTGCACCACCCGCACGTCGGCGCCGCCGTCGAGCAGGTGGGTGGCGTACGAGTGGCGCAGGGTGTGCGGGGAGACCGCGTCCGGGCCGTCCACGGGCAGGCCGGCCCGGGCCGCCGCGGTGCGCAGGATCGCCCAGGCGCCCTGGCGGGTCAGCGGGCCGCCGCGGGCGTTGACGAAGACCGCGGGGGTGCCCCGGCCGGCGGCGAGCAGGGCCGGGCGGCCCCGGACCAGCCAGGCGCGCACCGCCTCGACGGCGTACCCGCCGATCGGCACCAGCCGGGTCCGGCCGCCCTTGCCGTGCAGCAGCACGGTGCCCGCGGCCAGGTCGAGGTCGTCGACGGCGGCGCCGACCGCCTCGGAGATGCGCGCCCCGGTGCCGTACAGGAACTCCAGCAGCGCCCGGTCGCGCAGCGTGCGGGGCGCCGCGTCGCCGGTGGCGGTGACCGGCCCGGCGGTTTCCAGCAGCCGGACCACGGCGTCCACCGGCAGCGCCCGCGGCAGCCGGCGGGCCGGGGTGGGCGGGCGGACGTCGCGGCTGGGGTCGGCGCCGGCCATCCCCTCACGCAGCGCGAACCGGTGCAGGCCGCGGACGGCGCTGGCGGCGCGGGCCGCGGACGAGACCGCCAGCGGCGGGTGGTCGGCGTCGCCGGCGCGCAGCCGGGCCAGGTGGCCCTCGACCTCGGCGGCGCCGACGGCGGCCAGGTCGGTCACCCCGGCGGCGGTCAGGGTGGCGAGGTAGCGGTCCAGGTCGCGCCGGTACGAGGCGAGGGTGTTGGCGGACAGTCCCCGTTCGACCGTGAGGTGGTCCAGGTAGCCCCGGACGGCACGGCGCAGGGCCGGCGCGGGTTCCGCGCCGGCCCCGTCCGTCCGCGCCGCGGTCGTCGGGCTGCCCTCGCTCAGCCGATCACCTCGGCCAGCGGCAGCACGTCCACGCCGTGCGCCTCGGCGACCGGGCCGTAGACCACCCGGCCGGCGTGGGTGTTCAGGCCGAGCGCGAGCGCCGGGTCGTTGCGCAGCGCCTGCCGCCAGCCCTGGTTGGCCAGCTCGAGGGCGTACGGCAGGGTGACGTTGGTCAGCGCGTGGGTGCTGGTGTTCGGCACCGCGCCGGGCATGTTCGCCACGCAGTAGAAGATCGACTCGTGCACCTTGTAGACCGGGTCGGCGTGCGTGGTGGGCCGCGAGTCCTCGAAGCAGCCGCCCTGGTCGATGGCGATGTCGACGAGCACGCTGCCCGGCTTCATCCGGGAGACCAGCTCGTTGGAGATGAGCTTCGGGGCCTTCGCGCCCGGCACCAGCACCGCGCCGATGACCAGGTCCGCGTCGAGCACGGCCCGCTCGATCTCGTACGCGTTGGAGGCCACGGTCTGCAGGTGGCCCCGGTAGATGGCGTCGGCCTGGCGCAGCCGGGCCACGTTCTTGTCCAGCAGCAGCACCTCGGACTGCAGGCCGAGCGCGATGGCGGCGGCGTTCATGCCGGAGACGCCGGCACCGATGACCACGGTCTTCGCCGCGTACACGCCGGAGACGCCGCCGGGCAGCACGCCGCGACCGCCGCCGGTGCGCATCATGTAGAAGGCGCCCACCTGCGGGGCGAGCCGGCCGGCCACCTCGGACATCGGGGCGAGCAGCGGCAGCGACCGGTCGGGCAGCTCGACGGTCTCGTAGGCGATGCCGGTGACCTTGCGGTCGACCAGCGCGTCGGTGCACTCCTTGGAGGCGGCCAGGTGCAGGTAGGTGAAGAGCACCTGCCCCTCGCGCATCCGGTGGTACTCCTCGGCGATCGGCTCCTTGACCTTGAGCACCAGCTCGGCGGCGTCCCAGACCTCGTCCGCGCTGGCCAGGATCTTCGCCCCGGCGGCGGCGAACTCGTCGTCGGTGATGCTGGAGCCCACGCCCGCGCCGGACTCGACGAAGACCTCGTGGCCGTGGCGGGTGAACTCGTTGACGCCCGCGGGAGTGATCGCCACCCGGTACTCGTGGTTCTTGACCTCGCGGGGGATTCCGACCTTCACGATGCAGACACCTTCCTTCGGGGCTGCCCACCCCCGACTGCGCGGCGCCGCGGCGGCCCCATTGCCGACGCGGTCCACCGGTCCCGCCGGCGGCAGTCTAGGCGCGCGGACGCGCTCCGAAGGCCAGCACTGTGACATCCGGTGCCCGGTCGTCCTGACGATGTGTCAGGAGTGAAACCGGGCTGTGCGGTGGAGACCGCCTCAGCCGTCAGGACACTCTTCGGTAAATATCGTCCCACCGACCGAGCGGCGGTGCGGACAGGACGGCTGTCGATCACTAAGGTGTCCGCTCATGACCACTCCTCCTTACGCGCAGTACCCGCAGGGCGTCTCCGACAAGAGCAAGGTCGTCGCGGGCATCCTGCAGATCCTCCTGGGCGGTTTCGGTGTCGGCCGCTTCTACATGGGCGACACCAAGACCGGCGTGATCCAGCTCGTGGTGACCATCGTGACCTGCGGCCTCGGCGGCATCTGGGGTCTCATCGACGGCATCCTGATCCTGGTCAACGGTGGCGTCGACGGCCAGGGGCGCCCGCTGCGCGACTGAACGACGACACACGGAAGGGGCCGCGCGGTGTCCGCGCGGCCCCTTCGTCGTCCTTCCCCGATCTCTCAGCGGGGCAGCGGCGCCCCCGGGCGGCGCAGCTCGGCGAAGCCGGTCTCCCGGGCCCGGGCGGCGGCGAGCAGCCCGGCCACGCAGGAGGCGTTGGTGATCTCGCCGGCCAGCACCATCCGGACCGCCTCGTCCAGGTCGATCCGGACGATCTGCAGGTCGGCCTCCTCGTAGCGCCGCTCGTGCCGCTGGTCCGCGGGCACCTCGGCCAGGTCCCAGGCCAGGAAGACCCGGACCACCTCGTTGCTGAAGCCGGGCGAGCTGTGCAGGTCGACCAGCACGTCGACCCGGCCGGCGGTGAGGTCGGCCTCCTCGGCCAGCTCCCGTACCGCCGCAGTGGCCAGGTCCTCGCCGCTGACGTCCATCAGCCCGGCGGGCAGCTCCCACAGGTGCCGACCGACCGGGTGGCGGTACTGCCGGATCAGCACCACCTGACCGGCGTCGTCCAGCGCCACCACGGCCACCGCGCCCACATGGGCGACCCAGTCGCGGGCCGCGGTGCCGCCGCCGGGCATGGTGACGTCGTCGCTGACCACCGAGAAGATCCGGCCGGACCAGATCTCCCGATGCTCGGTCACCTCGTAGCGGTGCTCGACCGCGCTCACGCCGACCCCGCCTTCGCCGTGGCGGCGGTGCCGTTGCGGCTCGCCCGCTTCGCCGCCGGGGCGCCCGCCGTGCCGGCGTCCAGGTCGACCGGGAGCTGGTCGGCCTGGGAGTACGCGACGGCGGCCTTGACGAACCCGGCGAACAGCGGGTGCGGCCGGGTGGGCCGGCTCTTCAGCTCCGGGTGCGCCTGGGTGGCCACGAAGAACGGGTGCAGCTCGCGGTCCAGTTCGACGAACTCGACCAGCCGGCCGTCCGGCGAGGTGCCGGAGATGCGCAGGCCGGCCTTGGTGAGCTGGTCCCGGTAGGCGTTGTTCACCTCGTACCGGTGCCGGTGCCGCTCGCTGACCTCGGTGCTGCCGTACGCCTCGGCGACCAGCGAGCCGTCGGTCAGCGTCGCCGGGTACGCCCCGAGCCGCATGGTGCCGCCCAGGTCGCCCTTGCCGGCGACGATGTCCTCCTGGTCGGCCATGGTGGCGATGACCGGGTGCTTGGCGTCCTCGTCGAACTCCAGCGAGTTCGCCCCGTCCAGGCCGACCAGGTGGCGGGCCACCTCGATGGTCATGCACTGCAGGCCGAGGCAGAGGCCGAGCAGCGGGATGCCGTTCTCCCGGGCGTACCGGGCGGTGCCGATCTTGCCCTCGATGCCGCGCACGCCGAAGCCGCCCGGGATGACGATGCCGTCGACGCCGGCCAGGGCGGCCGCCGCGCCGGCCGGGGTGACGCAGTCGTCGCTGGGCACCCAGCGCAGCTGCACCCGGGCCCGGTGACCGAAGCCGGCGGCCCGGATCGCCTCGCTGACCGACAGGTACGCGTCGGGCAGGTCGACGTACTTGCCGACCAGCGCCACGGTCACCGTGTGGCGGGGCTGGTGGACCCGGTCCAGCAGGTCGTCCCAGCGGGCCCAGTCCACGTCCCGGAAGGAGACGCCCAGCCGGCGCACCACGTACGCGTCGAGGCCCTCACGGTGCAGCACCTTCGGGATGTCGTAGATGCTCGGCGCGTCCGGGGCGGCGGTGACCGCCTCCCGGTCCACGTCGCAGTAGAGGGAGAGCTTCTCCTTGACCTTGTCCGGGATCTCCCGGTCGCAGCGCAGCACCAGGGCGTCCGGCTGGATGCCGATGCTGCGTAGCTGGGCCACCGAGTGCTGGGTCGGCTTGGTCTTCAGCTCGCCCGACGGCGCCAGGTACGGCACCAGCGAGACGTGCAGGTAGAAGCAGTTGTCCCGGCCCAGGTCGTGGCGGACCTGGCGGATCGCCTCCAGGAACGGCAGCGACTCGATGTCGCCGACCGTGCCGCCGACCTCGGTGATCACGATGTCGGGCACCTGGCCGTCGGCGTCCGGCTCGCCCATGCCGAGGATCCGCGACTTGATCTCGTTGGTGATGTGCGGGATGACCTGGACGGTGTCGCCCAGGTACTCGCCGCGCCGCTCCTTGGCGATCACCGCCGAGTAGATCTGCCCGGTGGTGACGTTCGCCTTGCCGGAGAGGTCCCGGTCGAGGAAGCGCTCGTAGTGGCCGACGTCGAGGTCGGTCTCGGCGCCGTCCTCGGTCACGAAGACCTCGCCGTGCTGGAACGGGTTCATCGTCCCCGGGTCGACGTTGAGGTACGGGTCGAGCTTCTGCATCACCACGCGCAGCCCGCGGGCGGTGAGCAGATTGCCGAGGCTGGAGGCGGTGAGGCCCTTACCCAGCGAGGAGGCGACGCCCCCGGTGACGAAAATGTGCCTGGTCGTCCGTGCTGAAGGGGCCAAGGCCTGCTCCCGTGTCGTCCGTAGCGGTCGTGCGAACCGCCGTGCCGATCACCCAGGTGATCACGCGATCCACGGGATTCCACGGTAACACCTCCGCGGGCCCAGGCCGGTGCCGCACCCACCGTCGGGGCACGTGAAACCCGGTCCGGTTCAGGCGGTGGGCACCTCCGTCGATGCCGGGCGGGCCTGCGCCGGCACCCGGGGCGGGCGTCCGGCACCGGCGGCCTGCCGCCCGGCGGGGGCGGTGGGGCGGGCCGGGTCCGGGTCCCCGGGGTCGCCGTCCGGTCCGGTCGCGGCGTCCGGGCGGGCCGGGGCGCCCGGTTCGGCGTCCGGGGTCGCGCCGCCGCCCGGGTGGTCTCCCCCACCGCCGGGGCCACCGGCCGGGCCGGCCGGGCCCTCGTCCCAGGGCCGGCCGTTGCCGGGCAGGGTGCGGTCGGTGGAGTGGTCGAGCACCCGCAGGGCGGCCAGCGCGGCCATCGGCACCACCAGGGCGGCGGCCGCGCCGGCCACGTCCAGGGCCGAGCCGCCGAGCACCCCGCCGAGGCCGGCGGCCACGCCGGTGCCGGCCATGGCGGCCCGGATCGCCGGGTAGATGCCGAACAGCCGCATCAGCCCGCCCCAGGGCTGCAGCAGCGCGAACCAGACCAGCGCCGCGCCGGCCAGGGCGAGCAGGGTGAGCGGGCTGTTGACCAGGGTCTCCATGTTGGCGGTGCTGGCCCGGTGCACGGTCAGCCCGCCGGTGCCGTCGCCGAGGGCGGCCAGGAACCGGCCGACGCTGCCCCGCTCGGCCTCCGCGCGGCGCAGGTCGACCACGGCGAAGCCGATGGTGACCGCGAGGCCGGCCATGGTGGCCCAGGCCAGCCGGCTCACGGTCAACCAGCCGCCGGAGCAGATCGCGGCGGCGACGCTCACGCCGGCCGTCAGCGCGATCGCGCCGATCGAGTCCGCGCCCAGGTAGGGGCTGCCGACCACCACCACGGCACCGCCGGCCACGGCCACCATCACCATCGGCCGCCAGGCGCGGCGGACCCGCTGGGCCAACCAGCCGCCGGTGAGCAGCGCACCGGCGATGAACACGCCCAGCCCCACGGTGCCCAGCCCGGCGTACCGGCCGCCCTCCAGCGCGGAGTAGCCGACGACACCGTTGAGCTGAAGCCGGGAGCCGGTGACCACGTCCACGCCGACGACCAGGGTGGCCAGCCCGGCGACCGCGCCGAGCGGGCCGAGGGTGCTGCCGTGCCCGGGACTGAACCGGACCGCGGCGGTGCCGCCGACGGTCAGCAGAGCGGTCACCACGCCGAACCACCAGCCGGCGTGGTGGCCCCGCCACCAGGGCACCGCGTCGGCGAGCAGAGCGGCCGGCACGGCGAGCGCGGCGGCGATCAGCAGCAGCTCGACGGCGGCCACCACCCGGCGGGAGACCGGCTCGGGTCCGTGCGGGCCGGCGTGGCGGCGGGCCCGGCGCAGCAGCGGCAGCACCGCCACCGCGAGCGCGACCTGGGCGGCGGCGAGGAGGGTGAAGAACCAGCCGGCGACGCGCAGCTGCGCGCCCGCCTCGCGGTCGGCGTCAGCCGGCGCGTCGATCGCGGCCCGCAGGTCGGCCGGGCGGCCGCCGACGGAGACCGCGGGGCGGCCGACGAAGAGCCGCTCGGGCATCGGGCGGCCCAGCGTGGCCAGGGCGGTGGGGGCCAGGTCGACCAGTTGCAGGTAGCCCTCCCGGGCGGTGCTCGGCGAGGTCAGCCAGCCGCGTTCCCAGCCCGGGCCGTCGGCGACCGCGACGTGCAGCCGGGACGCGGCGTCGGTGTCGGAGACGCCGGCGACCAGCACCAGCGAGCGCGGTGGCCGGGCGGCCAGCACCCGGGCGAGCTGGGCGTCGGCCTGCCGGGCCTGGGCGGCCCGGACCGCCGGGGCGTCAGCGTCGACGGTGCCCAGGTCGACGATGCTGAGCACGCACGAGCCGAGCAGCCCGGCCGGGTCGGCGGGGAGGACCGGCGCGTACCGGTCGACCCGGCCGAACGGTCGGGCGGCGGCCACCGCCGCGCCCGGCCCGACCGCCACCGAGCAGCGCACGGACTCGGACAGCGCCCCAGGGGTGGTGCCCCAGGAGAGCCGGTCCTGGTTGTAGGCGACCACGCTCTCCTGGTCGGGCAGGTTGGCGCCGATCCCGTCGGGCTGCTCGACGGTCACCCCGGCGGCCGGGCAGCCGCCGACCCGGCGGGTGCCGTTCCAGGCGGCGTAGTTGCCCGCGCCGAGGGTGAGCCAGCCGTCGACGGGGCAGGTGGGGCGGTGCGCGGAGCGGGTGGACAGCGAGCCGATCGAGCCCGCCTCGGCCATCCGCCACAGCGTCGGGGTGGTCTGCGGGTCCACGTCGTCCCAGCGCAGCCCGGCCACCCCGGCCAGCACGACGAAGTCGGCGCTGCGGGCGGGGGCGCCGCTGTCCGGCCGGGCGGCCAGCGCGGTGACGCCGAGCGCCACCACGACCAGGGTCAGCAGGACCGGGGTCAGTCTGCGCAGCATCACCGGCGCTCCGTGGACGGCTCGGGCGCCAGCTCGGCGTAGAGGGCGGCCAGCGCGGCCACCGTGTCGGCCTCGGTCGGCCAGGCCGCGGCCCGGTCGGTGGCCCGGCGGGCCAGTTCGGCCCGGCGCGTCCCGTCGTCGAGCAGGTCGCGCACCGCCGCGTCGACCGCGTCGACGTCGCCGGCGGGCACCAGCACCGCGGCGTCGCCGACCAGCTCGGGCAGCCCGCCCACGGCCGTCGCCACCAGGGGTACCCCGGCGCGCAGCGCCTCCTGGGCGAAGAGCTGCCGGGCCTCCCAGTCGCTGGTGACCACGGCCAGGTCCGCCCCGGCGAGCAGGTCGGCCACGTCGGTGCGGTGCCCGAGCAGGGTCACCGGGGCCCGGGCCGCGGAGATCCGGGCGGCCAGTTGGAGGTACGCGGGGCCGCTGCCGGCGATCACCACGGCCGGCGCCGGCTGCCGGGTACGCCACCGGGCGGCGGCGTCGATCAGCACGTCGTACCGCTTCTGGGGATGCAGCCGGCCCACCGAGAGGATCAGCGGGCGGTCGGCGGCGACCCCGAACTCGGCGCGGACGGCGGCCCGGCGGCGGCGCGGCGCGGGTAGCGCCGGCGCGGCGACCGGGGCGAGCCGGGCGTCGGCGGCGCCCAGCGCGGCGGCCCGCTGCACCAGGTCGGCGGAGGCGCCCAGCGCGACCCGGACGTTGCGGGCGACGATCCGCTCGACGAGCCGGGACAGCCCACCTCGCAGACCGCCGGCCAGCACGGCGTTGTGCCAGGTCACCACCAGCGGCGCGGCCGGCCGGGCGAGCACGGCCACCAGGCCGGCCCGCAGCCCGTGCGCGTGCACCACGTCCACCGGGGTGTCGGCGAGGGCCCGGCGCAGCGCGGTGACCGCCCGCGCGTCGGCCGGGGTGGGGCTGGCCGGGATCTCCACCGGCGTGAACCGCGCGCCGACCCCGGTGAAGTCGAACTGGTCCTGGGCGGCGGCCGGGCCGCAGACCAGCACGGACGCGCCCGCCTCGGCCAGTCCACGGGCCACCGAGCGGACGTGCTGGCCGACCCCGCCGGTGCTGGAGGCGAGCACCAGGGCCACCGAGCCGGGCCAGTGCAGTGCCGACGAGGCGTCCGTCATGAGGAAATGATCTCCTTCCCGTCGCCCTGTCCCGAGCCGCGCCCCTCCTCCGGCGTGTCGCCGGGCCCGCCCGGGGGGCGTCGCCGCCGCAGCCGGCGGCCCACCGCGGCCAGCAGCGGCTGCACGTCGCGCCGGTCGGTCGACCAGGCGACGGCGAGGAACAGGGCGCCCACCACGACCCCGGACAGCATGCCCTGTAGCAGCGCCTCGACTGTCGTCGGGGTGCCGTCGCCGAGGCCGGCGAGCCAGTGGGAGGTGACCGCACCGGCCGCGCCGGCGACGGCCGCGGCGAGCAGCCCGGCCGCACCGGACCGGCCGACACCGGCCAGGGCGGCCCGCCCGGCGGAGCGCAGCACGGCGGCGATCAGCAGCCCGCCGAGCACCAGCATGCCGCCGGAGGTGGCCAGCGCCATCGCCGGCACCCGGTCGGTGACGGGCAGGGCGGGACCGAGCAGGACGGCCAGGGCCGGCACGGTCAGCCAGCCCACCGCGGTGGCGGCGGTGGCCGCCCGGGCCTCGCCGCGGGCGTAGAGCGCCCGGGTGAGCACCGCGAAGAGCCCGTAGCCGACCAGTCCGGGGGCGAAGCCGGCGATCCCGGCCGCCGCGGTGCGCGCCGCGTCACCGGCGAAGAACAGGTGCCCGACCGGGATCGCCGTGCCGGCCAGCGCCGCGGCGCCGAGCAGGCTGAACAGCACCACCCCGCGTACCGCCGGGGCGAGGGTGCGCCGGTAGGTCCGCTCGTCGCCGGCCGCCCGCGCCGCCGCGAGCGTCGGGTACGCGGCCACCGCGAGCGGCACGGCCAGCACCGACCAGGGCAGGAAGTAGATCGTCTGGGCGATGTTGTAGATGCCCGGGTTGGCCGTCGACCCGTAGGAGACCTGGTTGAGCACCACCATCAGGGCGATCTGCTGGGCGCCGACGGTGACCAGCCCGGCCACGGCCAGCCCGCCGACCCGGGCCCGGGCGTCGGCGGGGAACCGGAAGCCCGGCCGCAGCGGCAGCCGCAGCGCCCGCAGCGGGATCAGCAGCGACAACGAGAGCACCACGACACCGAGGGTGGTGCCGCCGGCAAGCAGCAGCTCGCCGCCCCCGCTCACCTGGCCGACCGTGGCCAGCCGCCCCTCCGCGGCGGTGAAGCCGAGGTAGACGGCGATGACGGTGACGCTGGACAGCAGCGGGGCGAGCACCGGCCAGGCGAACCGCCGGTGCGCCTGCAGCACCCCGGTCAGCACGATGCCGACGCCGTAGAGCGGCAGCTGGGGGGCGAACAGCCGCAGCATCCGCGCCCCGGCCTGCTGCTGGGCCTCGCCGAGGCCGGAACCCTGCAGGGCGACCAGCGGGTCGGCCAGCAGCGCGACCAGCACGGCCAGCGGCACCAGCAGGGCGAGCACCCAGGTGAGCAGGGCGCCGGTGGTGGCGGCCACCGCGCGCCGGTCGCCCGCCTCGGCGGCGCCGGCCAGCAGCGGCACCACCAGGCTGGCCAGCGCGCCACCGGCGACGATCTCGAAGATGAAGTTGGGCAGATTGTTCGCCACCACGTACGCGCCGCCCAGGTCGCTGGGGGCGAGCGTCCAGGTGAAGACGGCGGTCCGGCCGAAGCCGGCGAGCCGGCTGGCCACGGTGAGGACGGCGATGAGGGCGGCCGCTCCGGCCAGCCGGCCGGCGCCGGCGAGGGGTGCCGGTTTCGTCACGTCAGTCGGCGAGCCGGCCCAGTTGGTCGAGTTCGCGCAGCCCCGGGGTCCGCTGGATCACCTGGGTGAAGCTGACCTTCTCGCTGGCGGCGGTGAGCGCGGCGAGCACCGCGAGCACGCCGGCCCGGCCGGCCGGGCCGGTCCGCGCGGCCAGGCTCACCCCGAGCAGCGCGCCGAGGGCGTTGGCGCCGCTGTCGCCGAGCATCACCCGCTCGTCGAGGTCCTCGCGGACCAGCGCGGCGGCGGCACCGACCGCGCCGGCCGCGATGCCGCCGGACGGGCCGGTCGACAGCGGCGCGCCGAGCAGCATGCCGGACTTCAGCGCCCGGCCGGGCCGCAGGTCGAGCAGGTTGAGCAGGTTGGCGGTGCCGGCCACCACGCCGGCGCCGAGGAGCACGTCCAGGCCGCGGCCGAGGGTGCCGGCGCGCTGCCGGCGAGGGTGCGCGGCGACCCGCGGGTCGGCGGCGAGCAGCGCGGCCGCGCCGAGACCGGCCAGGCCGACCCCGGCGATCTTGACCAGCCCGGCGGTGACCCGTCCCTCGCGCAGCGCGGCGAGGTGCCCGGCGAAACCCTTGGCGGCCTTCTGTTCGGGGCGCGCGCCGACGATGTCGTCGTAGAGGCCGACGCTGCCGGCGCCCACGCCGGCGAGCAGGGCGGCCGCCCCGGCCGGGGCGCTGCCCGCGCCGAGCGCGCCCGCGGTGGCCGCGCCGACGGCCAGCGCGGGCCCGGCGGCCAGGGTGACGGTGCGGCCGCGGAAGTTGGTGCGCTCCAGGGCCGGCGCGCCCGGCGAGTTGCGTACCTCCCGCAGCACGTAGCGGGCGGCGACCACGCCCGCCCCGACGGCCAGCAGCCGACCCAGTCCCACGCGACCCCTCCGATTCGGATACCCAGCGCGATGTACGGCAGACCGGACAGCCGGCCGGCCGCTCACTGGGGCAGTTTAGGCAGCAGCCCCTGGACGTTGTCACCGACGCCGTACTGGCCGGCCTTCTTCTCGGTCAGCTGCTGCACCAGGGCCAGCGTGGTGACGAGCTGGCCCTGCACGGTGTTGGCGTTGTCGACGGTCGAGATGGTCTGGGCGAGCACCGGGTCGCCGCGGACCACGGCGACCACGTTGCCGCCGGCCGAGCCCATGCCGCCGACCACGATCGCGCCGGTCCGGTCGAACTGCTCGGCGATCTTCACCACCGACTCGTCCTTCTTCGCCGAGTCCTTGTCCACGTACGGCTGCCCGGTGACCAGCACGACCGCCTCGGCGGGACCGGAGATCTTGTCCGCCGGGCTCAGGTAGCCGGCGGTCGCGTACGCCTGGACCGCCGCCCGGCGGTCGGCGTCGGTGACCGGCGGGCTGCCGGCCGGCCGGTCCAGCAGGACGTTGGCGAGCAGGGCGCTGGAGGTCTCCACGCCGTGGCTGTTGCTGGGCAGGCCGGCGGTGGGGACGCTGTTCGGGCGGGCGGCGGTGACCGCCAGCTCCAGCAGGTTGTTGTTGCTGTCCGGGTTGATGAACTTGTCCTGCACGTCGATCCGGTCGGTGACGTTGGCGCTGGCCAGCTCGAGCATCTTCACCACGCCGTCGGTGTGGTCCCGGCCGCTGGGCAGGCTCAGCACCAGCACCCGCCGGCCGGTCAGCTTGCCGGGGAGCAGGACCTGGGCGATCTCCGCCGCGAAGTCCTCCTCCATGTCCAGTTCCTTTTGCAGGCTGTTGACCGACTGGCGCATCTGCGAGTTGTCCTTGCGCAGCGCGTTGACGTTCTCCTTGAGCGAGTCGGCGACCGGCCCGTTGAGGGCGGCCGTGCCGACGACCAGGCCGATCGCCAGCGCCAGGAAGACCGCGGTCAGGGACACCACGTGGTATCGAAAGTTGATCACGCTTGCAGCCTCTTGATCGGTCGTGAGCTAGAAGAGCTGGCCGAGCTGGAACACGAAATTGTCCCACCATTCGGAGACCACGCCCAAATACGCCTTCCCGACGGTGGAGACCGCCACCGCGGAGGCCATCGCGGCCAGCGCCGAGAGGACCAGCAGCAGCAGCGAGGAGCCGGAGATGCTCTGCCGGTAGAGCCGGCTCACCCCCTTGGCGTCGACCAGCTTGCCGCCCACCTTCAACCGGGTCAGGAACGTCGAGGCCATGCCGCCCCGGCCCTTGTCCAGGAACTCCACCAGCGTGGCGTGGGTGCCGACGGCCACCAGCAGCGAGGCGCCCTTCTCGTCGGCCAGCAGCATGGCCAGGTCCTCGCTGGTCGCCGCGGCCGGGAAGGTGATCGCCGGCACCCCCAGGCCCTCGACCCGGGCCAGACCGGGCGCCCGGCCGTCCGGGTAGGCGTGCACGATCACCTCGGCGCCGCAGCGCAGCACGTCGTCGGTGACCGAGTCCATGTCCCCGATGATCATGTCGGGTGTGTAGCCCGCCTCGACCAGGGCGTCCGCGCCGCCGTCCACGCCGATCAGCACCGGCTTGAACTCGCGGATGTACGGGCGCAGCACGTCCAGGTCGGCCTTGTAGTCGTAGCCCCGGACCACGATCAGGCAGTGCCGGCCCTGGACCTCGGTCTGGATCTCGGGCACCCCGACGCCGTCGAGCAGCAGGTCCCGCTCCTGCTTGAGGTAGTCCATGGTGTTGGCGGCGAACGCCTCCAACTGCACCGACAGACCCTCCCGGGCGTCGGCCATCGACTTCGCCACCGTCTCGGCGTCCTGCAGGGCGCCGTGGGCGACCGGCTCGTCGCCGACGAAGACCGTGTTGCCCTCGATCCGGACCAGGTCGCCCTCGCGGATCTGCTCGAAGACGCTCTCGCCCAGGTCGTCCAGGAGCGGGATGCCGGCGGCGATCAGCACCTCGGGCCCGAGGTTCGGGTACCGCCCGGAGACCGACGGCTTGGCGTTGAGCACGGCGGCGACGCCGACGGCGACCAGCGAGTCGGCGGCCACCCGGTCCACGTCGACGTGGTCGATGACCGCGATGTCGCCGGGCCTCAGCCGGCCGACCAGCCGTTTCGTCCGGCGGTCGAGGCGCGCGGTGCCGATGACCGAGCCCGGCTCCGCGGTCCGGTTCCGGCGCAACGTGGGTAGACGCATCGTGACCATCCTGGCATGTGAGGCAGGTTTTGCTGTCGCGACATGCCTGAGCAGGGCCGCCTACCCAGGGAAGCACACCGGAGCGCATGCCGGTGTGCTTGCGGTCACAAACCCCGGGTCACGGACGCCTTTCCTTGGCCGCCACGGCCAGGAGTTCCTCGGCGTGGGCGATACCCAGATCCGAATCCGGCAAACCCGCCAGCATCCGGGCCAGCTCCCGGGCCCGCTCGGTGTCCTCCACCACCCGCACCCCGCTGGTGGTGACCGCTCCCCCGGTGTCCTTCGCCACCACCAGGTGCCGGTCGGCGAACGCGGCCACCTGCGGCAGGTGGGTCACCACGAGCACCTGGTGGCTGCGGGCCAGCCGGGCCAGCCGCCGGCCGATCTCCACCGCCGCCTGCCCGCCGACGCCCGCGTCGACCTCGTCGAAGACCAGGGTCGGCGGCCCGCCCGAGCCGGCGAAGACCACCTCGATGGCGAGCATCACCCGGGACAGCTCACCGCCTGACGCCCCCCGCTGCAGCGGCAGCGCGGGCGCGCCCGGGTGGGCCAGCAGCCGCAGCTCCACCTCGTCGGCGCCGTCCGGGCCGACGCCGGCCTCGACGCCGTTGACCGGCAGGCTCGGCTCGGCCCGCCCGGCCGGCCGGGGCAGCACCGCCACCTCGATCCGGGCGTGCGGCATGGCCAACCCGGCCAGCTCCACGGTGACCTGCTCGGCGAAGCGGACCGCCGCCTCCTGTCGCGAGGTGGAGACCCGGCCGGCCAGCTCCGCCACCTCCGCGGCCAGCCGCGCCGCCTCCTTGTCCAGCTCGTCGAGGAGGTCGTCGGAGGTGTCCAGGTCGGACAGCCGGTTGCGGGCCCGCTCGGCCCAGGCGATCACCCCGTCGACGTCGTCGGCGTACTTGCGGGTCAGCCCGCGCAGCGCGGCCCGCCGCTCGTAGAGGGCCTGCAGCCGGGCCGGGTCGGCGTCCAGCCCGGCCAGGTACGCCGACAGCTCGGCGGAGACGTCGCCGACCAGGGTGGCCGCCTCCTCCAGCCGCAGCGCCAGCTCACCCAGGGCCGGATCGGTGCCCGCCTGCCCCTCCAGGGTGCGCCGGGCGGTGCCGAGCAGGCTGGTCGCGTCCGGGGTGTCGTCGGCCGCCTCCAGCCCGCCGGCCACGCACTGCTGGGCCACCTGGGCCGCGGTGCGCAGCCCTTCGGCGTGCTCCAGCCGCTGCGCCTCCGCCTTCAACTCGTCGTCCTCGCCCGGCTGCGGGTCGACCCGGGTGATCTCGTCCAGGCCGAGGCGGAGCAGGTCCGCCTCCTGGTTGCGTTCCCGGGCGTTGCGGCGCCGGTCGGCCAGGTCGTCCACCACCGCCCGCCACCGGGTGTACGACTCGCGCAGCGCGTCGAGCAGCTTCTCGTGCTCCGGGCCGGCGAACCGGTCGAGCGAGGCGCGCTGCTCGGCCGGGCGCAGCAGGCGCAGCTGGTCGGACTGGCCGTGCACGGCCACCACCTGCTCGCCGACCTCACCCAGCATCGACACCGGCATGCTGCGGCCGCCCAGGTGCGCCCGGGACCGGCCCTCCACGGTGACCGTCCGGCTCAGCAGCAGCGAGCCGTCCTCATCGGGCTCGCCACCGGCGTCGGTGACCCGGGCGTGCACCGCCTCGGCGATCCGGCCGGCCAGCCGCAGCCGCCCCTCCACCACCGCGCGACCCGGTTGCGCCCGCACCCGCCCGGCGTCGGCCCGGCCTCCGAAGAGCAGCCCGAGGCCGGTCACCACCATGGTCTTGCCGGCACCGGTCTCGCCGGTGATGACGTTCATCCCGCCGGTCAACGGGAGCGTGGTGTCCTCGATGACGCCCAGTCCGGTGATGCGCAGCTCCTCCAGCACAGCACCCGACAGTAGACGCGCCCTGCGACAGTTGGCCAGCCGGCACGGTGCGGGCTGTGGACACCGACCGGCGGCGTCGTACAGTTCTGCCCCGTGCTGGACGTGATCGGCCTGACCCCGGGCGAGGAGGAGCTCTACCGCTGCCTGGTGCAGCTCACCACCGCGCGGGTCGACGAGCTGGCCGAGCGGCTGGGCCGCCCGCCCGTGGAGATCCTCGCCCAGCTCGACGCCCTGCGCGCCAAGGGGCTGGTGCCGCCGCCCGGGCCGGATCCCGAGGCGCCGCTGCGGCCGCTGGCGCCCGACGGGCCGCTCGGCGAGGCGCTGCTGCGCCGCCAGGCGGCGCTGGAGGCGGCCCGCGCGGCGGTCACCCAGCTCACCGAGGAGTACCGGGCCGGCGCGCGGCGGCACGACGCCGGCCACCTGGTGGAGGTGGTCACCGGGGCGCGGGCGCTCCGCGACCGCCTGCGCGACCTGCAGAACGGCGCCCGCCACGAGGTGCTGTGGTTCTGCCGGGCCAACCCGCTGGCCATGCCCGGGCAGGACAACCTCGAGGAGTTCGACGCGCTGGCCCGCGGGGTCCGCTACCGCGCCATCTACGAGCGCGAGATGCTCCTGGAGCCGGACGCGCTGGAGGACGTCGAGCGGGGCGTACGCGCCGGCGAGCAGGCCCGGGTCCACGACCGGCTGCCCGTCCGGCTGGCGGTCGTCGACGGCCGGACGGCCATCTGCCCGCTGGTCCCCGAGCGGGGCGGCGGGGAACCCACCGCCGCGGTGATCGGCCGCAGCCAACTCCTCGACGCCCTGGTCGCCCTCTTCGAGAGCTACTGGCGGATAGCCACGCCGCTGAGCCCGGCCGCCCCGCCGGCGGGCCGGGACGCGGACGGCTACCGGCCCGACGCCGAGGAGGTCCGGCTGCTGTCGCTCTTCGTGGCCGGCGTGCCGGACAAGTCCATCGCCTCCCAGCTCGGGGTGAGCCGGCGCACCGTGCAGCGCCGGCTGGCCGAGCTGATGGCGGTCGCCGGCGTGGACACCCGCCCGGGACTCGCCTTCCAGGCGGCCCGCCGGGGCTGGCTCTGACCCACCCTTGCCCCGGACCGGAAGCCGCGCGGCGGCCCCGGACGGCGGGTGGCCGGCGCCGCGGGCAGCGGGTCGCGCCGGCGCCGCCCGGGGCGCCCGCCACCCGAAGGCGGGCACCCCGGACGGACCTCCGAGGACGTCCGCACGGGAGAGGCCCCGTGCGGAGGTCGGCTCAGCGCAGGCCGTACGCGTCGAGCACGGTCTGGTCGACGGTGTTGCCGGCCCGGTCGGCGGCGTGCACGCGCAGCGACACCGTGCCCCGCCCGGCCGGCACCAGGGCGGTGAACCGGGCGCCCGAGCCGGTCACCCGCACCGCCCGCCAGTGCTGCCCGTGGTCGAACGACACGTCGACCCGGACGCCGACGCCGGTGAGCGTCGACCCACCGGCCGGCTGGCGCAGCCGCAGCCCCACCTGGTGCGGGTGGCCGCCGGCCAGCTGGCCGCGCAGGTCCGCCGGGACCTGGTAGTCCACCTGGAGCAGCGGCAGCGGCCGGGCGGCGTCCCCGTCCGGGCGGGCCGAGGTGAACTGCCAGGCCGTCTCGGTACGCGTGGCCCACCGCCACTCGTCCGAGGAACGCTCGGTGGTCAGGTCCAGCCGGTAGCGGGCCGCACCGGGCGTGGTCACCACGAGCGGCCAACCGGCGGAGAGGTCGGCGATCTGCTGCCCGTCCCGGCTCAGCCGGGCCCGCACCGAGTCCTGCTCCTCGCCGTACCCGGCCGATCGGTAGTGGCCGTCCGCGTCGACGAACTCGGCCACCCGCAGGTCCAGCGTGTCACCGGCCCGGGTGGGCACCGGCGCGCCGCCGGCCGGTACGGCCGGCCGGACCACCGGGGCGTGCCAGGTCTCGGTGAGCCGGTCGTCGGCCGCGTACCGCCGGGGCTGCTGGGTGAGCCCGCCGAGCAGCTGCCCCCAGGACCAGGTGAGCCGGTGCAGCACCCGCTGCTGCCACCAGGAGTCCCCGGCGCTGACGAACTCCTGCCGGGTGGTGCCGGTACGCACCATCCGCTGGTCGTCGTTCCAGGAGTACTCCTGCCACGGGCGCCAGCCGAACCGCTGCTCGCTGGCCCAGTCCAGCCCGCCGGCGTCGGCGTAGCGGGCGGTCACCTCGGCGGTGTTGTCCGCGGTCACCCGGTGCACGATCCGCTCCGGGACCCGCCCCTTCGACACCTGCCACACGTCGTACAGGTAGGGGCTGTCGACGGTCAGCGTCAGGTCCAGCCGGGCCCCGCCGGCCTTCGCCGCGCGGATCATCGACTGCCCGTCGTCGTACGCGACCACCAGCGACGGGATCGGCAGCCGGTCCCCGTCGGGCCGCCACACCGTCCACGCGCTGCGGTCCGCCGGGCGCACGATGAGCACCACGGCGGCGCCGGCCGCCGCGGCGTCGGCGATCTGGTCCTCCTCGGCCCGGTCGTAGCTGCCGGCGACCAGCGCCGCCGCACCGCGGACCCCGGCGCGGGCCAGCTCGGCGGCGGTGCCGTCGCCCGCCCAGACCAGCGGCAGCTTCCGCCGGCCGGTCGGGGCCGGCGACAGGCCCAACAGGTTGACGTCCGGGGCCGCGGCGACGGTGCTGACCCGGGCGTCCACCATGGGCGCGACGAGCTGCCAGCGGGAGGCGAACTCGAATTCGCCGTCCCGTACCGGCCGGGTCGGCGTGACGTTCAGCTGCTGGACCGTGCTGAACGCCATGATGCCGTGGTCGATCTGCCGGCCGTTGCCGAAGACCCGGTGCTCGTAGCAGCTGAGCACCGCCCGCTGCTCGGTCGGCTTCGGCGTCTCGATCCGTACCGGGGTGCCCTTGCGCGGGTCGAGCACCACGGTGAGGTCGCGGTCCACCATCAGCTCGGGGTCGGTGACCAGGGTGAGCTGCTCGTCCAGCGGGGCACCGTGCTCGATCAGGCCCTCGACCAGGTACGGGCCCTCCTCGACCTGCACCTGCCACTGCATGCCGATGAAGAAGATCGAGCCGAGGCGGTCGGACTCCGGGTGCTCGCCGAAGAGCGTCACGACCGGCGCCAGGCCCTCCTTGCCCTGCATGTCCAGCGCCTCGAAGGTGACCAGGTGCAGCGGGCCGCTGCGGGTCAACCCGACGGCGGTACGCACCGCGACGCCGTCCGCGCCGGTGGCCACCAGCCAGCCGCCGTACACGCCGCGGTCCAGCTTCGCCGGGTCGGCGTGCAGCACGACGGGGACGCTGCTCCCCGCCGGCACGGTCACCTCGGTGGCGTCCAGCGACACCCCGTCCGGCTCGGCCGCGCCGCTGTCCACGTTGCGCAGCTCCAGCCCCAGCCGCAGGGTCTGCGGGGACGAGGTGCCGTTGGTGTACGTGACGGTCCGGTCGGTGCCGGTGGCGCCGGTGTCCAGCCGGCCGAAGTCGGCGGTGGCCGACCCGTACACCCGCTGGCCCAGCGCCCGGGCCACGTCCACCCGGCCGCCGCCCTGCTCGAAGACGGTCCGGGCGGGGTTCGTCTTCGCGGTGCTGACCAGCGCGTCCTTGAGCTTGCCGGCGGTCCAGTCCGGGTGTTCCTGGGCGAGGATCGCGGCCGCTCCGGCGACGTGCGGGGTCGCCATCGACGTCCCCGACGCCCGGGTGTACGCGTCGTCCACCGGCGTACCCATGGTGGTGCCGGCGGCGCGGGCGGCGACGATGCCGACGCCCGGCGCGGTGATCTCCGGCTTCACGCCGTTGTCGCCCAGGCGCGGGCCCCGGCTGGAGAAGTCGGCCAGGTTGTCGTCGCGGTCCACCGCCCCGACGGTGAGCGCGGCGGCGGCCGCGCCCGGGCTGCCGACGGTGGCCGCGCCGCCCTCGTTGCCGGCGGCGATCACGAAGAGGGTGCCGGTCTCGGCGGTGAGGTCGTCGACCGCCTGGCTCATCGGGTCGGTGCCGTCGGTGGCGGGGCCGCCGAGGCTCATGCTGACCACCTTCGCGCCGGAGTGGGCGGCCCACTCCATGCCCGCGATGATCTGCGAGTCGTAGCCGCTGCCGCCGTCGTCGAGCACCTTGCCGATCAGCAGCCTGGCGCCGGGGGCGACGCCCTTGCGCAGCCCGCCGGAGGCGGCGCCGCCGCCGGCGATCGTGGCGGCCACGTGGGTGCCGTGGCCGTGCCCGTCCCGGGCGCTGCCGCCGCCGGTGAAGTCCTGCGACCCGGCGATCCGGCCGGCCAGGTCGGGGTGGCCGGCGTCGGCGCCGGTGTCGAGCACCGCGACCCGGACGCCGCTGCCGTCCCGACCGGCCGCCCAGGCCGCCGGGGCGCCGATCTGCGGCACGCTGTGTTCCAGGTCCGCGTGGACCCGCCCGTCCAGCCAGACCCGGGCGATGCCGGCGCCGAGTCGAGGCGCGCCGGCGGCGGCGCGGGCCTCCGGCGCGCCGCGCAGCGTCGTCCACAGCTCACCGAGGTCGCCCTTGCCGACCCGCAGCGCCGCGCCGTTGATGCTCGCCAGCGGCCGGGCGGCGGTGGCGCCGGCGAGCGACCGGACCCGGCCGGCGGCCGGTTCCCGGTAGCGCACGATCAGCGGCAGCGCGGCCTGCGTGGCGTCGCCGTAGCCCTCGGCGGCCAACTCCTCCACATCGAACAGGTTGGCGTCGAGCACGCCGGCGGAGACGTACGGCACGACGTCGCTGGGCAGCACCCGCATCCGGCCGTCGGCCTGCACCGTGTGGAAGGTGATCCGCTCCCGGCCGGGACCGGGGTGGACGGTGGCGGCGACCCGGCCCGGCGCGGCCTGGACCAGATCGACCTGATCGCCGGTGATCAGGGTGATCCGGGCGGGCGCAGTGCCCGGGGCGGCGGCGGCCGGGGTCGGGCCGGTGGGGCGGGCGGGCGGGGCGGCGGACGCCGGTGCGGCGAGTCCGACGACCAGCGCGCCGACCGCGCCGGCGGTCAGCCAGCGTGGGGGCCAGTGCATGCGATGCGCTCCTCTGCTCCAGGTTCGACCGTGGGGAGGTCGACCGATCGGAGTCTGCGACGGAGATCATCGACGGTCACTAGCCGCGGGCCGCCGCATCGGCGACATGTCGCCAGGTGGACACGGGCGGGCCGGGAGGCCGCCACGGGGCGTCCGGCCGGTTGCCGGGCGCGACGAGCGGGACGGTCGATGTCGGGGTGCCGGACGAGTCACTCGCCGGTCGGCCGCTGAGCCGCCGCTTCCTCCGACGTCGGCTCACCGGGCCGAGCACCCGGGGCGGGGTCGAAACCCGCACCGGGTCCGGCCGTCCGGTCCGCCCGCCGCGGCCGGTCACGACTCGTCCAGCACCCCGACCGTCGCGGTCCCGACCACCCCCTGGCCAGGGCCACGACCGCCGGACCGCGCGTCCGGGCGGACACGGGCCTCACCGCGCCCCGCCCGGACTCCACCTCAACGCAGCCCGTACGCTCCGACGGCCGTCGACCGACGGCGCTGCCGGCCCCGGCGGCGGGCGCCGTCGGCAGGGCCGCCCGGGCGGTGCCGGGAGCCCGCGCCGGCACGTCGCCGTCGAGGGAGGCTCCTACCGTAACCCGACCGGCGCGCCACCCGGGTACTCCGAATCGCCGACGCCGGGCGGGTTCCGGCGCCGCGGCGGGCTCGCGTCGTCACCCGGCCGACCGGCCACCCGCTGAGCGGCGGATCAGCGACGGCTGCCGCGCCAGCCCTGCACGGGCAGGTCGAACTTGGCGACCAGCCGGTCGGTGAACGGCCGCGCCTTGAGCCGGACGATGCGCACCGGCAGGGTGCCCCGGCGCACCGTGACCCGCGCCCCGGGCGGCAGGTCGTAGACCCGGCGGCCGTCGCAGCAGAGCACCGCCAGGGTGGTGAACGGATCCACGGTGATCACGAAGGTGGACGTCGGCGCGGTCACCAGCGGGCGGCTGAACAGCGCGTGCGCGCTGATCGGCACCAGCAGCAACGCCTCCACCTCGGGCCAGACCACCGGCCCGCCGCCGGAGAACGCGTACGCCGTGGAACCGGTCGGGGTCGCGCAGACCACGCCGTCGCAGCCGTACCGGGACAGCGGGCGACCGTCCACGTCGACGAGCAGTTCCAGCATCTGGGCCCGCTCGCCCTTCTCGACGCTGATCTCGTTGAGCGCCCACGACTCGATGGTCGGGCCGCCCTCGAACTCGGCGGTCACGTCGAGGGTGAGCCGCTCGTCGACCGTGTAGTTGCGCCCGACCACGTCGCGTACCGCGCTGTCCAGGTCGTCGATCTCGGCCTCGGCCAGGAAGCCCACCTTGCCCAGGTTGATGCCGAGCAGGGGCGCCTTCGCCGGCCGGGCCAGCTCGGCGGCGCGCAGGAAGGTGCCGTCCCCGCCCAGCGCGAAGACGATCTCGGCGCCCTCGGCGGCCTCCGGCCCGGTCACCGGCACCACGCCGGGCAGGTCCAGGTCGTCGGCCTCCTCGGCCACCACCCGTACCTCGAAACCGGCGGCAATGAGGTCGGCGGCCACCGCGCGGGCGTGCTCGGTGCTGCGTCGACGGCCCGTGTGCGTCACCAGCAGCGCGGTTCGGCTCACCCGGACACCTCCTCGGTCGTGGGCTCCGACGGGAATCCCTGCGGGCCCGCGGCCACCACGGCGCCGACCCGCTCCGGGTCCGCGGGGGGCGCGTCCCGGCGTAACCATACGAAGAACTCGACGTTGCCGCTCGGCCCGGGCAGCGGACTGGCCGCGACGTCGGCCAGGCCCAGCCCGAGCTGCGCGGCCGCGGCGGCCACGTCGAGCACCGCCTCGGCGCGCAGCTGCGGATCCCGGACCACGCCGCCCGCGCCGACCCGCTCCCTGCCGACCTCGAACTGCGGCTTGACCATCAGCGCCAGGTCACCGTCGGGGCGGGTGCAGCCGGCCAGCGCCGGCAGCACGATCCGCAGCGAGATGAACGACAGGTCGGCGACGGTGAGGTCCACCGGGCCGCCGATGGCCTCCGGCGTGAGGGTACGCACGTTGGTGCGCTCGAAGACGTGCACCCGGTCGTCGGTGCGCAGCGACCAGGCGAGCTGCCCGTAGCCGACGTCGACGGCGACGACCTCGGCGGCGTCGGCGCGCAGCAGCACGTCGGTGAAGCCGCCGGTGGACGCGCCGGCGTCCAGGCAGCGCCGGCCGGCGACGGCCAGCCCGCCAGGAGCGAACGCGGCGAGCGCGCCGGCCAGCTTGTGCCCGCCCCGGGAGACGTACTCCGTGCCGGGGTCCTCGCCGGTGACCAGCAGCGGGTCGGCCGGGTCGACCATCGCGGCGGGTTTGCGCGCCGGCACCCCGCGCAGCTGGACCCGGCCGGCCGCCACCAGCGCGGCGGCCTGCTCCCGGGAGCGGGCCAGGCCGCGGCGGACGAGTTCGGCATCCAGCCGGGTACGACGTGCCATGGGTGGTTCTGCTCCGCCTCTGCTCAGGCCTGGTCGATGCTGGCCAGGGTCTCGCGCAGCGTCTCGTACGCCGCCTCGTACTGGGCGATCTGGTCCGCCGGGGAGAGCGCCTCGGCGTTGATCATGGCTTGCACGGCGGCGTCGACCGCCGGGTGCCGACCCTCGCCGATCTCCTCGGCCGGCGCGGGCCGCACCCCGGGGGGCGGGCCGGGCCGGGCACCGCCGGGCGGCGGACCCGGGCGCGGGCCGGGCGCCGGACCCGGACGGTACGGCGCGGTCACGACTCGTCACCACCGGTCGGCTTGCGGCCGGTGGCCTTCCTGGCCGGGCGGACCGGCGCCGCCGGCGACTCCTCCGCCGGGGTACGCACGACCGTGGCGGCCGGCTTCCGCGCGATCGCCTTCTTCGCCACGGCCTTCTTCGCCACCGCCTTGGTCGGCGCCGGCACGGGGGGCGCGGACACCGGCGCCGCGCCGGCCGGCGCGTGCTTCTCGGCGCTGCTCCGCCCCTCGGCGCTGCTCCGCCCCTCGGCGCTGCTCCGCCCCTCGGCGCTGGTCGGCTCCTCGGCCACCTCGCCGGATCCGGCCGTCTCGGCGGCCGGTGGCAGTCCGGCGGACGGGGCGGCCGGACCTGCGGGGGCGGCCGGCGCGCCACCGGTCTTCGCCTCGCGCAACTGCCGTTCCAGCTCGTGCACCCGGCGGGTCAGCTCGGCGACCTCGTCGGCGGTGGCCAGGCCGACCGCCCCCAACGCCCGGTCGACCTCGAAGCGGACCAGCTTGGTCAGCGCCTCCCGGTTGGAAAGGCTCGTGGAGACCAGTTCCTCCGCGAGCGACTGGAGCTGGGCGGCGGTCGCGCCGCCCTGCCCGACGACGCGCCGCACGGCGTCCTGGGCCTTCTTCCGGGGCGCCTCCGTCAGGCCCATGGCCAGCTCGAGGTAGGCGCGCCACGCGTCCTGCATGCCTGAGTCCCTTCCGCGGGGCGGGGTGTGCAGGTGTCACGCTACCGGGCGCCTGGGACGCCCCATTGCGGTACGGTGCCGGGGAACGGCGTGGCGCGTGATGAGGAGACGATGTGGCCAGCGTGGACGAGTGCCGGCAGGCGTTGCAGGATCTGGCCGCCCGGCTGGACCGGCACGCCGAGACGCAGGGCCGCATCGACCTGGATCGCACCCTGGCCTGCCGGATCACCGACCTGGACACCGCGTTCCACGGCCGGCTCGAGGGCGGGCGCCTGGTCGACCTCACCGACGGCGACGACCCGAAGGCCAAGATCGCGCTCAGCACCGGCAGCGACGACCTGGTGGCGCTGGTGCACGGCCGGCTCGACGTGACCCAGGCGGTCGCCTCGCGGCGGGTCTCCATCAAGGCCAACCCGTTCGACCTGTTGAAGCTCCGCAAACTGCTCTGACCGGCTGCGCCCGGTCAGTCGGCCAGGCCGAGCACGGCGAGGGCCTCCCCCGCCGCCGGAGAGGCCGCCCGGACCCGGGCACCGGCATCCGCCGACCAGGCCACCGCGCAGAGCGCCGCGAGGGCGTCCAGCGGGCGCCCGCCGCCGTCGAGGAGCAGGCCGTCGCCGGTCGTCGTGACCGACCACCCACCGGCGTCCGCGGCACCCGGCACCCGGACCACCGCCGCCGGGTCGAAGAGCCCCGCCAGGTCCAGCGAGGCGTACGTCGGCCGGCGCCCGGCGGGGGCGGCCAGCAGCTCGGGTACGTCGCTGACCCCGGTGAGCACCAGCAGGCAGTCCAGCCCGGCCCGGACCGCGCCCTCGATGTCGGTGTCCAGCCGGTCACCGACCACCAGGGTGCGCCCCGACCCGGCCCGGCGGGCCGCCGTGGTGAACAACGCCGGTTCGGGCTTGCCCACCACCACGTCCGGGTCCCGGCCCAGCGCGGTGCGCAGCACCGCCACCAGCGAGCCGTTGCCCGGCAGCGGGCCACGCGGGCTGGGCAGGGTCCGGTCGGTGTTGGTCGCGTACCAGGGGGCACCGGCCCGGACCGCCAGCGACGCCTCGGCCAACTCGGCCCAGCCGACCTCCGGTCCGTAGCCCTGGGCGACGGCCGCCGGCGCCTCGTCGACCGTGGCGACCGGGCGCAGCCCGACCGCACGCACCTCCGCCCGCAGCGCCTCCGCCCCGACCACCAGCACCGCCGAGCCGGCGGGCAGCCGGTCGCGCAGCAGCTCCGCGGTCGCCGCGGCGGAGGTCAGCACCTCCTCCGGCCGGGCCGCCACGCCCATGCCGGTGAGCAGGTCGGCCACCTCGCTGGAGCGGCGCGAGGCGTTGTTCGTCGCGTACGCGACCGCCCGGCCCTCCGCGTGCAGCCGGCCGACCGCCTCCACGGCGCCGGGGATCGGCCGGTCGATCAGGTAGATCACGCCGTCCAGGTCGAACACGACCAGGGCGTACCCGTCGACCAACCGTCCGCCCGTCCCGCTCCGGCCGCGCTCCCCGCGGTCCGGATCGGGACCGGCCTCCCCGGCGCTCCCGGTCACCGGCGCTCCGCCTCCGGCGTCTCGCCGCCCTCGTCCGCGCCCTGGCGACCGTCCCCGGTGGCGTCCACGGCGGCGGCGTTGGTGTCCGCGGCCAGCGAGCGGGCCTGTGCCTCCGTCAGCTCGTCGTCGCCGAGGTCCGCGGCGTTCCGGTCCCGGTACCCGGCCGCCTCGGCGCCCGGGACCGCGTCGCCGCCGGCGGCGATGGCGTCGGTGGTGTCGGCGTTCAGCCGGGCGTCCCCGTCGAGGTCGTCGTCCTCGCGGTCGTCGCCCTCGTCGTCCCGGTCGTCGTCGCCGTCCAGGTCGTCGTCCTCGTCGTCGTCGTCCTCGTCGTCGTCCTCGTCGTCGAGGTCGTCGTCCTCGTCGTCGCGGTCGTCGTCGTCCTCGTCGTCGAGGTCGTCGTCCTCGTCGTCGCGGTCGTCGTCGTCCTCGTCGTCGAGGTCGTCGTCGTCCTCGTCGAGGTCGTCCTCGTCGTCGTCGCGGTCGTCCTCGTCGTGACGGTCGTCGTCCTCGTCGGCGTCGCCGGTCAGGGACGCGTCCGGGCGGGCCGGCACGGCTCCCGGCGTACCGGGTCCGGCGGCCAGTTCCTCGGCCTCCTCGTCGTCGCCCTCGATGACCACACCGTCGAGCTCCAGCAGCCGCTCGGCGGCGTCCGTCTCACCCTCGGAGTCCATGTCGGCGGCCCGCGAGAACCACTCCCGCGCCTCCTCGCGCCGCCCCACGGCGAGCAGCGCGTCCGCGTACGCGTACCGCAGCCGCGCCGCCCAGGGCTCCGACGAGTCGCTGGTCAGCTCGCGAACCTGGAGCATCGCCACGGCGGCGTCCTTCTGCCCGAGGTCGCCTCGCGCACCGGCCGCCACGATGAGCAGCTCGATGGCGACCGCCTGGTCGAGCTTCTCCCGGTCCGCGCCGCGGAACAGGTCGATGGCCCGCTCGGGGCGGCCCAGCGCCCGCTCGCAGTCGGCCAGCACCGCCAGGTGGCTCTGCAGCCCGGTCATCCGGTGGTAGGTGCGCAGCTCGGCGATGGTCGTCTGCCACTCCCCGGCGTGGTACGCGGCCAGCCCGACCGCCTCCCGCACCGCCGCGATCCGCGACGCGAGCCGGCGGGCCGCCATCGCGTGCGCCAGCGCCTCGGCCGGGTCCTCGTCGATCAGCAGGCCGGTCGCGACCAGGTGCCGGGCGACGGTCTCCGCCACCGGCTTGGCCAGCGAGAGCAGCTCCGCCCGTACCGTCGAGTCGAGGTCGGTCGCGACCACGTCGTCCGGCAGCGTCGGCTCCGCCACGCGCTCGCCCGAACGCCCGTCGATCTGCTCGTCCCGCCGCTCGCGCTGCGGGCCGTAGCCGCCGCCCGGCCGCCGGTCCTCGCGCTGCGGCCGGTCGCCGAAGCCCTGGCGCTCGCCGCCCCGGAAGCCGCCCTCGCGCCGGTCGCCACCGCGGAAACCACCCTCGCGGTCACCGCCACGGAAGCCCTCGCGACGGTCTCCACCGGAACCCTCACGGCGCTCGCCGCCCCGGAAGCCGCCCTCACGACGGTCACCACCGCGGAAGCCACCCTCACGGTCGCCACCACGGAAACCGCCCTCACGACGGTCACCGCCCCGGAAGCCACCCTCACGGTCACCGCCACGGAAACCGCCCTCACGACGGTCACCGCCCCGGAAGCCACCCTCACGGTCGCCACCACGGAAACCGCCCTCACGACGGTCACCACCGCGGAAGCCACCCTCACGGTCACCGCCACGGAAACCGCCCTCACGACGGTCACCGCCCCGGAAACCACCCTCGCGGTCACCGCCACGGAAACCTTCGCGGCGCTCACCGCCGGAACCACCCTCACGGCGCTCGCCACCGCGGAAGCCACCCTCGCGACGCTCGCCACCGCGGAAGCCACCCTCACGGTCGCCACCGCGGAAGCCACCCTCACGGCGGTCACCACCGCGGAAGCCACCCTCGCGACGCTCACCACCGCGGAAGCCGCCCTCGCGACGCTCACCACCGCGGAAGCCACCCTCACGGTCGCCACCACGGAAACCGCCCTCACGGCGGTCACCACCGCGGAAACCACCCTCACGGTCACCGCCACGGAAACCACCCTCACGACGGTCACCACCGCGGAAACCACCCTCGCGACGGTCGCCACCACGGAAGCCACCCTCACGGTCACCGCCGCGGAAACCACCCGCACGGTCGCCACCGCGGAAGCCGCCCTCACGGTCGCCACCGCGGAAGCCGCCCTCACGGCGGTCGGTGCCGGAGCCGGCCTCCCGGCGCTCGCCACCACGGAAACCGCCCTCGCGACGGTCGCCACCACGGAAACCACCCTCGCGGTCGCCGCCGCGGAAGCCGCCCTCACGGCGGTCGGTGCCGGAGCCGGCCTCCCGGCGCTCGCCACCACGGAAACCGCCCTCACGACGGTCGCCACCACGGAAGCCACCTTCGCGACGCTCACCGCCACGGAAACCGCCCTCACGGCGCTCACCGCTGCGGAAGCCGCCCTCACGGCGCTCGCCGGAGCCGCCCCGCGAGCCGCCGCTCGGGCGGTCGTCGCGGCTGCCCCGGTACGACGGACGATCGTCACGGCGGGCGTCGTCGCGCCCCGGCCGGCGGTCGGCGCGGTCCTCGTCGCGGCGGGGGCGATCTCCGCCCTGCGGTCCTGAACTCACGGGTACATCCTTCCTCATTGCGTCCGGTCCGGACGCTAACGCAGTCGAGGGCCGACCCTACTGGGGCGGCCCTCGACTGAAAGATTGTCCGGCGGTGTCCTACTCTCCCACACCCTCCCGAGTGCAGTACCATCGGCGCTGGAGGGCTTAGCTTCCGGGTTC
>NZ_JBFAJK010000050.1:0-39207 GCF_040655175.1 Micromonospora sp. NPDC050495 | reverse complement strand
CCGCGCGTACTCGACCTCGGTCAGTTCAAACCGCCCACTCACGACAGACGTTGATAGCCGAACGTTGCCCCAAGATCCAGGAGACACGCCCTAGTGCCGGCGTACGCGAAAAGGCCGCCGACCCCTCGCGGGGCCGGCGGCCTTCGTCGTCAGACCGGGGGCTTGTCGCCAGACCGGGGTCAGCGCTGGTCGGCGGGGACGTAGTCGCGCTCGGCGTAACCGGTGTAGATCTGCCGCGGGCGGCCGATCTTGGTCTCCGGGTCGTTGATCATCTCGCGCCACTGGGCGATCCAGCCGGGGAGGCGGCCCAGCGCGAAGAGCACCGTGAACATCTTGGTGGGGAAGCCCATGGCCTTGTAGATCAGGCCGGTGTAGAAGTCCACGTTCGGGTAGAGCCGGCGGGAGACGAAGAAGTCGTCGGCGAGGGCGATCTCCTCCAACTGCACCGCGAGGTCCAGCAGCGGGTCCGGCTTGGCCATCCGGCCGAGCACGTCCTGGGCGGCCTTCTTCACGATGGCGGCGCGCGGGTCGTAGTTCTTGTAGACCCGGTGGCCGAAGCCCATCAGCTTCACGCCGTCCTGCTTGTCCTTGACCTTCCGCACGAAGGACCGGACGTCGCCACCGTCGGCCTGGATCTGCTGGAGCATCTCCAGCACGGCCTGGTTGGCGCCGCCGTGCAGCGGGCCGAAGAGGGCGTTCACGCCGGCCGAGACCGAGGCGAAGAGGTTGGCGTTGCTGGAGCCGACGAGGCGGACCGTCGAGGTGGAGCAGTTCTGCTCGTGGTCGGCGTGCAGGACGAAGAGCATGTCCAGCACCCGGGCCATCACCGGGTCGACCTCGTACGGCTCGGCCGGCACACCGAAGGTCATCCGCAGGAAGTTCTCGACGTAGCCCAGCGAGTTGTCCGGGTACAGCAGCGGCTGCCCGATCGACTTCTTGTAGGCGTACGAGGCGATGGTGGGGACCTTCGCCATCAGCCGCACCGTGGACATCTCCACGTGCTCGGAGTCGAACGGGTCCAGGCTGTCCTGGTAGAAGGTGGAGATGGCGCTCACCGCGGAGGAGAGCACGGCCATCGGGTGCGCGTCGCGCGGGAAGCCGTCGAAGAAGCGGCGCATCTCCTCGTGCAGCAGCGAGTGCCGCCGGATCCGCTCGCTGAACTCGGTCAGCTGCGTCTGGCTGGGCAGCTCGCCGTAGATGAGCAGGTACGAGACCTCCAGGAAGGAGGACTTCTCGGCCAGTTGCTCGATCGGGTAGCCCCGGTACCGCAGGATGCCCGCGTCACCGTCGATGTAGGTGATCGCGGACGAGCAGGACGCGGTGTTGACGAAACCGGGGTCGTAGGTGGTCATCCCGGTTTCCTTGAGCAGACTGCCGACCTTGATGCCGGCGGGGCCCTCGACCGCGGACTGCACCGGCATCGACAGCTGGCCACCGGGGTGGTCGAGCTTGACTTCCGTCATCTGTTCCTCGCTTCGCCGGCAAGATCTTCGTTGAATTGCCTTCGCTTTTACCGTAGTCACGGTCGGAGGGACACCGCTCGTCATGGTTCTTCGGTGAGGTATGCGTCACCCGATTCCCGACTTGCCGGCTCGGAAACCCGGTGGAAGCGCGCCCACGGGGCGTCCAGGCAGGTGGCCGGCCGGGCGTCGAACCCGCCGGCCCGGCGCTCCCGGCGCGGTCCGGCCGGCGCTCAGGAGAGGGTGAGCCGGTGTAGGCCACCGGCGCCGTCCACCCGGTAGAGGTCCAGCCGGTTGGCGCCGGCGGCGAAGAGCCGGTCGTCGGGGAGGAAGGCGGCGAACCGCCGGCCCCCGGGGTCGGGCGGGACCACCGGGACGACCGCCCCCACGGTGCCGTTGACCGCCACCGCGAGCCGGGTGCCGTCCGGCACCGACGCCGGCACGGTGCCCCAGACGAGGGCGGGCAACTGGCCGTGGGCCGGGTCGACGGCGCGGAACGCGTCGAGGTTCGCCACGGTCGCCGTACCGCCGGCGGGCCGGTCGCCGACCCGGGTGCCGACCAGCGGGTCCGGTGCGGGCGTGGGCGGCGGGGCCGGCACCCCGCCGGTGATGGTCAGCGGCTGCCCCGGCCGGTCGTAGAAGCGTTTGTCGGCCCGCTGCCGGGGGGCCAGCCGCGCCGGGCTGCCGTCCATCCGCCAGGGCACCCGGATGTGGGTCTCGTCGAGAATGGTGGGCAACAGGTCCACGTGCTCCCAGTTGCGGTCGTCGACCCGGCCGGCCCGCTGGCCCGGCTCCTTGACGAACAGCGGCACCCAGGCCACCTGGTCGGGGGCGTGCTGGATGGCGTCCAGCCCGCGGCCCTGCCAGCCCTCGCGGAAGCTCACCCCGTGGTCGGCGGTGACCAGCACCAACGCCTTGTCGTACAGGCCGGTGGCGCGCAGGGTACGCAGCGTCTCGCCGATCAGCCGGTCGGTGTAGCCGAGCTGGGCCAGATGCCGCGCCCGGGCCAGCTCGACCCAACCCGCGCCGTCGTTGGGCAGGTCCTCCGGCGCGGCGTACTGCGCCCCGGACGGCAGGTACCGCCACGGCGAGTGCGGCATCAGCAGGTGCAGGAAGTGCAGGGTGGGCTGGGCCGACGGGCGCAGCCCGGCCAGGAACGTGGTGAACCGGGCCGGCTGGTTGTCGTCCAGGGTGTCCCAGCGGAACTTCGGGTCGGCCGGGACCGGCTCGGCGGCGTCCAGCCCGGCCTCGGCCCGGGTCAGCTCCCGGTACGAGTCCTCCGGGTCGACCCGGCTCTCCACCGGCGCGGTGACCTGGCCCAGCAGCCGGCCACTCTCCCGGACCAGCACGCCGAGCCCCTGCGGCCGGCTGGCCGGCTGCTCGCAGCGGCTGGGCGGGCAGAGCCGGGTGATGCTCTCCTCGGCCTTGATGTCGTACAGGCCGCCCAGGGCGGTGAACAGGTTGTCCGGGTACTGCGAGTAGTGCGGGGCCAGCCCCTGCGCCGGGTACCGGCCGGTCAGCATGGCCGGCAGCGCGTACGGGGTCCAGCCGCTGACCCCGGTGGCGTTGCGGTACCAGGTCGAGCCGGCGGCCAACTCGGCGAAGTGCGGGTAGCGGGTCGCGTCGATGGTGCCGCCCGGGCCGAGCAGGGACACCAGGGGCAGCTCGTCCAGCACGATCATCACCACCGGGGGGTGGCCGCCCGCGCTGGCCACCCCGGCCGCGCCGTCGTGCCCGCGCGGCAGCACCACCGCGGAGGCGGGCGAGGCGAACAGGAACAGCCCGACGAAGACCAGCGGTCCCACCGCGGCCACCCGCAGCACCCGCGCGAGGGCCCGCCACCGCCGGTGCGCGACCGCCCCGGCGGCCCCGGCCGCCGCGGCCACCAGCAGCAGCGGTACGCCCCGCAGCGGCGTGCCGTGCCGCCCGACCTGGACCGCCAGCGCGGCCAGCAGCAGCCCGACCAGCAGCGTGTGCACGGCCGCCCGGGTGACCCGGCCGGCGGCCAGGCTGGCCGCGCCGAGCAGGGCGAACGGCACGGTCGGCGCGATCGCCACCAGGGCCACCAGCGCCAGCGCGTCCAGCCGGGTGGCCTGGTGGAACAGGAAGAAGTCGGGACTGTGGCCGAGCACGTCGAGCAGCGGCTGGGTGACCACCAGCCCGACCAGCGCGACCACCTCCGCCAGCCGGCCGGCCTCGGCCCGCCAGCCGGTCCCGCTCCGCAGCCGCCCGGGCGGGGCCGGTACGGCCTCCGCCGGCGCGAGGGTCCGCTCAGCCACCCACGGTCACCTGATACAGCGTCCGGGTGCCCGACGGCAGCTCGACCCGGCGGACGAGCCGGCCCCGGGCCGCGAGCAGCGCCTCGAAGGTGTCCCGGCGGTAGTCGGGGAAGAGCCCGTCCGGCTTGTTGTCGAGCAGCCGGCGGGCCATCGGGTCCTCGGGGTGGACGAACTCCACCACCAGGGTGCCGCCCGCGGTGCCGAGACCGACGAGCTGGTCCAGCACGTCGGCGAGCGGGACGTTGCGGCCGAGCGCCAGGTGGTGCACGAGCGCCAGGGCGAGGACCGCGTCGGCCCGGGACCGGTCGGCGAAGGCGGCCCGCTCCACCCCCCGCCAGCCCCCGCCCGGCGACGGGTCGGCCAGGTCCATGACCAGCGGCAGGATCCGCTGCTCGCCCTCGTCCCGCAGCGCCCGGTAGAGCGCGTCGACCACCGCCGGGTCCTGCTCGACGGCGACCACCTGGTCGGCGTGCCGGGCGGCGATCCGGGCGTACCGGCCGTCGTTGGCGCCCAGGTCGAGCGCGAGGCCGCCACCGGTGGCCGCCACCGCGCGGTCGACGAACTGCTCCTTGGCCTGCCGGTCCGGCACCGAGTACGCGCAGGTGCGCTGGTAGTCGACCCAGTGGCTGTCCTCGGGCCGGTGGTCCAGCCGGCGGACGAGCTTCGTCAGCCCGCGTACCGTCGCCAGGGCCAGCTCCCGGGAGTAGCCGGCCGCGCGGAGCTGGGCGCGGACGTCGGTGGTGCTGGCGCCCGCGTTGCGGGCCTGCATCGCGCCGTGCAGGTGGACGTGGGTGAGCACGCCGGCGCGCAGCCGGCGGGCGCCGGCGAACAGGCGGCGCATCTGGTCCGGCTCGATGCCGTCGACGCGGGCCCGCAGCCACGGCTGGAAGTCCAGCCCCAGGTGGGCCTGGAGCAGCAGCGGATAGAGCAGGGTCTGGCAGAACTGCCGGTACCCGGCCCAGGGCTCCCCGTCGCGGGCCGGCTCGAACGAGCCCACGTCGATGAAGACCGGCGTGGCGCCCCGCCACTGGAGGTTGTAGGCCGAGCCGTCCTTGAGGGTGAACCCGGCCGCCAGGGCCGCCGCGAGAATCTCCAGGTGCAGCAGGGCCGCGTCGCGCAGCATCGCGTACGACCACTCGTAGGGGTGGCTGACGAACGGGATGCGCTCGTGCCGCAGCACCGCCGCCCACGGCAGGTCCACCGGGGTGGGCAGCAGTTCCTCGGTGCCGCAGACCCGGCCGGTGGCGAGCAGGTCGCGGAAGAAGTCGCTGGCCGCGAGGGCCCGCCAGTCCCGGGCGGAGCGCTCGTCCAGGCCGCGGAACACCTCGCCGTGGCGGTGGAAGACCCGGTTGCCGGGGTCCCGGAAGGAGCCGGGTTCGACGCGTACGCCGGTGTCGGAGACGACCACGCGGTCAGCCCTGGTCACTCGGCTGACGCCGGAACCGGGCGACCAGCCGCCGCCAGTAGAGCTTCGCGGCCACCGCGGTGCCGGCGACCCCGCCGACCACCGCCTGCACGATCAGGCTGCCGGACCCCGCGTCCAGGTAGGCCAGGTGCGTCACGGCTGACTCCCTTCCCTCGCCGGTTGTCCAAACCCAGGACGAAATAAGGGCTTTCGCCCCTCTTAGGCGGACTTGTCCCCACGGTACGCCCTCGATCCCGACCGTGCGGGCCACACCGGCCACACCACCCCCGTCCGATCCGTTCAAGACGGCCAGCACCACCGCTGCCTACGGTGGCGGCATGACACCGCACTTCGACCTGATCGGCCTGGTCGTCACCGAAATGGGCCGCACGCTGGAGTTCTACCGCCGGCTCGGCCTGCCGGTCCCGGCCGGCGCCGAGCACGAGCCGCACGTGGAGATCACCCTCGACAACGGCCTCCGGCTGGCCTGGGACACCGTCGAGACGATCCGCGGCTTCGACCCCGGCTACACCCCGCCCAGCGGCGGCCCCCGCGCCGGCCTGGCGTTCCGCTGCGCCGAGCCCGCCGAGGTCGACCGCTGGTACGCCGACCTGACCGCCGCCGGCCACCACGGCCATCTGCCCCCGTTCGACGCGGTCTGGGGCCAGCGCTACGCCGTCGTGCACGACCCGGACGGCACCCCCGTCGACCTCTTCGCCCCGCTGACCCCCTGACCCGTGACCCGCCGCACCCGCGTCGGTCAGGAAGTTGTCGCGCCGACGAGATCAGCTGCGGAGCGCTGGGGTCAGCCGGGGGTGAGTAGGCGGGTCGGCGGCAGACCGGCGAGGTCGGTGACGTCGCGGGTGAGGTGGGCCTGGTCGGCGTAGCCGGTCCGGGCGGCCACCTCGGCCAGCGGGATGCCGGTGCCGGCCAGGTCCAGGGCGCGGCGCATCCGCAGGATGCGGGCGAGGGTCTTCGGTCCGTACCCGAAGAGGAGCTGGCTGCGCCGGTGCAGGGCGCGCGCGCCGAGGCCGACCTCGGCGGCGGTGGCGGCAACGGTGCCGCCGGCGGCCAGCCGGGCGGCGACCCGGGTGCCGAGCGGATCCGGACCGCCCGCGGCCCGCAGCCGCGCCACCGCCACCCCCTCCAGCACCGCGGCCACCGCACCGGACGCGGCGGCCAGGCCCGTCGCCGGCCGGGCGAAACCCGGGGGTACGCCGGTCGGAGCCGCCTCGGCTGCCGCCCGGGCGGCGTCGACCCGGTCGGCCAGGTCGGCGGCGGCCCGGCCCCACAGCTCCACCAGGGCTACCCGCAGGTCCCGCAGCTCGTGGGCGGGCACCCCGAACACGGCGGGCCCGACGCCGGGCGGCAACCGCAGGCCCACCCACCGCTCCCCCGCCGTGCCGGTGGAGAGGTGGGCGGTCCGGTCCGGGCCGGCGACCAGCAGCCCGGCCCGGCTGGACCAGAGCAGGTCCAGGCAGCCGTCCGGGAGCACCCGGGCGGGCGCGCCGCCACGGGAGACGCTCTCCCAGCGCACCGCGCCCCGGATCCCCACGGCCGCCCGCTCCCGGTACACCCCTCCACCCTGCCACGCCCCGGCGGCGGCCGGCCGCCTCGGTGGTGACCAGCGGCGGGCCGCCCGCAGCCAGCCGAGGCCCAGGTGCCGCGGTGACCGCGACCGCCGACCAGCGCGGTCGGCAGGCGCCCTGTGGCGTCCATGCCGGCCAGGTTCAACGGCTCCGCCGGCCCGGCCCGCGCGCGGGCTATGCGTCGGCTGTGGCTCCCGGCAGCCGAACCGTGAACACGGTCCGCCCGGGGCGGCTGGACACGTCGACCCGGCCGTGGTGCGCCTCGACCACCGCGGCCACGATGGCCAGGCCCAGGCCGGTGCTGCCGTGGGCCCGGGAACGGGAGCTGTCGCCGCGGGCGAAGCGCTCGAAGACCTCCGGCTGGAGGTCGGCGGGGATGCCCGGGCCGTCGTCGGTGACGTCGAGTTCGACGCCGCCGGCCACCGGGGCCAGCCGGGTGGTGACGGTCGTGCCGGGCGGAGTGTGCACCCGGGCGTTGGTGAGCAGGTTCGCGACCACCTGGTGCAGCCGGTGCGCGTCGCCGGTGACGGTCACCGGTTCGTCGGGCAGGTCGAGCTGCCAGCGGTGGTCGGGGCCGGCCACGTGCGCGTCGCTGACCGCGTCGACCAGCAGCGCGGTCAGGTCGACCGGTTCGGCGGCGAGCGGCCGGCCGGAATCGATGCGGGCGAGCAGCAGCAGGTCGTCGACGAGGCTGGTCATCCGGGTGCTCTCCGACTCCACCCGGCGCAACGCGTGGGCCACGTCCGCCGGCACCTCGGCTCGCCCGCGCCGGGCGACCTCCGCGTAGCCGCGGATCGCGGCGAGGGGGGTACGCAGCTCGTGGCTGGCGTCGGCGACGAACTGGCGTACCCGCATCTCGCTGGCCTGGCGCGCGGTGAGCGCGGCGGCGACATGGCCGAGCATCCGGTTGAGCGCGCCGCCCACCTGGCCGACCTCGGTGCGCGGATCGGTGTCGGGCTGCGGCACCCGCACCGACAGCGCCACCTCGCCCCGGTCCAGCGGCAGCTCGGCGACCCGCGCGGCGGTGGCGGCGACCCGGTTCAGGGGACGCAGCGTGGCCCGCACGATCACCGCACCGAGGCTGCCGGCGATCAGCAGCCCGGCCGTGACGACCCCGGCCTGGGCGAGCAGCATCCACATCACCGTCTCGTCGACCTGGGCCAGCGGCACGGCGATGACCAGCACGTCCCCGTCCCCGCGGGGTGAGCGCATGGCGATCGCGCGGTAGTCGTCGCGGTGGGCGACGTCCACGGTGCGGGGCCGCTCGTCGGGGGGCACGGCGGCCAGCCCGGCGACGTCGGCGTCCGGCACCTCCTCGGTGGTGCCGCTCTCGGCCCGGATGCCGGCCGTGGTGTCCCCGGACGGCGCCACCCGGACGGCGATCGAGCCCGACGGCAGCCCGCGCGGCGGTTCCGGCACCCCCCATTCCTCGCCGGGCTGCCCGGGCAGGGCGGGCCGGGACGGGTCGCCGCCGGGCCGGAGCATCCGGGCCAGGTCGGCGGGACGCCGGTCGCCGAGGGTGAGCTGGTTGTCGACCTGCTGGATGAGGAAGTGTCGCAGCGCGACCGTGGTCAGCCCACCGATGCCGACACTGACCAGGGCGAGCAGCGCCACCACGGAGAGCACCAGCCGCCGGCGCAGCGACCAGCCGGCCAGCCGCCGGCGCAGCCGTCCGGCCCGGTCACTCCGCGGGCTTGAGGACATAGCCGGCACCCCGCAAGGTGTGGATCATCGGATCCCGGCCCACGTCGATCTTCTTGCGCAGGTACGAGATGTAGAGCTCGACGACGTTGGCCTGGCCGCCGAAGTCGTAGTTCCACACCCGGTCGAGGATCTGCGCCTTGCTGAGCACCCGGCGCGGGTTGCGCATCAGGTAGCGCAGCAGCTCGAACTCGGTGGCGGTGAGGGTGATCAGGTCGCCGCCCCGGCGTACCTCGTGGCTGTCCTCGTCCAGGGTGAGGTCGCCGACGGTGAGCACGGCGTCCTCGCGGGTGGCGACGGCGAACCCGGAGCGGCGCAGCAGGGCGCGCAGCCGGGCGATCACCTCCTCCAGGCTGAACGGCTTGGTCACGTAGTCGTCGCCGCCGACGGTGAGCCCGGCGATGCGCTCCTCCACGGCGTCGCGGGCGGTCAGGAAGAGCACCGGCACGGTGGGGGCCTGTTCGCGGAGGCGGCGCAGCACCTGGAAGCCGTCCAGGTCGGGCAGCATCACGTCGAGCACCACGGCGTCCGGGTGGAACTGCCGGGCGGCGCTGATCGCGGCCATCCCGTTGCCGGCGGTGGAGACCTGCCAGCCTTCGTAGCGCAGCGCCATGGAGAGCAGGTCGGTGAGGGTCGGCTCGTCGTCCACCACCAGCACCCGCACCGGCTCGCCGTCCGGTCGCCGCAGCTCGATCCGGCCCTGCGCGGCCCGCCCCTCCATGACCATGCCCCCATCGTGGGCGTACCCGCTGTGCCGGGCCTGTCCCGATCCTGTGTACCAGCTGTGCCGGCCGGCCGGACGGAATCGGCCCGCGCGCCAAGCTGGTTCTTCCGCCGAAGGCTACCGAGTGGTAACTTGCCGGCATGTCCATCGACGGTCGTCCCGCCGGCCGGTTGGCCGGCAAGGTGGTGCTGGTGACCGGGGCGGCCCGCGGCATCGGCGAGCACACCGCCCGGCTCGCGGCGGCGCGGGGCGCGACCCTGGCCCTGGTGGGCCTGGAGCCCGACCGGCTGGCCGCGCTCGCCGCCGAACTGGGCCCCGAGCACGTGTGGTTCCCCGCCGACGTCACCGACCAGGACGCCCTGACGGCGGCGGCGGAGGGCACGGTCGCGGCACTCGGCGGCATCGACGCGGTGGTCGCCAACGCCGGGGTGGCCAACCGGGGCACCATCGCCGTCGGCGACATCGACGCGCTGGTCCGCACCGTCGAGGTGAACCTGATCGGGGTGATGCGTACCGCCGCGGCCACCGTGCCGGCGCTCATCGCCCGCCGGGGCTACCTGCTGATCGTCTCCTCCGCCGCCGCGTTCGCCGCGCTGCCCGGGATGGCCGCCTACTGCGCCTCGAAGGCCGGGGTGGAGCACTTCGGCACCGCGATCCGGCTGGAGCTGGCGCACCGCGGCGTGGCGGTCGGCACGGCCCATCCGTCCTGGGTGGACACCGACCTGGTCCGCGAGGCGCGGGCGGACCTGCCGGCGTTCGAGACGGCGCTGAGCCGGCTGCCCTGGCCGATGCGCAGCACCACCTCCGTCGAGGAGTGCGCCGAGGCGTTCGTCCGGGCCGTCGAGCGCCGCCGCCGCCGGGTGTACGTGCCCCGCGCCGTCGGCGCCGTACAGGCGATGCGGTCGCTGCTGACCAGCCCGCTCGCCGACCGGGTGGTCGGGCGTACGGCGCGCAGCACCGTACCGCTGATCGAGGAACAGTCCCGGGCGCTGGGCCGCGGGTTCGGGGTGAGCACGCCGCCGGAGGTGCGGCGATGAGCGCCCCGGTCGAGGTCGTCTTCGAGCGGCGCGGCGCCGGCCCGCCGCTGGTGCTGCTGCACGGCATCGGCCACCACTGGGCCGCCTGGTCCCCGGTGCTCGACCGGCTCGCCGAGGCGCACGACGTGATCGCCCTGGACCTGCCCGGTTTCGGCCGCTCCCCGGTGCCGGCGAGCGGCCTGCCCAAGGACATGTCCGGCCTGGTCACGGCCGTCGCCGAGGTGTTCGCCGCGCTGGGCCTGCACCGGCCGCACGTGGCCGGCAACAGCCTGGGCGGGGCGATCGCCCTGGAGCTGGCCGCCGCCGGGGCGGTCTCCTCGGCCACCGCGCTCTCCCCGGCCGGCTTCTGCGCGCCGCGCGAGCTGCGCTGGGCGCTGACCGTGCTGACCCTGCACCGCAACGCCGCCCGGCTGCCCGAGCCGGTGCTGCGCTCGGTGTTCGGCTCCCCGGCGCTGCGCACCCTGGCCCTGGGCATGATCCTGGCCCGGCCCAACGCGATGACCCTGGACGCGGCGCTGGCCGACGCCCGGGCGCTGCGCGAGGCGCGCGCCTTCCGCGCGGTGGCCCGCGCCGGCCGGGGGTACGCGTTCTCGGGCGCGCCGACGGTGCCGGTGACCGTGGCCTGGGGCACCCGGGACCGGATCCTGCCCTACCGGCAGGCCGCGCTGGCCCGGAGCCGGCTGCCCGGCGCGCGCCACCTCGAACTCACCGGCTGCGGCCACGTGCCCATGCACGACGATCCGGACCGGGTCGTCTCGGTCATCCTGGAGACCACCCGGGCGGCCTGAGGCCGGGTCACTCGGTGGCGCCGAAGGGATCGGTGCGCACGTAGCGCATGGTCCAGGTGCCGGAGCCGTCGGGGCGGCCCCGCTCGTAGAGGTGGTCGGCCTCGCCGCCGCCCCGGCCGTCGGGGTGCCGCATGATCCAGCGGTGTGGCGGTTCCCCGTCCGCTTCGGCCGGCACGTCCCGGACCAGCTCGTCGGCGGGGCCGCCGACGAACCGCACGCGCACCTGAGCCACCCTCGCGCCCTCCGTTCCCGCCGCGCCCGTCGCGCGGCCCTCCAGGCGAAGCTACCCCGCGCCGGCGCGGCCGGCGGTGCCCCTCGCCGGTTTGCCCAGCTCGGGGCCCGGGTACCGCGATGCGGAGCAGCCGGGGCGGCGACGTGCGCGGCGACCGGGGCCGGACGAGGGCGAGGAGTGGTCGATGAGGACGCTGGGCGGGCGGTACGAGCTCGAACGGCGGATCGGCATCGGCGGGATGTCGGAGGTCTGGCGCGCCCACGACCTCGTGCTGGACCGGACGGTGGCGGTGAAACTGATCTCCCCGGTCCGGGACGGCGAGGCCGGCTCGGTGGCACGCATCCGCGACGAGGCACGGTCGGCGGCCCGGCTGGTCCACCCGAACGTGGCCAGCGTGCACGACTTCGGCACCTCACCGGCGCCGGGCGGCCGGGAGGTGCCGTACATCGTCATGGAGCTGGCCGAGGGCGAGACGCTGGCGGCGCACCTGCGCGGCGGCCCGCTGGACTGGCGGATCGCGGTCCGGGTCTGCGCCGAGGTGAGCGCCGCGCTGGCCGCCGCGCACGCGGACGGGATCGTGCACCGGGACGTGAAGCCCGCCAACGTGGTGCTCACCCCGACCGGGGTGAAGGTGCTCGACTTCGGCATCGCCACCTCGGCGGGGGCGGCCGACGACACGCCGGAGGGCATCGTGCTGGGCACGCCCGCCTACCTGGTGCCGGAGCAGCTGGACCGGCACCCCGCCACGCCCGCCGCCGACATGTACGCCCTCGGCGTGCTGCTCTACTACTGCCTGGCCGGCCGGCTGCCGTACCCGGCCGGCGGCAGCGCCACCCAGCTGATCGGTGAGCGCCGGCGCCAGCCGCCGCAGCCGCTGCCCGAGGTCGACGGGCTGCCCGTCGAGATCGCCGACCTGTGCCGGCGCTGCCTCGCCGACGAACCCGGCGGTCCGGCCGACCAGCCTGATGGCGGCGTTGCTGCTCGCCGAGGCGGTCGACGCCCGGGTGTACGTGCCGATGCGGGCCGCCGTGCCACGGCAGCGCCGGGTCCCGGTGTCGCCGTGGACCGAGCGGGCCGCCGCGGAGGCGACCGAGGCGATGGCCGTGGAGCCGGGTCCGGCCGGCCGGCCGCGTTCCGGCGTACCGGGCCGCTGACCCGGCCCCGGCCCGGGCACGCCCGCGTCCACCTGCGGTTTCGCGGGCCGACGGCCGGGTAGCCGGGCGGGTGAGTGACGGGAGGAACGCGATGCCGGATCCGAGTTCCTGGCTGCCCGAGTCGGCCACAGCGACCGCGTCAGGCGGTCACGTACGTACCGACGACGGCGGTCTGTCCACCGCCCTGGCGTCCCCGCTGGCCCCGCACTGCACCGGGTTGACCCCGGAGCAGTTGCTGGCCGCCGCGTTCGCGTCCTGCCTGCATCACGCGGCGGTGGAGGCGGCCGGCGGGATCACCGACGAGGCGCACACCGTCGAGGTGACGGCCGAGGCGAAGCTCGGCCGCGACGACGACGGCCGGTACCGGGCCGACGTGCACGCGGAGATCTCCTCCGCCGGTCTCACCCGGGAGCAGCTGGCCGACCTGGTCGCGCACGCCGACCGGCTCTGGCCGTTCTCCAGCGACGACAACAGCCGACACCGGCTCACCGTCACGCCGGCGGAGAACGGCCGGCACTGACGGTTCACCAGCGGAAGCCGGCGGTCACCGCCCGGTGGTCGCTGTCCGGGGTGTGCAGCACGTCCGCCGCGGTGGGGGTGAGCCCGCGATACAGCACGTGGTCGGGCCGGGTCACCGGCAGCTCCGCCGGCCAGGTGAAGCCGAAGCCCTGACCGGCGTCGGCCTGCGCGTCGCGCAGCAGCCGGGTGAGCGGGACGAAGGCCCGGTCGGTGGGGGCGGTGTTGAGGTCGCCGAGCACCACGAGCCGGGGCGCCGGATCGGCGCGGACGGTCGCGGCGAGGGCGGCGACGGTCTCGTCCCGGGTCGCGGTGTGTCCGGCCCGGGCGGAACCCAGGTGCACGACGTACACGACGAGGTCGCCGGGCGGGGCGGCCACGACGGCGCGCAACGCCCGGTCCCAGCCCAGGCCGGTGTCGATGCCGTGGGACTCGCGAATCGGCCAGCGGCTCCACAGGGCGACCGTGGAGACCGCGCTCCGGTGCGGGTAGCGGGCGCCGAGCGCGGCCTCGACCCGGTCGCCGTCGTCGACCTCCTGGAGGCCGATCAGGTCCGGCGCCGCATCGGTGAGCGCGCCGACGGTGGCGGCCGGGTCGGGGTTGCCGGCGCGCAGGTTCTGGCTGGCCACCCGGACGGCGGTGGGCCCGGCGCCGGCCGCCGGGGGCAGCCACGCGCCGCCGTAGAGGGCCAGCCAGAGGACCGCGGGCAGCGCCACGGCCAGCAGCGCCCGCGGCGAGCGGCGCAGCGCCGCGGCCAGCCCGAGCAGGGGTACGCCGAGACCGAGCAGCGGGGTGGCGCTGTCCACCAGGCTGCCCAGCCCGTGCACGTTGGGCACCGCCCGGTGCCCGGCGATCAGGGCGGCGAGCAGCACGGCGAGGGCGACGACACCCAGCCCCCGCCGGTCCCGGCGGCGGGCCGGGTCGCTGGCGGCCGGTTCATCGACCATCTGCTCCGTCACCGTCCGCATCGTATCGAGCCGGCGGGACGCGGGTGGCGGTGATCCCGGCACGGCCCCCGGGCGGCGCACCCGGCCCCTCCGGCCCGGCCGATGCCACCAGGTGAGGGAGGGACGCATGGGCCGAACGGCGGAGGTGCGGGCGCCTCGCCACAAAGATGATCAACGGCCCCGTTGTTCCGGGCCTTCCCGCAATATCAGATAAAGCGGGAAAGCCTGGTTGGCACCTTTCATGAACCACCGTGCGTAATGCGGGTGCGGATCATGGCAAATTGTGACGCATGCCACCAAGCACCCCGATGGCAAGCGCCGCGATGCTTTCTAGCCTCGGCGGGTGCATCCCGACGACGCCCCGGACCAGACGCCGACCGAGAAGCAACCCGTTCGCCATCCGATCGACCCGGCATCAGCCGAACGGACGATCGGCCGGCATCGGACCCTCCCACCGCCCCGCCGCGGGCCGATCCGATCCACCCCGGCCCGGGTCGCCGCCGCCACCGGCGTGACCTGCTGCCTCGGCCTCGTCGGCTTCCTCGGCGCACACGACACCGGCCAGCGCCACGAGCCGGTCCGCGAGGTGCTGGCCGACCGGGCCGCCACCGAGCAGCGGGCCTCCCGCGACTACCAGCGGACCGCCCCGCCGGTCGCCGTGCCGGTCACCCCGGTCCCGGTCGCCACCCCCACCGCGAAGCCCACCCGGAAGGCCACCAAGAAGCCCGCCCGGCCCACCCGGCCCCGCCCGGTCGCCGGCCTGGACCAGCGCCAGATGGACAACGCCAAGGTGATCGTCGACGTGGGTCGGACCATGCGGCTGCCGCGCCGCGCGCTCGTGATCGCCGTCGCCACCGCCATGCAGGAGAGCAACCTCTACAACCTGGCCAGCGACGTGCTGCCCGAGTCCTACGACTACCCACACCAGGGCAGCGGCTCCGACCACGACTCCGTCGGCCTGTTCCAGCAGCGGCCGAGCAGCGGCTGGGGCACCGTCGCCCAGCTCATGCGCCCGTCATACGCGGCCCAGGCCTTCTACAGCGCGCTCAAGGAGGTGCCCGGCTGGACGGAGCTGAGCCTCACCGCCGCCGCGCAGGCCGTGCAGGTCTCCGCCTACCCCGACGCGTACGCCCCGCACGAGGAGCGGGCCACCACGGTGGTGGCGGCGCTGGTCTGAGCCGGCTCAGGCGGCCGCGCCGCGCCCGGCGGAACCCGGCCCCGGCTCCCCCGGCGCCCCCGCGCCCACCCGGGTCACCGGCACCCCGGCCGCCGCGGTCGGCGTGTCCGCCGGGACCGTCTCGGCGCGCGCCCCGGCAGCCAGGATCTCCTCCACCTGGGCGGCCCGACGCCGGCGGACCAGCAGCGCCGCCTCGACGTCGCGGCGGGCCCGCACCGCCTCGGCGTACGCCTGCTCGCGCACCCGGCGGGCCTCCTCCCGGGCCGCCTCCAGCTCGCCGCGCGCCAGAGCCAGCAGTTCGGCGGCCTCCCGTTCGACCGCGCTGACGCCGGCCCGCACCGCCTCGACGTCACCCTCGCCCGGGGCGGTACGCCGGCGCAGGAAGTCGCAGAGGTAGCCGGCCTCCTGCCGGACCTGGTCCCACTCCCGGCTCTCGCCGGGCGCGCCCTCCGCCCGCGCCGCGAGCCGGACCAACCGGATGCCCAACTCGTCCAGGCAGGAATCCACCTGCCGCTGGTCGTAACCGGTCTCAACGACGGAGAACCTCATACTGTCGCCCCCCAGGCAGCTGGTGTTCATGTCCCCAACTGCCGATCCTGAGGGCTGCCGGCGGCACGCGCGGCGGATCCCAAAAAATGTTCAGTATCCGCGCGGCGCCGGCCGGTCAGGGGTGCTTGGGCAGCACGACCACCCGGCCGAAGAACTCGTCGATGCGGCGCACCACGTCGTTGAAGTCGTCCAGGTCGATCGGCTTCGTCACGTACGCGTTGGCCTGCAGCACGTAGCTGCCGACGATGTCGGTGTCGGCGTTGGAGGTGGTGAGCACGACGATCGGGATGGTCCGCAGGTCCTCGTCCTGCTTGACCGCGCCGAGCACCTGCCGCCCGTCCATCCGCGGCATGTTCAGGTCGAGCAGGATGACGTCGGGACGCCGGGCGGCGGCGTGCCGGCCCTCCTGGCGGAGGAACTCCATCGCCTCCTGGCCGTCGTTGACCACGTCGATGACCTTCTCGACGTCGGAGTCCTCCAGGGCCTCCTCGATCATGAGGACGTCACCCGGGTCGTCGTCCACCACGAGAATGCGGACGGGGCTCGTGCGTGGGCCCATCGGACACCTGCTTCGGTTCGAAGGCGGAGCCGTACGGTACGGTCACCGGCCGGCCGGGGAAATTTAGCCGATCAGGGACCGGCGGATGCGGCCGGGTCGACCCGCTCCGGCGCGTACGCCAGGACGTCGACGAGGCCGGTCACCAGGAGCACCCGGGCCACCCGGCCGCCCGCCCCGGTGACCCGCAGCCACCCGCCGTCGGCGGCCAGCCGGTTGTCTCCGCGCAGGAACGCGCCGATGCCGGCGGAGTCGCAGAAGGTCAGCTCGGCGAGGTCCAGCAGCAGGTGCCGGCAGCCCTCGGCGATCAGCCGGTCGATGGCGTCGTTGAGCTGCGGCACGGTGCTCAGGTCAAGTTCACCGGCGAGCCGGAGGCCCGCGACACCCCCGTCCCGCCGGGCTTCCGTGACGGCGAACGTCACCGGTGGCCCCTCTCGCTCCGGCCCCAGGCGGGACGTTTGCAGTGCAGCAAGTATACGCGGGCGGGGACGGGCCGCCGGCAGCGCGGCGGTCAACGTTGCGGGCGCGCCGCCGGGCCGAACGCGGCCCGCGCCGCGGCGAGGTAGCCCGCGGCGCGGGGGAAATCGTGCAGCCGCTGTCCATAGTGGTCGACGGTGAGCGCCACCGCGGCCGGCGGCACGCCCCGGCTGGCCAGGATCGCCACCAGCCAGTCGGTGAACTCGGTGAACAGCGTACCGTCGTCGACGTAGAGCGCGGCGGCCAGGAAGTCCACGATGTAGCCGAGGTCGCTGATGGTCGAGTCCATCTGCGCGGGCGTGTAGTCGGACACCGCCGGCACCCGGGCGCGCAGGTCGGCGAGCGCGCTGTCGATCAGCTCGCCGCGCCGCTTCACCAGGCTCGCGTACTCGTCGTCGGCCAGGTGGTCCAGCCGGGCCGGCGGACCGGCGCGCAGCGACCGCTCGTCGGCCACCAGGTCGGCCGCGGCCGGCGCGTCGGGCGCCCACGGCACCCCGAGCACCCGGGCCCAGCGGCCGTCGGGGCCGAAGCCGCGCCCACCCACCACCACCGGCACGTCCGAGCGGCGACACGCCTCGATCATCCGGTGCGCGTGCGGCAGGCGCATCGGCAGCGCGCAGGCCAGGGCGACCGCGTCCGCGTCGTACCGGTGCAGGTAGGACACCAGGTGGGCGGCGGGAACGCTGGCCCCCAGGAAGGTGATCTGCCAGCCGCGCAGCCGCAGCACCTCGGCGACCAGCCGGGCCGGCAGGGCGTGCCACTCGCCGTCCATGCAGGCCACCACGATCCGGCCCCGGGTCGGGCGCGGGTTGGCGTACCCGGCGACGGCCGCCACCACCCGCTCGCTGATGTGCGTGGCGGCGTGCTCCTGGGCCACGCTCCACTCGTTGCGCGCCCACCGCTCCCCCACCTCGGCCTGCGCCGGCGCGACCAGGTCGAGCAGCACCCGCTCGGCGGGCACGCCGCCCTCCAGCAGCCCGACGGCTACCTCGACCGCGCCGTACTCGTCGGCGTCCGCCAACGCGTCCAGGTAGCCCGGGTAGGCGGCGGCCGGGTCGGCCCCGGTGGTCGTCGCGCTCACGCCTCGGTTCCTTCCGTCTCCGTCCCGGCCCGTGCCGGCCTGGGCACCGCGTGCAGGTGCCGGACCGGCCGCGCCGGCCCGCCGGTCGCCCGCAGGGCGAGCACCGCGATGTCGTCGTGGTCACCGTGGCCGAGCCAGTCGCAGGTCACCTGCTCGATCCGCTCGGCCAGGGCGGGCGCCGGCATCCGGTGACAGCCGGCGAGCGCGTTGAGCAGCCGCTCGCTGCCGAACTGCTCGTCGCCGCGCCGGCCACCCCGGGCCTCGGTCACCCCGTCGCTGTAGAGCAGGCAGGTCTCGCCGGGCGCCAACCGCACGGTCACCTCACCGACCCGGGGGTCCGGCACCACACCGATCAGCATGCCGGTCAACGGCACCACCTCGATCTCGCCGGAGGCGCGCAGCACCAACGGTGGCAGATGCCCGCCGCCGGCCATGGTCAGGCTGAGGCTGCCGTCGCCGTGCGCGCGCACCACGCCGAGCACCATGGTGGCGAACCGGCCCTGCCCGTGTGCCTGGGTGGTCTCCAGCAGCGCCCCGTTGAGCAGCCGCAGCAGCCGCCCCGGCTGGGTCTCGACCCGGTGCAGGGCCTGCAGGCACTGGCGGAGCTGGCCGGTGAAGACGGCCGCCTCGACCCCCTTGCCGGACACGTCACCGAGGAAGAAGACCGAACCGCCGTCGGCGAGCCGGTGCGAGCCGTAGAAGTCGCCACCGATGCGCAGCCCCGCCTGGGCGGGCCGATATGCCGTCCCCCACTGCACCCCGGCGGCCTCCGCCGGCTCGACGGGCAGCAGGCTGGCCTGGAGCGTGTCGGCGACCTCGGCCTGGTCCCGGTAGAGGACGGCGGTGGTCAGCGCGGCGCCGCCCCGGGCGGCGAAGGCCCGGAGCAGGTCGACGTCGGCGTCGTCGTACCAGCGGGCGGCGCCCCGGGCGACCAGCAGCACTCCGGCCGGGGCGTCCCGACCGGGCAGCGGCACCACCCGGGCACTCAGCGCGGCCGCGTCCAGCCCGGGCAGCCAGCCGGCCTCGACGGCCTGCTCGACCAGCCAGTCCAGCGCGTGCGGCTCCACGCCGGCGAGTCCTTCGCCGATCGCCGCGGGCAGGGCCGCGGCGGGCAGGCTCCCGGCGTCCACGGCCGGCGCCTCGCCGTCGACCCGGCTGGCCCGCCACCAGCGGGCCCGGCCGGCGCGGGGGGCCAGCACCAGCACGGCCACGTCGGCCACGGTGGGCACGGCCAGCCGGACCACCGCGGCGGCGGCCCGGTCGGGGTGCAGCGGATTGCCCAGCTTCTCCCCCACCACGGCCAGGAACGCCGAGCGGGCCCGCTCGGCCAGCAGCGCGTCGGCCCGGCTCACGCTCTCCGTGACGTCCTCGACGTACCAGCAGCGGCGGGCCCGGGAGAGCGGCACCTGGCGTACCCGCAGCCGGCGACCGTGGTGCGGGAACTCGACGGGCTGGTCGGCGGTGAGGGCGGTGACGCCCGCCACGGCGGGCACCGCACCGGGCACCAGCTCGGGGATCAGCCGCTGGGCCACCGGGCTGAGGTGCCGGACCACGCCGTCGGCGTCGCAGACGATCAAGCCCTCGCGGAAGTGCTCCACGACCTCGGCCCACTCCGGGGTGACGACACCGGGCTCCGGGGTGATGACACCGGGCTCGGGGGCCAGGGGCGGCAGCGGGGACGCGGCCGGCCGCGCCGGAACTCGGCTGGCACCCGGCGTGGGGGTCCGTCCGTCGCCCGGGTCAGAGTCCCTGACGTCGGCAGCAGTCACCAGCTGAGCCCCACTCCTTGTCGATCCGCGCCGCACCGGAATCGGTGCCTGTGGTCGCGTCTCCTCGCCCCACCCTACGCCGGTATGCCGGGACCGCCACCCCACGACCAGCAGGCCGGCCGGGGTGCGGCACCGGGCGGGACGCCGCCCGGGACTGCTCCGGTCCGGCTTTCCGACCCGCGCGGCGGCCAGCAGAAAGGCGTGATGGTGGTACCTCCGCGGAGCGGGCCCGAGGCGACTCCGCTGAGCCTCTCCGTGGACCGGGTCGCCGCCCCCGCCATCGACCCTCGATGCCGGTCGAAGACACGCGATCAGCGGCAGATTGGTGCGTCGTCCGCCGGCCCGGCAGGATGGCGTCATGATCATGCATATCACCCCGTTGATCGATCCGGCCTGCGGGTCGCCGGGCCAGCGACTGGCGTGGCTGGCCGCTGGCGAGGACGGCCGGCCACTGGGAACCGCGTTTCTCTGGGTTCCCGCCGCCGGCGGTGTCGCGGACCTTCAACTGCGGGTGCACCCCGCCGAGCGTCGGGCCGGCGTCGGTACGCGGCTGCTTGACGTGGCCACCGACGCCGCGGCCGATCGGGGCATGCGAGGGCTGCTCACCGAACCCGTCCGGCAGGGCGAGGAGGGCGACCGGTTCTGTGTGGCAACGGGGCTGCGACCGGTGTTGGCGCTCACCTACACCCGGCTGCGGCTGGAGGGTGACGAGCCGACGGGCGCGCCGGTGCCCGGCTACCGGCTGATCCACTGGGAAGGCACGGTCCCGGACGAACTCGCGAACACGTTCGCCCGGTCGCGGCGGGCGATGGACGACATGCCCATGGGCGATACCGGCTACGTCGCACAGCCCTGGGACGTCGAGCGCCTGCACGCCATCGCCGACGCCGTCGCGCGCCGAGACGAGATCCTCTGCACCACGGCCGCCGTGGCGGCCGATGGAGAGATCGTGGGTTTCACCGAAATGGTGGTGCCCGGTGACGGGCGAGGGCACGGTCAGCACTACGGCACGGGCGTGCTGCCGGAGCACCGCGGTCGCGGCCTGGCCCGTTGGATGAAGGCCGAGCAGATCACCTGGATCCGCAGACGTTTCCCAGGCCTTGCCGGGCTGCTCGCCGACACCGCCGACAGCAACACGGCGATGCGCCAGGTCAACGAGTCGCTCGGTTACCGGGCGACCCACCGAAGCCTGCTCTACCAGCGCGACCTCACAGCCGCGAACTGAACGCGGCGACGCCCCTCCACCGCCCGCGGCCCGCAGATATCCGCTCGCCGAACGGCCGCGTCGCTGCCCTCCGGCGGCTCCGCGCCCGCGTGAGCACACCCCGGGGTTTCCCGATCGGAAAGGACTGGGAACATAGGGGCGTGCCATCCGAGCTGTTGATCATCGAGGTGGACCGGCTCGACGCCGGACAGGCCCGGCTCCGGCTGAGCGGTGAGCTGGACTTCGAGAGCGCCCCGGACCTGCTCGCCGCGGCCGCCGAGCTGCGCCGCGACGGCTACCAGGAGCTGGTCCTCGATTTCACCGAGGTGGCGCTGTGCGACTCCTCGGGGCTGAGCGCGCTGGTGCGGATCCACCGCGCGGGCACCGCCGGGGTCCACCTCACCGCGATGCAGCCCCAGGTCCGGCAGCTGCTGACCCGCACCGGGCTGGGCGAGCTGCTGGCGGTCCCGCCCGGCGAGATCGACCGGGCCCGCCAGGCCGGCTGACGCCCTCCCCCACCAGGCCAGCTGACGCACTCTCACCAGGCCGGCTCGCGGCGGGCCCGCACGTGCCGGACCTGCTCAGCATGCTGGAGCGGGCAGGGGGAGGCCCCCGACCCTGGGACCAGGGGCCGGGGGCCGGGGAGGGTGGCTCAGGCGGCGGGCACCGGTTGCAGGCGCGGGCCGTTCTCCCGGGGTGGTGCGGTCATCGGTGGTTCGGCGTCCTCCGGCGCACCCGAATCGGGCGTCTGGAACAGGTACCGGACGAACTCCCCACCCGCCTCGTTGTCGTCGGCTCCGGGCCACTGCCCCACACAGTCGACCCCGACGACCTCACGTCCGGCTCCGTCTGCCTCCTCCATCAGCGCCCACAGGGTCACCGGGTAGCACCGGGTGGTCTGCGGGTCGACCTGCCACCGCGCATACCAGCCGGGTCGGGCGGGAACGATCTCAACGATCCGTTTCATGACGACCTTCCCTTCCGCGTGCGCCGGAAGTCTCCCGGTCCACCCCGAGCATGGGGCGGCCCGGGGTGAGCGCCCCTCACCCGCAGCGAATGAAGCTCGCCGACCACCGGCCGGCCCCGGCCGCGCCGTTTCCTTCCCGGCAGCGCCGGGAACGCGACCCGCGCAAGGCGCAACCCGACGAGGAACGAGGTGCGACGATGCGCAAGCAGATGGAGGGCGACAACCAACGCCGCCGGGCACTGGCCCGGCAGGCCCGGGAGCGCGGTCGCCAGCCGAGCGAGGTCGGCGCCAGCCTGAGCGCGTCCAAGCAGATCGCCTCGCTGGACCGGCATGAACGGGCCGGCCCGGCGCCCGCCAACCGGCACAAGTCGGACGTACGCGGTGGCCCGGCGCCGCCCCAGCCCGGTGTGCCGGAACGGACCCGGCCGCTGCCCGACGAGCGACCCGCCGGGGTGACCACCCTCGGCTACCGGGATCTCGTCGACGACGTCAGCCGGCGGGCCGGGGTGGACTTCTCCACCGCCAAGGTGGCGGCCGAGGCCACCGTACTGGCGCTGGCCTGGGCGCTCGACGACGCGGAACGGGAACGGCTGCTCGAGGCGGTGCCGGTGAAGCTGCACGACGTGGTGCCGGTGGACGGCATCGAGCGCCGCCGCGACCTGCCCGGCTTCCTGGCCGAGGTGGGCCGGCGCAGCCGCCTCACCCCGGAGCAGGCGCGCTACCAGGCCGAGGCGACCCTGGCCGCGCTGGCCGACGCCGACGGCGAACTGGTCGAGTCGCTGCGCGTACCGGACGGGTTGCGGGATCTGCTCGGCCCGCCGGAGCCCGCCGGCGGTGGCCTGGTGGGTCCGACCTCGGCCACCGCGCCCCTGACCGAGCAGGAGCTGCGCGACGCGCTGGCCGGGTTGCCGTACTGGTCCAGCGACCGCCAGTCGCTGGTACGCACCATCGAACTGCCGGCCGGCAACCTGGACCGGGTGCTCGACCGGCTCGACCGGCTCCGGGTGGAGGCCGGCCGCGGGCCGCAGATCGGCCGGCCCGATCCGGACAGCGCGGTGCTCACGGTGCGCAACCGGCAGGTCGACGGGGTCACGGCACCGGACGTGGACCTGGCCCGGCGGGTCGACGCGGCCATCGACGAGGCCGGCGCCGGCATGGCCGCCGGCTGAGCCGGCAGCGGGCCGGCGGGCACCCCGCCCGCCGGCCCGCTGCGGTGCCGGTAGCGTTGCCCGCCGTGCACAACGCCCAGGGTCTGAAGATCGTCGTCGACCCGGTCCGGCCCACCGGCCGGACCCTGCTCGCCGCCGGCGTCGAACAGTCCTACGTGGACGTCTCCGACCCGTGCCACCTGCACTTCGAGTACATCCGGCGGATGGCCGCCGTGGTCGACCTGGCCGCCCCGCCGGGCCGCCCGCTGGCCGTCCTGCACCTGGGCGGCGGCGCGCTCACCCTGCCCCGCTGGCTGGCCGCCACCCGCCCCACCTCGCCGCAGCGGGTCGTCGAGCGGGACCCGGCCGTGGTCGAGCTGGTCGCCCGGGAGCTGCCGGGGCCGCCGGCCGACGTCGAGGTGATCATCGGTGACGCCCGGGAGGCGGTACGCGACGCGCCGTCCGGCCACTACGACGTGGTGCTGGCCGACGTCTACCGGGCCGCCCGGATGCCCCGGCACGTGGCCACCGTCGAGTTCGTCGCCGAGGTGGCCCGGGTGCTCGCCCCGGACGGCGTCTACCTGGTCAACGTCACCGACCTGCCGCCGCTGGTGATCTCCCGTACCCAGGTGGCGACGCTGCGGGCCGTCTTCGGTGACGTCTGCCTGGTCGCCGACCGGCGGATGCTGCGCGGCCGGCGGTACGGCAACCTGGTGCTCGCCGCCGCCCGGCGGGCGGGCCGGCTGCCGGTCGGCCGGCTGGCCGCCCGCGCCGCCCGCGACCCGATCCCCGGCGCGGTGCTGCACGGGCCGGACCTCGACGCGTTCGTCGCCGGGGCCCGTCCGGCCACCGACGCGGACCTGGCCGGTCGCTGAACCGGCCGGGTTTCCCCGCCCGGCGCGCGGGTAGCCGCGCCGGATGAGCCACGCCGACGACCGGTCCACCGCCCGGCGGGCGCTGATCGTCATCGGTCTGGTGCTGGCCACCGCGCTGGTGCTGGGCCTGGTCTGGGCGACCCGGCGGGTGCTCGTCTGGGCGCTGGTCGCCGCGTTCTTCGCGATCGCCCTCAAGCCCGTGGTCGACGGCGTGGAACGCCGGTTCGTGCGGCACCGGGCGCTGGCCACCCTGCTGGTCTTCGTGGCCGCCTTCACCGTCCTCGCCGCGCTGGCCGCGGTGATCGTGCTGCCGCTGCTGGACGAGCTGGCCCGGTTCGCCGACCGCGCCCCCGACCTGGTACGCGAGGCCCGGGCCGGCCGGGGCCAGCTCGGTGAGCTGCTGGAGCGGTTCCACCTGCGGCGGTACGCCGACGCCCACGCCGACCAGCTCCAGCGCTACGGCAGCCGGCTCGGCGAGCCGGCGGTCGGCGTGGTCCGGGGCGTGCTGGAGACGGTGGCCGGCGTGGTGACCGTGGTGGTGCTGGCGTACCTCATGGTGCTGGAGGCCCCGAAGATCATTGCCGGCACGCTGACCCTGCTCGGCGACGGCGCCGCGGAGCGGTTACGCCGCATCGGCCGGGACTCCTCCCGCACCATCACCGGCTACCTGACCGGCAACCTGCTGATCAGCGTGATCTGCGGCGGGCTGACCTTCCTGGTGCTCTTCGTCGCCGGGGTGCCGTTCGCCGCGGTGATCGCCCTGGTGGTCGCCGTGGCCGACCTGATCCCGCTGGTCGGCGCGACGATCGGCGCGATCGTCGCGGCCGGGGCGGGATTCCTGCACTCCCCCACCACCGGGGTGGTGGTGCTGGTCTTCTTCGTGGTCTACCAGCAGCTCGAGAACCACCTGCTGCAACCGGTCATCATGTCCCGCGCGGTCCGGCTGAACCCGCTGACCGTGCTGGTCAGCGTGCTGCTCGCGGCCGAGCTGGCGGGCCTGCTGGGCGCCCTGCTGGCGATCCCGGCGGCGGGCGTCGGGCAGATCCTGCTGCGCGAGTTCGCCCCGGCCGGGCGGCGGACGCTGCCCCCGCCGGCGCCCGACCGGCGCCGCCACCCGGCACGGCCGCCGGCCGGCGGCGGGACCCCGTCGCGGGAGACCCCGCCGCCGGCCGGCGGCTGACCGGAGCGTTCAGCGACCGCGGGCCACCACCTCGGGCGACTCGCTCTCCAGCGGCACGGCGTTCGCCGGCACCAGCCCGAGCTGCACCGCCGGCCGGGGCAGCGTGGCGTCCAGCGCCCAGTCCGCCGCCACCCGGGCCCGGTTGCCGGGCATGGCGAGCAGGTGGTAGCCCCGGGTGACCGCCTTCGCCGGCAGGCCGGCCAGGGACACCTTCAGCGGGTTGGCCGCCGCGTCCTTGCCACCGAGGTCGACCACCCAGCCCAGGTCGTGGTGCTTGTACGGCTTCCGGGTGCCCTGGCCGTAGGAGGCGGCGATGTTGTGCGCGGCGAGCTTGCCCTGCCGCTGCGCGTGCTGGGCGGTCATCGCGCAGATCTGCCCGGGGCGGGTCAGGTCGGGCACCGCGGCCGCGTCGCCGCAGGCGAACACCTCGGGGTGACCGGGGACGTTGAGGAACTCGTCGACCACCAGCCGGCCCCGCTCGGTGCGCAGGCCCACCTCGGCGACGAACGGGTCGGGGCGTACCCCGACGCACCAGACCAGGCTGCAGGTGGGGACGTACTCGCCGTCGGTGAGCATGACCCCGTCCGGGGTGGCCTCGGAGACCGAGGTGCCCATCCGCACGTCCACGCCGCGCCGGCGCAGCACCCGGTCGGCGGTGACGGACATCCGCTGGTCCAGCTCGGGGAGGACGCGCGGGGCGATGTCGAGCAGCATCCACCGGGGGCGCACCTTGAGGTGCGGCCGCTGGGCCATCAGCCGGTCGGTGAAGAGCTGGCCGTGCGCGGCGACCTCGGTGCCGGTGTAGCCGGCGCCCACCACCACGAAGGTGGTCCGGGCGCGCTGCTCGGCCGGGTCGTCGGTCAACTCCGCCAGCTCGAGCTGACGGACCACGTGGTCGTGCAGGTAGAGCGCCTCGGGCAGGCCGCGGAAGCCGTGCGCGTACTCGGTCACCCCGGGGATCGGCAGCAGCTTGTTGACGCTGCCCACCGAGAGCACGAGCCGGTCGTACGCCAGCTGGCCGATGTCACCCTCCTGGGAGCGGTAGCCGACCCAGCGGTTCTGCAGGTCGACCCGGTTCGCCTCGCCGATCACCACCCGGACGCCGTCGAGGGTGCCGGCCAGCGGTACGGAGATCCGGGTCGGCTCGACCACCCCGGCGGCGACCTCCGGCAGCAGCGGCAGGTAGAGGAAGTAGTCGGTCGTGTTCAGCAGGACGATCTCGGCCCGTTTGCCGGCCAGCCGGTGCAACGTCTTCGCCGCGTGGTATCCGGCGAACCCGGCCCCCACGATCACCACACGAGGTTTCGTCATGCCCGCTGCCGTTCCCGTCGAGGACCTCGACAAACGTGCCGGTCAGCCGGGCGCCAGGCGGACGTGACCGGTGCGGCCGATCGCCTCGAGGTCCCAGTGGTGGCCGAAGGCGCGGACCCGCGAGGCGGTGATCCGGCCGATCTCGGCCGGCACGTCGGGGTCGATCTCCAGGCGGCCGTTCACCGGGTTGAGACCGAGCATCGCCCGCACCAGGGCCAGCGGCGCCCCCGCCGCCCAGGCCTGCGGGCTGCACGCGGTGGGATACGGCACGGCGAACATGGTGCGTTCGCGGATGTACCCGCTGAGCGCCTCGGGGAGCCGGTAGCCGAACTGCTCGGCCGCGTCGAGCAGGGCCAGGCTGATCCGGTTGGCCTCGGCCCGGTAGCCGTACCGGGCCAGGCCCAGCACCGCGATGGAGTTGTCGTGCGGCCAGACCGTGCCGAGGTGGTAGCCGAGCGCGTTGAACAACCGGTCCTCGCGGGACAGGGTGCGGATGCCCCAGCCGGAGAACATGTCCCCGTGCATGAGCTGGCGCACCACCGCCCCGGCGCGCTCCGGCGGCACGATCCCGCTCCACAGCAGGTGTCCCATGTTGGAGGTCTTCGAGTCGATGGGCGTCTTGTCGCCGTCCAGCCCGACCGCGTAGAAGCCGCCCCGCCCGTCGAGCCAGAAGTCCTGGTTGAACTGCCGGTACAGCCGCGCCGCGTCGTCGCGCAGCCGGGCGGCGAGGGTGGGCTCGGCGAGCGGCCCGTCGGCCAGCTCGGCCAGGCGCAGCTTCGCGTCGTACGTGTAGCCCTGCAGTTCGCAGGTCGCGATGGGCAGCACCGGGATCCGGCCGTCGGAGAAGCACACGCCGTCCGGGGAGTCCCGCCAGCACTGGTTGCCCAGCCCTTCCGGGGAGCGGGTGGCGTACTCGACGTAACCGTCACCGTCCCGGTCGCCGAAGTGGTCGATCCAGTGCAGCGCGGCCAGCGCCTGCTGCCGCAGCCGGCGGATCAGCTCGTCGTCCCCGGTCCACCGCCAGTACTCGGAGAGCAGGATCAGCCAGAGCTGGGTCGCGTCGGCGCTGCCGTAGTACGGCGTGTACGGCTTCGCCCCGGTCCGGGTCAGCTCGCCGAAGCGGACCTCGTGCAGGATCCGGCCGGGTTCCTCGTCGGTGAAGTCGTCGCACCGGGTGCCCTGCAACCGGGCGAGCGCCAGCAGCGCCCCGCGGGCCAACGCCGGCCCGGCGGAGAGCGTCTGGTACGCGGTGATCAGGGTGTCCCGGCCGAACACGGTGAGGAACCAGGGCAGTCCGGCGCCGGGCAGCTCGACGCGCTGCCCCTTGACCTCGAGTTCGAGCCGAAGCGCGGCCAGGTCGTGCCGGGACTGCCGGGTGGTGCGTTCCAGCACCGGGTTGTCGCTGTCCAGCGTCGCCCGGTTCTCGATCCAGGCGCGCACCGGGTTGGAGAACCGGCGGTGCAACACGTCGGCGATGTCCCCGCGGACCGGCTCGACCGTGCCCGGCCCGGGCGGCAGCGGCACCGACAGGTCCAGCTGCCACTCCTGGCGGGGTTGCAGCTGGACCTCCCAGACCAGTTCGTCGCCCTCGATCCGGTCCGGTGCCAGCGACGCGCAGACCTCGGTCTGCGCGGCGAAGCCGTCGGTCTCGTAACGGAAGCAGAGCGGGCTGCCGTCCGGGTCGTGTCGGCGGACGATGTCCGCCGACCGGTCCCGGACCCCGGACTTGACCTCGAACAGGTCGGCGAAGTCGGCCGCGACGGCGAGGCGCAGCTCGACCCGGACCGGTTCGGCCCGGTACGAGAGCATCTCGATCCGCTCGTGGAAGCCCTCCCCGACGTAGCGCAGCCGGCGGGCCCCGAGGCTGTCCGGCGGTAGGCCGGGCAGTTCCGGATTGGTGAGCACGAACTGCGCCGAGTAGTGGTCGATGGTCTCCGAGCGCAACACCAGGAAGCGGCTACCGTTCACGGTCAGCGTCCACCCGCTGAGCAGCCGGGTGTCCAGGTGGACGAGCCCGCCGATGCTGCCCGGCGGCACGTCCCCGGCCGGGTCGGAGTACATGAAGGTCGGGCCGCTGAGCACGGCGATCGACTGGGGACCCAGCTCGGGCGGGGCCGCCCGTTGGTCGCCCGGTCCGCCGGAGGCGGCGAGGCCGGGGGTCGGGTCGGCGGGGGTCGGACGTGCCACAACCATGCCGCCGACGGTAGGAGCGGCACGGGTGAGGCGGCCATCACCCGATCCGGGCGAAGCCCGGCGGCACACCGGCGGGTCATCCCGACCGGGTGGCGTCGCCTCACCCGGCCCGGTCCGAGGGTGGGGGGACCGGTAGCCGGGCGCCGACCTCGGCGACCGGGAACGCCCGACAGCCCGAGGAGGAGACGACATGGCGGTCCGCAGCACGGTACGTCCCGCGCCCGACGACGTGTTCCCGCTGCACCCCGCGTACGGCTTCCGGATGCGGCGGCAGCGGCACCCGGTGGGCGTACGCGGCGGGCCTCGGCCGGCGCCCGGCGGACCCTGGCTGGACGACAGCGCGCGGCACCAGGTGCGCGCCCGCTACGAGTTGCGGGACCGGCAGCTGGCCCGGGCCCTGGTGGCGGCCGTCAGCCAACCCGGCGATTCGGCGGAGAACCTGGCCGGCCAACTGGAGCAGCGGATGGACGCGCTGGTGCACCGCGCCGGCTTCGCCCGCTCGATGAACGAGGCCCGCGACCTGGTGGCGCACAACACGTTCACGGTCGACGGCGGCAAGGTCAACCGGCCGTCGTACCTGGTCCGCCCGGGCCAGACGATCCAGGTCCGGCCGGAGCGACAGTGCCGGGCCCCGGTGGCCGTCGCGATGGCCGGCCACACCCCCGCCGACCCCCCGCCCTACCTGCGGGTGCGGCCGGACGAGGGCACGGCGACCCTGACCCGGGAACCGCAGCACGGGGACGTGCCGCCGCTGCGGGACATCCCGCTCGCCGTGCAGACGATCGACGGTGGCCCGTTGTGAGCCTGCGGCCCGAACGCTGAGCCGGCGGGCACGGGCGGCGGACGCCGGGACAGCCCCGCTGGCCGCCGGGACCGCCCCGGCTCGAGCCGGGGCAGCGGCGGTGGAGGCGACGGCCGCTCAGCCCGTTCCGGGCAGCGGCGCGGTGATCGCCCAACGCTCGTGGTCCCGCCAGGCGCCGTCGATGAAGAGGTAGTCCGGGGAGAAGCCCTCCAGCCGGAAGCCGAGCCGCTGCGCCAGCCGTTTCGACGGCTCGTTGCCGGGCTGGATGTTCGCCTCCAAACGGTGCAGCCCGAGCGCGGTGAAGGCGTGCGCGATGACCAGCCGGATGCCGGCCGAGGCGTGCCCGGTGCGCGCGTACGGCAGGAAGGCGGCGTAGCCGAGGTAGCCGCCGCGCAGGGCGCCCAGCACGATGCCGCTGATGTTCGCGTACCCGGCGATCTCGCCGCTGGCCCGGTCGCAGAACAGGTAGCCGGTGGCGTCCTGCCTGCGGTTCTTGCGCAGGTAGGCGGCGTACTTCTCCGGGTCGTCGGGGGCGGCGAGCCAGGGATGGTGCAGGTCCTGGCTGCGGCGGGCGGCGGCGATGAACTCGGCCTCGTCGGCGGGGCGCGGACGACGGATGCCGACCCGGCCGTCGGTACGCAGGTATCTCACGTTGCCCTACTCTCGCCCACCGGCGCGAGCGGGATGCGACCGGGGTCGCGCGGAGGCGGCAGGTCCCCTACCGTGGGCCCGGACGACAGGAGGTCGATCATGAGGATTGCTCCGCTCGGCACGATGCTGGTTTCCGCTTCGCCGCTGGGGACCACGGTGTCCTGATCCGGGCGCCGGCGGCCGCCACCGGCAGCCGCCCCGCAGCTCCCCCGACACCTCCCCCTCGCCGCGAAGCGATCAGGCGACCCGCCCCGCGCGGGTCCCCCGTCCTGGCGTGCGTACGCCACCACATCGCTTCCGAGGGAGTTCCTCGTGTTTCCGGAGATCCCGTCCGGGCGCCCCGCCGCGCCCGGACCGCGTACCCCTGTCCGGTGGCCGGCATGACGGCCACCGCTCCCACCGGCCGGCTCGGCCGCGACTTCCACCGGCTCTGGACCGCCAGCGCGGTGTCCAACCTGGGCGACGGCGTCACCATGGTCGCGGCCCCGCTGCTGGTCGCCTCGCTCACCCCCGACCCCGCCGCGGTGGCCGCGGCGGCCCTCGCCCCACAACTGCCCTGGCTGCTGTTCGCTCTGGTCAGCGGGGCGCTCGTCGACCGCCTCGACCGGCGCCGGCTGATCGTCGCGGTCAACGTCGGCCGGGGCCTGGTCCTCGCCGCGCTGGCCGGGGCGGTGCTCGCCGGGGTGGCCACCGTGCCGCTGATCCTGCTGGCGTTCCTGCTCACCGGGATCGGGGAGACCCTCGCCGACACCGCGTCCGGGGCGCTGCTGCCCTCCGTGGTGCCGCCGGAACGGCTCGAGGAGGCGAACAGCCGGCTCTTCGCCACCTTCGTCGTCGGCAACCAGTTCGCGGCGAAGCCGCTCGGGGCCTACCTCTTCGTGCTGGCCGCGGCGCTGCCGTTCGGGTTCGACGCGGCCACCTTCGGGCTGGCCGCGCTGCTGCTGGCGCTGCTGCGCTGGCGTCCGGTCCCGCCGGCCACGCCGGAGCCCGGCGCCGCGCGGCCGGTGCGCTCGATCCGGGCCGACATCGCCACCGGGGTACGCACCCTCTGGCAGGCGCCGGTGCTGCGCACCCTGGCGCTCAGCATCGCGGTGATGAACGTGGCGTTCTGCGCCGCGTTCGCGGTGTTCGTGCTCTACGCCCGGCAACGCCTCGGCCTCGCCCCGGTCGGGTACGGCGTGCTGCTGACCGCCTCGGCGCTCGGCGGCCTCGCCGGCAGCACCCTGGCGACCCGGCTGCGGGCCCGGTTCGGCACCCCGGCGCTGCTGCGGGCCGGGCTGCTGATCGAGATCGGTCTGCACCTGGTGCTGGCGGTCACCCGGCAGCCCTGGCTGGCCGGTGCGGCCCTGGCGATCTGGGGCGTGCACACCATGGTCTGGGGCGTGCTCGTGGTGTCGCTGCGGCAGCGCCTCGTACCGGACCGGCTGCGCGGCCGGGTGAACAGCGTCTACTCCCTCGCCGACCTGGGCGGGGCCGCCGTCGGCACGGCGCTCGGCGGCGCCGTCGCCCGGGTCACCGGCAGCGTCCTGACCCCGTTCTGGTTGGCGGCCGCCGCGCTGACGCTGCTCACCGCGCTGGTCTGGCGGCGGTTGGCGGAAACGGACGGCTGACCGGACCGGTACGCCGGCCCGCCGACCACCCGGCGGGCCGGCCCGGTCAGAGCGGGCCGGGGTGGGGCTGGTCGAGCGGCATCGGGACCATGAGGTACGTGGAGCCGCGCAGGTCCAGCCAGGCCCGGTCCGGGGCGCGGACCAGCCGGAGCATGACGTCGGCGCAGGCCGGGCAGCGACCGACCAGCCCGGGGGCGTGCGAGTAGACCCGCAGCCCGGCCACCGGACCGGTCGTGCCGCAGTTGGCGCACCGCCCGATGGCGCTGCTGAGGTCGACCGCGAAGATCTCGCGCAGCGGCCCGTCGAGCATGTTGCCGTCTAGATAGGACAGATCCGTCATGCGTCCTCCTCGCTCGTCAGCCGGTCGGGCCGAACCGTTCGGTCTTCACCCGCCGGGTCGGATGCCCCAGCCCCACCAGCAGGTCCGCCACGGTCTCCACAAAACCGGTCGGGCCGCAGACGTAGCAGAGCGGCTCCAGCTCCGGCGGCCAGCCGTGGCTGTTCACGTCGGCCAGGCCGATCCGGTGCGGCTCGCCCCGCCAGCCCTCCGGCGCCGCCCGGGTGTACACGTACGCCACGTCGAGGCCCTGGTCCTCGCGGGCCCGACGGCGCAGCTCGTCGGCGTAGAAGACGTCGTCGGGGGTGCGGACCGAGTAGATCAGCCGGAACGGCACCCGGCTGCCCGCCGCGCGCCGGGCCCGGACCATGGCCATCAGCGGCACCACCCCCGAGCCGCCGGCCACCAGCAGCACCGGCGCCGTCTCGTCGGTACGCCAGACGAACCAGCCGCCGACCGGGCCGCGCACCTCCACCGGGTCGCCCTCGGCATAGGCGTCGATGAGGTACGGCGACACCTCCCCGTCGGGCACCCGCTGCACGCTCAGCTCGATGCGCTCGCCGTCGGCGGGCGCGGCCAGCGAGTACGACCGGGCCGCCTGGTAGCCGTCCGGGGCGGTCAGCCGCACGTCGACGTGCTGCCCGGCCAGGTGTCCGGGCCAGCCGGGCACGTCCAGCACCAGGGTGTGCGCGCTCGCCGTCTCGATCCGCCGCTCGGCCAGCCGGGCCACCTGCCAGGTCAGCGGGGTGGCTGCGACCCGGCCACTCGTGGGTGCGGCCACCTCAGTCGCCCTGGTAGCGCTGCTCGCGCCACGGGTCGCCGTAGTCGTGGTAGCCGGCGGTCTCCCAGAAGCCGGGGTGGTCGTCGATGAACAGCCGGATCCCGCGCACCCACTTGGCCGACTTCCAGAAGTAGAGGTGCGGGACGAGCAGTCGCGCCGGTCCGCCGTGCTCGGCCGGCAGCGGGCCGCCGTCGAAGGTGTGCGCCACCCAGGCCCGGCCGCCGCGCAGGTCGTCCAGGGGCAGGTTCGTGGTGTACCCGCCGTAGGAGTGGGCCAGCGCGTAGTGGGCCGCAGTGTCGACCCCGTCCAGCAGGGTGTCCAGGGAGACGCCCTGCCACCTGGTGGCCAGCTTCGACCAGCGGGTCACGCAGTGGATGTCCACGGTCGGGGTTTCCTGCGGCAGGGACATCAGCTCGTCCCAGGACCAGCGGAACTCGCTGCCATCCTCGGTGCTGAGTACGAACTCCCAGGTGTCCAGCGACACCCTCGGCGTCGGTCCGGCCGAGAGCACCGGGAAGTCCTGGGTGAGGTACTGGCCCGGCGGCAGGGCCGGTTCGGCCGAGCGGGGCCGGCCTTGAAAGCCTGGCGACACAATTCCCACCGGTCAGTCGTACCACCTCAGGGTGGGCGGCGGCACTGGTTCGCCGGACTTCGCCGCGGTGGCTGACCACCGCGGCGGCCCGACGTCCGGTCGCTAACGCGGGTCTCCCGAGGCCGCCCCGCGCACCGGGTCGCGGGTGGCGCGCAGACTGGTGAGGGTCACCACGACCAGCACGACGACGATCACGCCGAGGGAGGCCAGCGTGGGGATCTGCGGCACGCCCGGCCAGATCCCGTGCGCCCAGTGCAGGCCGAGCTTGAGCCCGATGAACGCCAGGATGGCCGCCAGGCCGTAGCTGAGGTGCACCAGGCGGCTCAGCGCGGCGTGCAGCACGAAGTAGAGCGCGCGCAGCCCGAGCAGGGCGAACGCGTTGGTGGCGAAGACCAGGTACGGGTCCTCGGTGATGCCGTACACGGCGGGCACCGAGTCGACCGCGAAGACCACGTCGGTGGCGAGCACCGCGACCACGACCAGGGCGAACGGGGTCAGCGCCCGGCGCCCGGCCTGCCGGATGGTCAGCTTCGGACCGTGGTACTCGTCGACCACCGGCATGACCTTGCGGAGCAGCCGCACCGACCGCATCGTGTCGATGTCGACCTCCTGCGCGTGCCCGGAGAGAGCGTCGCGCAACAGCTTCACCGCGGTGGCGATCAGGATCAGCGCGAAGAGCAAGAAGGCGAAGTCGAGGGTCTGCAGCGCGGCCGCGCCCAGGGCGATGAAGACCGCCCGCAGCACGAGCGCGCCGGCGATGCCGTAGAGCAACACCCGCTGGGCCAGCACCGCGGGCACCGCGAACGCGGCCAGCAGCAGCATGAAGACGAAGAGATTGTCGACCGAGAGCGACTTCTCCACCAGGTAGCCGGTCAGGTACTGCACACCCAGCTCGGAGCCCCACCGCGACCACACCCAGGCGCCGAAGGCCAGCGGCAGCGCGACGTAGAACGCCGACCAGCCGAGCGCCTCCTTGAGCGACACCTCGTGCGGCCGGCGGGTGACCAGGAAGTCCAGCACCAGCAGGGCGAGCACGCCGGCGATGGTCACCGCCCAGAGCGTGGGGGTGCCCACCGACGACAGCTCGGTGGCGGACAGCGGGGACAACGCGGTCATAGGGCCTCCTCGAACACCGTGTCATGTTCGAGGTCTCCTTCACCCACAAAGAACGTGGGCAACCACCCGAGGCACGTCCAGGCGTGCCGTACTGACCGGAATGGTTCGTGGGAAGTACTCCCCTCGCGGGTCCAAGGTTAGGGCACCCCGCCCCGGACGCCAACTGGGGACGCACATGATTGCCCTGGTCAACTGCTGTGTGCACGCCGCGACGTGGTGCCCGGCGCGACCGGGACCTATGGTGACGCGATGACTGACCAGGGACCCCTGACCGGCGTACGGGTGATCGAGCTGGCCGGCATCGGACCCGGCCCGTTCGCCGCGATGATGCTGGCCGACCTCGGCGCGGACGTGGTCCGGGTGGACCGGGTGGGCGGCGGCGGCTTCGGCGCGATGCCCGGCGACCTGCTCAACCGCAACCGGCGCTCGCTCGCCGTCGACCTCAAGACGCCCGCCGGGCGGGAGGTCGTGCTCGCCCTGGTCGCCGGCGCGGACGCGCTCGTCGAGGGCTTCCGGCCGGGCGTCACCGAGCGGCTCGGCCTCGGGCCCGAGGACTGCCGGGCGGTCAACCCCCGCCTGGTGTACGGCCGGATGACCGGCTGGGGGCAGGACGGGCCGCTCGCCCCCACCGCCGGCCACGACATCGACTACCTGGCGTTGACCGGCGCGCTGCACGGCACCGGCCGGGCCGGCGAGCGGCCGGTGCCGCCGATGAACCTGCTCGGCGACTTCGGCGGCGGCGGGATGATGCTGGCCCTCGGCGTCGTCGCCGCCCTGTACGCGGTCCGCGCCGGCGCGCCCGGCCAGGTCGTCGACGCGGCCATCGTGGACGGCGTGTCGGTGCTGGCCACCCAGATCCACGCGCTGCGCCGGGTGGGCATGTGGCAGGACGCGCGCGGGACGAACCTGCTCGACGGGGGCGCCCCCTTCTACGACACCTACGAGTGCGCTGACGGCCGCCACCTGGCGGTGGGCGCCCTGGAGCCGCGCTTCTACGACGAGCTGGTCCGGCTCACCGGCTTCCCGCTCGACGGCGACGAGGCGCCGGACCGCACTGACCCGGCGAACTGGCCGGCGCTGCGGGCGGCGTGGGCGCGGCTGTTCCGGACCCGTACCCGCGACGAGTGGGCGGAGCTGCTCGCCGACTCCGACGCGTGCGCGGCGCCCGTGCTGGACTGGGCGGAGGCGCCGGCTCACCCACACCTGGCCGCGCGCGGCGTCTTCGTCGCGCCCGACGGGGTCACCCAGCCGGCGCCCGCCCCACGCTTCTCCGCCACCCCCACCTCGGTACGCCGGCCCCCGCCCGAGCCCGGCGAGCACACCGACGAGGTGCTGGCCGAGGCGGGCTTCGACGCCGCCCGGATCGCCGCCCTCCGGTCCGCCGGCACCATCGCCTGACCCGTCCGGGCACCTCCCCGCACCGGCGGGCGGTACGCCGGCACGGGACGCCGCGCCTGCCGGGCAGGCGCCGCCGCCGGGTCAGCGGCGGGTGGCGCCCGGTGCCATCGCGGGCTCGACCACCGCCCGGAAGTCACGCGGCAGCTGCACCACCACGTCGTCGAACTCGCCGCCGCTGATCGCCTCGCGCAACGTGGTGAAGACCGCGCGCACGCCGTCGCGGGCGACGTTCTCGTCCACGCCGGCCCGCTGCGCCACCCGGGCGACGAACTCGGCGGCCCCGAACCGTTCCGCCGCCTCCGTGGCCGGGTGCGGCTTCAGCACCTGTTGCAGCGGTTTGGGCAGCTGCGCCGCCAGGTCCAGCACCTCGCCGCCGGTCAGCCGTTCGGCGAGGGTCTCCAGGGCGGCCCGGGTCAGTGCGGCAGCCCGTTCCGTGGGCGCTGCCGCCCGCTGGGCGACCTGGTCGACGAAGGTGTCGTAGTTCATCGGCGTTCCCCCCTCACGGCTGCCCGGCTACCCGCCCCGCCGCGCCGGAAACCGCGCCACATTTCCCGACCGGACCGCGCGTGACCAGGCGCGCGACGGGTAACCGCCGCCGGTCGTGACCGTGACTACAGGCGCGAGGAGCCCGACCCATGGCGAGTTACACGGACGTCCTTGAGTACCTGTCCGCGCTGGACTATCCGGCCGGGAAGGACGACGTCATCCGGGAGGCCGAACGGGAGGGTGCCCCGCCGGAGGTGTTGCGGGCGCTGCGCGCGCTGCCCCCGGTGGACTACGCCAACGGCACCGAGGTGGCCCGGTCGGCCGGCATCGACGCCGCCCCCGAGGTCAGCCGGTCACAGCGGGCGGCACAGGCGCGGGAGCCGCACACGCGGGTCTCGCAGCACCTGCGCGGCATCTGATTCCGTACCGTGGCGCGCCGGACGGCCGGGCGGGCCGGCCGGCACCTGCCGGCGGCGGTCCAGTTGGTCGGCATGACGCTGGTCGGCCTCGTCGCCGGCGGGGCGGCCGCCGTCATGATCGCGCCGACGCTCGCCCCGCTGGTCGGCTGGGACACCGCCGCGCTGAGTTGGCTGGTCCTGCAATGGTCCCGGCTGGGCAACCTGGACGCCGCCCGCACGGCCCGACTGGCCAAGCTGGAGGACCCGAACCGGGCCACCCGGGACGGCCTGCTGCTGGCCGCCTGCCTGGCCAGCCTGCTCGCCGTCGGCGTGGTGCTGACCACCGCGCACAGCGTCCGGACCGGCCTGCCTCGTGACCTGTACGGAGGGCTCGGCGTGCTCAGCGTCGTGCTCTCCTGGTTCGTGGTGCACACCGTCTTCACCACCCGGTACGCCCGGCTGTACTACAGCGGGACACCCGGCGGGATCAACTTCCACCAGGACGAGCCGCCCTGCTTCGCGGACTTCGCGTACGTCGGCTTCACCCTGGGCACCACCTTCCAGGTCTCCGACACCGACCTGTGCACGTCGGAGATGCGCCGCACGGCGCTGCGGCACTCGCTGCTGTCGTACCTGTTCGGCGCGGTCATCGTCGCGGCGACGGTGAACCTGCTGGCCAGCCTCGCCCAGTGAGCCCCTGACGACAGGCGGGCGCCCCGGGTCACGAACCGCGACCTGGGGCGCCACGCAACACCTGCTCCTGCCGGTCCGCGCCCGAACCGGGTCGCGACCGCCAGGCGGTGGATGTTCGCCCGAACCGGGCGGGCATCACTGCCACGATCATCCTACGACGCAACATCAGCCGAACGGGTGACTTTCGCAAAACTGTGGCGGGCGGCACTCCGCCTCAACCGGTCAGTTCCGCGTACCGCTTCTCCAGATCCACCCGGGCCAACGCCCCCACGAGCCAGGCCAACCGCTCCGACTCGCCGCTGCCGGCCAGGCCCGCCAGATCCTGCGCCGACCGGCCCAGCCCCAGCCGCCGGGCCGCCGCCAGCGCCCGCCGGTCCGCCACCGGCGCCACCTCCCGCCACACCGCCTGCGCCTCCCGCAGGAACAGGTCGGCCACCGCGTCGTCCACACCCGGCAGCGCGGTGAGCAACCGCCGCTCCCGGGCCGGATCCTGGTGCGCGCCGGTACGCAACCGGCGCAGGTCACCCCGGTACCGGTCGACCACCGTCCGAGCCAGGTCGCCCAGCGTCGCGGCGAGCGCGTCCACGTCACCGCGCTGCCCCGCGCCGCGCAGCACCCGAACCCGATCCTCGTGCAGCGAGCGGGCCATCCGGGCGGCGCTGTCCCAACCGGCGTCCCGCAACGCCGCCGCGGCGTCCACCGCCTTGCGGAAATCACCCCGGCGGGCGAGCAGGACGGACAGGTAGAGCACCTGGAACAACTGCGCCGGGTTGTTCGTCACCCGGAACCCGTACTGCTCGGCGAAACCGCGACCGTCCCCGGCGAGCCGGCGGACCAGCCGCTTCTTGTCCTCGATGCTGGCTATCCCAGTGGTCGGCATACCCGCGTCTACCCGGGCGAGGGGCGGGCATTCAATCCTGGAAGCCGCCGCTGCGGTCGCGCGCCTTCAGCCGGGTGGTGGGCAGCGCCGGAGCCGGCAGCGGCGGCGCCGGGTCGTCGGCCACCGTGCCGAACCGCCGCCCCGCCATCCACTCCTCCCGGGCCGCCACGATCTCCTCGTGCGAACGGCCGACGAAGTTCCACCACATCACCAGCGGCTCCTCGAACGGCGTACCGCCGAGCAGCAGCAGCTTGCTGCCCGCTGCGGCCCGCACGGTGAGCGTGTCCCGGCCGGTGCCCAGATAGAGCAGCGCGCCCACCCCCAGCGACACCCCGTCCACCTCCGCGGTGCCGGACATCGCCAGCAAGCCGTACTCAAAATCGCGGCGCAGCGGCAACGTGGCCGGCGCCGGACCGCGAACCTCGAGCTGCACGCCCAGCAGCGGGGTGTGCACCACGGCCGGCGAACGCTCGCCGCCGACCTCGCCGACCAGCAGCGTGACGTCCAGGTCACCCTCGCGCCAGCGGGGCAGCGTCGGATGGTGCGCGAAGTCCGCGGCCCCGGCACGCGCCGAATCCGGCAACGCCACCCACAGCTGTACGCCGTGCATCACCGGCGGGTGCACCACCGGCGAACGCTCCGAGTGGGCGATACCGTGCCCGGAGGTCATCACGTTGAGCTGGCCCGGGCGGATCGGCTGCACGTTGCCGAGGCTGTCCCGGTGCACGATCTCGCCGTCCAGCAGCCAGGTGACCGTCTGCAACCCGGTATGCGGGTGCGGCGGCACCTCCATGCCGGGGCGTTCGTTGACGTCGTCCGGTCCGAAATGGTCCACGAAACACCACGCCCCGACCAGCCGCCGCTGCCGCTGCGGCAGCAGCCGCCGCACCGTGGTGTAACGGCCGAGCGGCACGTCGTGGCCGGGCAGCAGCACGCTGGGCTGCTCCGCCGGGGCGGCACCGGGCGGGAGCATCTGGGCGGGCAACGATTCGGTACGGTCCACCGCCCGACTCTACGCTCCGCTCTTGTCGGCGATCGCGGTGTTCGGTCCTGCTAGCAGGCTGGTTGGTTGCGCTTGGGGCTGGGGGCGAGGGTGACCGGCTCCGGGCGGTCAGGCTTGATCCCTGCGCCGGTCACCCTCGCC
>NZ_JBFAJK010000049.1:0-39367 GCF_040655175.1 Micromonospora sp. NPDC050495 | reverse complement strand
TAGAAGATGTGATCCCCACCGCCCGGGTGGTCCTTGCCCCGGAAGAAGTGGTTGAAGCCCACCTCATACAACGACGCCGAACTGGCGAAGGTGGAGATGTGACCACCCACCCCGATCTCCGGCCGCTGCGCCCGATGCACCAGCATCGCGGCGTTCCACCGAATGTAGGCCCGCAGCCGCCGCTCGATGTGCTCATCCCCCGGGAACCACGGCTCGCGCTCCGGCGGGATGGTGTTGATGTAGTCGGTGGTGGTCAACGACGGCACCCCGACCTGCCGCTCACGCGCCCGCTCCAGCAGGCTCAACATGACGTAGCGGGCGCGCTTGGTTCCGCGCTCATCGATGACACCGTCAAGCGACTCGACCCATTCGCTGGTCTCTTCAGGGTCGATGTCCGGAAGCTGGCTCGGCAGACCAGCGGTGATCACCGGGCGTCGCCGGGGCATATGTTCCATCGTCGTTCCTTTCTCCAGGGCTCATCCGGGCGTTCGCCTGGAGGCAGCTTCCGCCTGGGCAGGCCGGGTGGTGTGAACGATCTCGACGCACCGATTCGCTCGGCCCGACATCGGTTCGGCGTCGCGCTCGGCCGAGGTGTCGCTGGGGCCGGCCGTCGTCGTCAGTGGTCTCGGGCGACGTCCGGCGCGAGCACCTCGACGACCTGAGCGGTCGGTAGTCGAGGGGTGCGCGGCGGCCGGCCCGGCACCGGGTCGGCGACCCCCAGCCGCAACGCCAGGTACGGGCGGTCGAAGGGCTTCAGCATCCGGCGAAGGGCTTCGCGGGTACCGGGGACCGCGACGACATCGCTCAACGGCAGCACCGAGACCTCCATCGCGGTCGCGGTGAGCCAGATGGCGGACAGCGCCTCGCCGGCCTGTAGCCACCCGATTGGATCGTCGCCCTCGCCGTAGAGCAGCCCGTACGTGGCGGCCCGGTCGTGGCCGGCCCCGGTCGGCAAGGTTCCTCGATGGCCGAATCCGCGGCCCGGAACGGTGGTCTGTGGCGGCCGGTCCGGCAGCACCTCCGGGGGCAGCCCGACGCCGGCGGTCGTGGGCCGGCTCGTCCAGTGGTTCAGCTCGTCGCGGGCGAGCGGGTCCTGGCTCTGCACCGCGTCGGCTCTCGATACGGCGGCGGCCAGTTCGAGGACCTGTTCGGCGGTCAGGATCTGCAGACGGACGGCACCGGGGGCGCTGGCCGTGATGGCACGGATGACGGGCGATGCGATGGGCTGGTCGCTGACGGGTCGCCGGTCGGTGTGTCGCGTCCGCATGGCCTGTTCCTGCTGACGCGTGGCCGGGGTGACCGTGGCCGCTTCGAAGCCGTGCAGCACGGCCAGCGGCCCGGTTGGGGACATGCTCGGGGTGCGCGCGATCCGCGCGGTCCAGCCCTGGGCGGCCAGGGCGACGCACGCGTGGTGCAGGAGGATGCCGCAACTGAGGATCAGCATCCGGCCGTCGGGGTCGGTGGCAGTCAGTTGACGACGGGGTTCGGCGAACATTTCCAGCCGGTCCGGACGTACCCGCCATCGCCACGGCTGGGTGTTGAGGATCGATGGGGCGTAGCGCGCGGCGGCAGCCGCGGCGCCGGCGAGCACGTCCGACGGGATTGTCATATTGGGGTACGACGTCGTGGGGTTCATGGCTGCCTTCTTCGCAAAGATGCTCGCCGTGTTCGGCCGGACCGGGCCGGCGCCGTGGGTTCGGCCGGACCGGGCCGGCGCCGTGGGTGGAGGCGGTACGGCGTTCAGCTCCTCGGTGGTATGACGTGGCGGTCCACATCAGCCCACCCGAGCGACTGGGGAGACGGGCGATGCGGCACGGCCGGGGCGATCAGGACCGGGCAGGTCGCGCGTTGGACGCACTGGTGGCTGACCGAGCCCAGCAGCAGGCCGACCAGGGTGCCGTGCGTGGGTGCGCCGAGGACCAGCAATTGTGCGGATCTGGCGGCGTGGAGCAGTTCTTCGACGGGAAGCCCTCGTAGCACGCGGGGCCGGATCGGAACCGAACGGCCGTACTGGCGGGTCACCTCGACCAGCGTGTCCAACAACGTCGTCTCGGCGGCGTGGGCGAGGTCATCCGCGGCGAACGTCACCGGCAGGTAGGCGTAGTGCGCCGGGTCCGGTGTCCAGACGTTCACGGCCTCCACGTCGGCGGCGGTCCGCTCGGCCTGCTCGAGCGCCCAACGCAAGGCGGTCTTGGACCCGGAGGAGCCATCGACACCCACGACGATCGTTCGCCGACCCGGCCAGCGGTGATCAGCCTGCCTCATCATGGCCTCCTCCTCGCCGTTATTTTTTACCATACTCGTTGTGTATATTCATGGGGTGCCTGACGACGTGACCTTCGGCGCACTCGCCGTTCCCAGCAGACGACGGTTGCTGCAGGCGCTGCGGTCAGCCGCCGCGCCGATGGACGCCGCCGCCCTGGCCGCAGCCAGCGGCCTGCATCCCAACACCGTCCGGTTCCACCTCGACGTGCTGATCAGGACGGGCTTCGTGCGCGAAAGCTCAGCCCGGCAAGGCCGGCGTGGCCGGCCACGTACCGTGTACGAGCCGACAACCGCCGGAGCGCAGGACACGGGGTACGCACTTCTCGCGACCGTCCTCGTCGACCACCTGGACAGCACCAACGGTGGCGAAGCCGCCCGGAGCGCCGGCCGGGCCTGGGCACACCGGCTCCGCCCGAAACCCGCCGACCAGCCGGACGACCCGCAGGACGTCGCCGCTACGGTCACCGCACTGTTCACCGAGCTCGGTTTCCAACCCACCGTCAGCGCGGACGGCGGTGACACGCGGATAACCCTGCATGCCTGCCCGTTCCGGCCGTTGGCGGAAAACCATCCGGGCATCGTCTGCACCATGCACCTCGGGTTGTTGCAAGGCCTCGTCGAACAGGGCGGCCAGGCGGCGATCGACGCGCGCCTGACCCCGTTCGTACGGCCACACCAGTGTCAGGTTGACCTGGTCACCGCGGGAGCGTAGATCGCCGGCACGACCGTGACAGGGCGCTACCCCGCGCAGGATCTTGTGCGGGTGGGAGACGCTGCCGGCGATGTCCGGCATGCTGTGGGCATGACCGAGGAACCGAAAGATCGTTCCGCGCTGTCCGGCGACCCGGTGCCCGCCGCATCGCCAGTGATCTCGGTGATGGTGATCGTCTCGGACGCGGGCGCCGCAGTCGACTGGTACCGGACCGCGCTGGGCGCGGCGGAGCTGTGGAACCTCGGCGGCGTGGCCGGCCTCGAGATCGGCGGCGCCCCCTTCTTCCTCCACCAGGTCAATCCCGAGAACCCCACGGAGACCAGTCCCGGCCAGGCGGGGGTCACGAGCACCCGCATCGAGGTGTTCGTCGACGACCCCGACACCTTCATCGAACGCGCCGTCGCGGCCGGCGCAGTCGCCGGAGCGGCGATCGAGGATCACCGCGTGCCCTGGGGGACGCACCGTCAAGGTGGCTTCACGGACCCGTTCGGTCACCACTGGTCCGTGGGCGACAGGTCACCCCTGAACTCGTTCCCACGTTGACCGGGCCCAGCCTGCACCTGCGGACAGGTAGCCGACCCGCGGTCATCGAGCCGGCTCACCGCTGACCACGACACCATCCACGGCCCATCGTCCCGCCACACGCCACCGCCATTGCGGCCCGCACCTGACATCGCCCAGCGCCCGGGAAACCGTCGGTGCGCGCCGGTGACTACAGTGCGCGCCCATGGGACACGTCTTGGCCCGCCTCGCCGGTCACGGCATGGTGCTGGTGCCGTACTGGCCGTACACGTTCGAACGTTCCGACGCCGCGTCCGACGCTGTTGTGGTGACCAACTGGCGGGCGGACGGCCCGGCGAGGGCGCTCATCGATCCGGCGGACGCGCGCTCCGCGCCCGGCATCGTCGACGTGGCGCCCGGCCCGGACCATCCGTTCTGGGCCATCGAGACCAGCAGCTTCAGGGTGGCCTGGCCGTCCGGTTTCGGCGTCGAGTCGACCGTCGACCCGTACTGCCTCGTCGGCGAACACGACGCGTCGATCTTCGTGCAGGGCCCGGTACACATCGCCGACCCGGACGTGCTGATCGCCCCGGGTCAGACGGTTGTCGCCCGCCGCACGATGAGCCGTGACGTGCAGGTCATCGAGCTGGCGTACGAGCACGAGGGTGAGCCGTGGCGGCAGGCCGTGTACCTGTACCCGCGCAAGGACGACCGAGTGCTCGTCTTCACCGCGCAGTCGCGCGAGCCCGGCATCGCGGCCGCGCGCGACGCCGTGGAGTGGATGCTGGCCCTCACCTGAGACGGGACGACCCCGCCACCGTCCGGCATGCCGGTCATGCCGACCTCCTGCGGACGCTCATCGACACGGCCCCACCGGCCGGTAGGCGACCGCGGTCGAGCCCGAGATCCGGATGCGGCCTGCGTATCGTCAGTCCTCGTCCTCGTCCTCGTCTTCCGGGTCGGTGGGAAACAGCAGCATGTCGGCGATGAAGCAGGTCACCGCGCCGGAGGTGTCGTAGCCGATCCACGTGGGGTAGACCCCGTCGCCCCACCCGCTGGACCAGGCGACCAGGTCCTCCGCATCGGTCGTGCGGTAGCGCGGCTCGACCAGGCCGTCGAGCGTGCGCCAGACGTCCACCAGGCGGTCGGCGGAGTCGGCGTCGACGTAGCAGGCCATGCCGCTGTCGACCCCGAAGCCGAAGAACTGCCGGTAGCCCAGGTCGAGCGGGTCCTGCCCGTCGCACAGTGCCAGCTCCCATCGCACGGCGGGACGGTCGCTGAGGTCGAGGCGGGCGGCGGTGACCCGGCTGCGCCCCGGATCATCGACGAAGGTCGCGAGGCCGACGGAGACCGGGTACGTGCCGGGCGGCACGGTGACGTCGAACGGCCTGGCGTCGAGGTCCAACGACGAGGGATCAGCCGCGAGCAGGCGGCCGGACGGCAGGTGCAGCCGTCCGGCGCTGCGGGCCGACAGGCGAAGCCGCCGGCCGTGGTGTTCGATCCGCGCGCCGGGGGTGAACAGGGTTTCGAGGCCGTGCGGCCGCAGCGGCCGGGGCGGACGCCATGGCGGCCGGGTGGCGGTTCGCACCGGGAGCGCATGGTGCACCGCGTCGACGATCTCCACCGGCGCGTCCCCGGCGAGACCCAGCAGTTCCCGCCAGCGGCGGAAGCCCGGAATCGGCAGGCGGGGCGGCGGTTGTATCGAGCGGGACTCGTGCCGAGCGCCCAGATCGCCGCGCGGCTCGACGACGTGGGTGCGCTCGCCGGAGAGTCGATAGGTGGTGCAGGTCCGTGCCGCGACATGCGGAAACTCGTGTACGCCCGCATCCGGCGGGCCGTCCCAGGTGGCGGCCCGGCGCAGGAACAGGTCACCGCTCCCCGCGCCGCGTAGTTCGTGGCAGGACACCTGCCGGCCGGCCGCGTCGAAGCGCGACACGCGGCAGTACTCGTCGGCCCAGGAGAGGTCCAGCACCGCGTGCCGCCGACCGTCGATCAACACCACGGCCGTGTACGGCTCCCCCGCGGCGTCACGGGTCTGCGCCGCGGTCGCGGTCAGGGGATTGACCACGCCGTCGGCCCATCCGTCGCAGTACACGACCTCACGCCTCGACCACCGCTCAACGTCGATCACAACCCCCACAACCGAAACGGGCACCGGGCCACTCCTAGTGTTGGTGGGAGGCTGGGTTGCGGAGTGAACGAGAGTACGTCGAGTACGTGCAGGCGCGCATGCCATGGCTGCGACGGCTGGCGTACCGGCTGTGCGGGCAGTGGTCGGCCGCGGACGACCTGGTGCAGGAGTGCCTCGTCGCGCTCTACCGGCATTGGCGCAAGGCGTCGGCAGCGGACTCGGTCGACGCCTACGTGCGGGCGGTGCTGATCCACGCCTACCTGGCCGAGCGGGAGCGGTCCTGGACCCGTCGGGTCCGACCCATGGCCGACGTGACCGGGCCGCCGGTGACGCCGCTGGCCGGTGCCGACGACCGCGTCGATCTGCTGGGCGCGCTCACGAAGCTGTCTCGTGGGCAGCGCGCGGTGCTGGTCCTGCGCTACTGGGAGGACCTCGACGTCGCGCAGACCGCCGCGGCGCTGGGCTGCTCGACCGGCACCGTGAAGAGCCAGACCTCGTACGCCATCGCGGCGCTGCGCCGCCTGCTGCCCAACTACGTGCCTGGAGGGGTGGACACGCCATGAGAGAACTGTTCGCCACCCTGCCGGACGAACCCCCGCCGCTGCCGCCCGGATACCTGGACACCGTACTCACTCGGGCGCGCCGCTCGGTCCGGCGCCGCCGGATCGCCAGCACGGCGGCCTGGGCCGCTGTCGTGCTCGTCCTCGCCGGTCTGGTCGTGCCCGGCGTCCCGCTTGCGGTCCGGCCGGCAGCCCCGGCGACCACGCCGAGCCTGCCGGACCGCTTCGCCGGGTACTCGATGCTCACCAGCACCGTCACGTCGGCCCCGCCCGGCCGCGCGATAGCCCTCTACGGTTACGGCAGCGGCGAGACGTTCAACATGTTCCAGTCGTTGATCGTCGGGGCCGACGCAGACACGTACCGGCGGGTCGACGCCATGGAGGAGCGCGACCGCCCCTCGGCGTTGCTCGCCCCGGACGGCACCCGCGTGCTGCTCGGCGACGATCGCGGCGCGACCCGCGACCTGGTCCTGGTCGACCTGGCCACGGGCAAGCGCCGGTCGATCCCGCTCGGGGACCCGGTCGGCGTGCGGCTGCTGGCCTGGTCGCCCGACGGCCGCCACGTCGCCTACAGCGCCGCCCCCCTCCGTCACTCCGGAGAGTTCGGCACCGTGAACGTCGTCGAGGCCGAGGTGGCCCGCACCGGCACGCTACGGCTGCTTGACCTGTCGACCGGGCGCAGCACCGAGGTGCCGGCGATCAGGCCGGCGTGGACGGCGGCGTTCGCGGCGGACAGCCGACGGCTCGCCGTGCAGGTGGGTCAGACGGCCCACCTCGTCGACCTCGACGGCCGCGAGCTTCGCAGGGTGCAGATCCCGAGCGGACGCGAACTGGCGGCCGAGGTCGGCTGGTCGCCGGACGGCACGGTCCTCGCCACCGTGCCCTGGCTCTCGGACGGGCCGTTCACCGGCAGCACGGGCGGCGACACCAATCATGGTGTCTTCCTGTGGAAGGTCGGCGACGTCCAGTTCCTGCCCCTTTCCGGGGTCCGGACACCACCGGCGCCGGTCCCGGACGTCGTACAACTGCTCGGCTGGCGCTCGGCGGGCAGCGTGGTCGTCGCCACCGTCAACGACGCGGGCCACGCATCGCTGGCGGAGGTGCGACTCGATGCCGGCACCCGGCGGACCCTGTCCGCCTTCGCCACCGGCAGTAGCTGCGAACTGGGCGCCCAGAGCTGCCAGCTTCTCGACCTGCACCTCGCCACCGGCCTGCTGCCCGACCTGACCGTCCGGAAGGCCGGCCGGCCGCAGCGCGGCCCCCGACCGATGCTCGTGGACGCCCTCATCGCGGTCGTCATTCTCGGCGGCGCGTTCCTGCTCTGGCGCCGGACACGTCCGTCGCGTCGACGACGTCCGAGAATGGAATAGCGACTCGTTCAGCCGGGAGCCGCGCGGTCCTGCCGCTGTCCGCGCGGTCGTACGCACCGCTCGGTGCGCAGTCCTGCCGATGAGCGAAAGTCTGCCGATGGTTCTGGACCGCTTGCCGCGCTCGATGCGGGCTCGCACCACGGTAGCTGGGCACCGCCTTAACATTGCCCCATGATCGAGGACTTCGCGGATCGACTCCTGCGCGGCATGGCAGTCCTCGACCCCTGCACAGCGGTCGTCGAGGCCGGCGAGCAGGATGTCGACGGGTTGACCGACTACAGCCCGGAGGGTCACCAGGCCCGCGCCGACCTCGCAGTCCGTGCCCTGCGCGAACTCGCGATCCTGGGTGACGCCCTGCCGGCCGCGACCCCGCTGCACGCCCATCTCGCCGAGCGGCTGCACGCGCGTATCGCCTTCCACGACGCCGGGGAGGACCTGCGTGAACTGCACGCGGCGGCCACCGGACCGCTCCAGCTCATCCGCCAGGCCGTCGAGGCCGCGGTGCCCGGCCGCGACGCCGAGGGCGCGGCCGTCGAGGAGGGCTGGGCTCGCGTCGGCGCACGCCTGGCCGCGATCCCCGCGGCCCTGGACGGGTACGCCCGCAGCCTCCTCCTTGCCGCGCAGCGCGGCAATCTTCCGGCGCGGCGCCAGGTGGAGCTCGTCACGCGGCGCTGCCGCAACTGGATCGACGACGATGTCGCCCTGGTGGAGCGCTACGGCCAGGGGCCTCAGCGGGCGTCGTTGCAGGCCGCGGCGACGAGTGCGCGACAGGCGTACCAGAAACTGGCCGAGATGCTCACCGCGGACCTGGCGCCGCGGGCCGTTGACGAGGAAGCGTTCGGCCAGCAGCGGTACGCGCTCTGGGTCCGCACCTTCCTCGCGGCCCAGCCTGACCTGCGCGAGCTGTACGACTGGGGCTGGGACGAGTTCCGGGCGACAGAGGCAGAGCTGATCGCGGAAGCGAAGGCCCTGGGCGGGAGTGTGGCAGAGGTGCTCGCCCGGCTCGCCAGCCCCGACGCGCCCGGCACCCTGCACAGCAGGGAGGCGTTCGCCGCGTGGCTGCAGGAGCTGTTGGAGGCCGCCACCGAGCGGCTGGACGGCGTGCACTTCGACATCCCCGCCCCGCTGCGGCGCATCGAGTCGCGGTTGACCACATCGTCCGGCATCGCCTACACCGGGCCGTCGCGGGACCTGACGCGGCCGGGCCGGGTCTGGTGGTCCCTGCCCGAGGACGCGGCGAGTTTCCCCACCTGGTACGCCTACAGCACCGCCTACCACGAGGGCGTCCCCGGCCACCACCTCCACCTCGGCGCCGAGGTCTGCCGCGGCGGCCTCGGGCAGCGGCTGAACCTGCTCGGCGGCCTCTCCGGCAGCCAGGAGGGCTGGGCCCTGTACGCCGAGCGGTTCATGGACGAGCTCGGGCACTATGAACAGCCGGGTGCCCGACTGGGGTATCTGTACATGCAGCTCCTGCGGGCGGCCCGGGTCGTGCTCGACATCGGCCTGCACCTGCGGCTGCCGATGCCCTCCGGTGACAGAGCAGTGTGGACGCCGGACGCCGCGCTGAAGCTGCTGCGGGACCGCTGCCACCAGGGGCCGTACGCGTCCGCTGAACTCGGACGTTACCTGGGCCGGCCAGGGCAGGCGCTGACCTACAAGGTGGGTGAGCGGGTGTGGCTGGCAGGCCGCGCGTCCTTCCCCGGCGACCGGCGCGCATTCCATCGTCACGCCCTGGAGCTGGGTTCGCTGGGCCTGGATCAGCTGACGGCCGCCCTTGCGGAGAGCAGCGACGGCCAAGGGCGTGGCCCAGGTCCCGCAGGAGACCCGGCCGCTCGGCCTGCGCGGCCGTGCGGTCCGGGGATCAGCGACAGGTGATCTCCCGTTCGAAGTGGGCGCGCAGCGTGTCGTAGCTGACCAGCCCGTCGTCGGTGTCGAAGGAGAGCGCCGCCAGCGGAGCGTCGGCCGGGAACCGCGCCACCTGCTCGGGCAGGGCGACCGCGTCGGCGTACGACCGCCCCTCCGCCGTGTCCACCCCGACGGAGAGCGTGCGGCCGAACTGCGCGGGCGGTGCCTGCCGGACGGTGCCGAAGCCGGCCCCGAGGACGATCAGTCCAGCGCGGGTGTCCGCCCCGGCCGGACCCGTTCCGACCGGGTCCGCCGCCTCCCAGAGCAGCACCGAGTCGCCACTCTTCCCCACCGGCGGAACCGCGTGCACCCGTATCGTCCGCACGGTGTCGCCAGGACAGATCGGGGTGTAAACGGCCAGCCGGTCACCGAGACGCACGAATCCGATCTGGTAGTCCGGGGGCGGCGGGTGCTGGCAGGCGGCGCCGAGTTGGCTGAGGCAGAGCAGCAGCCCGGCCAGCGGCCAGAGCCGGCGCCGTCCGCGATGCGAGCGTTGGGGGTGCGCAGCGTAGGCGCCCGGGCTACCCGGAGCCCGCCGCCGGCCGTTGCCGACCCCCGCGTCGGGCACGGTTCTGGTTGGCCGACCTAGGACTTCGTCTGTGGCTTGGCGGAAAGGCCCCATAGCTCAATGATGCGACCGTGCTCGATGGTGAACATCTCCAGCATGGTTGCTGTCGAGCCATCGGCGAAGCCGACCATCTCGGTCCGAGTTGCCACCCGCTGGTCGTCCGCGACCAGGTCTTTGACGGTGACCTTCAGCGCGGGATGCTGGTCCCACATGCGCTGCCAGGCCCGTTGCACGCACTCCCAACCGCTGGCCCGCAACGGATGGCTGTAGAAGCTGCTGGCGAAGATGTCTCTGGCAGCAACCGCGTCCCGGCGGTTGAAAGCTTCGTACATCCGCTCGGCGACCTGGCGTCCTTGATCCACAAAGCGAGTATGCCCCCACCCCATGACATCGTCAGCCAGCCCAAGCTCCTGTGGAGGTCACACCTCCCCGGTGTACGTGCAGGACCGAGCGGGCCACCCTGCCGGACGCCCTCGCCGGCCGCGGTCGGTCCTCCGGTCGGAGCGCGGATCGTCGACGTGTCCGGGTGGGCAGCCGAGACGGATCGCGCCGAGGATCGCCTCGTCTGGCTCTTCACGCTGTCACTGATCGGTGAGTCGGCCGGCTACGGTGCTGTAGCGGTAGCGAACACGGTGCCGATGGCCGCCGCCGGCCGGGTGGCTGACCTGCGGCCGATCCGGCTGGCCGGTGCGCTCTGGAGACAGGTCGGCTGGCTGGTCACGGTCGAGTCCGCGCTGGTGCCGTGGTCGGCGGCCGGCGGGGTGGTCGGGCTCTGCCTGCTGCCGGCGGCGCCGGCCAGCGCGCTGCCGACCTGGCGGTCGCCGGCGCGCGACAGGCTGGCGGGCCTGAGGTCGGCCCGGCACGGCGGCCGTCGACGAGGTCAGGAGGGGCAGGACATGGAGCGAGGTACCCGCGACGAGTTGCTCGGCCGCCTGGCGGAGCGGGTCGGGTCCGTCACCGTCGCACATCCAACGCGGGTGGCCATCGACGGACCGCCCGCCGCCGGCAAGACCACCCTCGCCGATGAACTCGCCGACGTCCTGCGGACACAGGGCCGCCACGTCATCCGGGCGACCGTCGACGATTTCCTCTTCCCTCGGGCACAGCGCTACCCGCGTGGCGAGTACTCGGCCGAAGGCTGTTACTTCGACACCCACGACCACGAGGCGCTGAACCGGGTCCTGCTCGATCCGCTCGGCCCCGGCGGAGACCGACGCTTCCACCATGCGGTCTACGACCACACCGCGGACGCTGTGCTGTCCCCGCCGACCATGACTGCCCCCGCCGACGCCGTGCTGGTCTTCGACGGCGTCTTCCTCATGCGCCCGGAACTGATCGATCGGTGGGAGCTGCGCGTCTTCGTGTCGACGGCGCTCGACAAGACCGTTGATCGTGCGGTGATCCGAGAGCGTCGGGTGTCATCACGGGCCGACGTCGAACGGCGCTGGCGCGAGCGCTACATCCCCTCCCAACGGTTCTACTTCGCTACTGTCCGGCCCACCGATCACGTCGACGTGATCGTGCACAACGACGAACCCCGGCAGCCGGTCTGGGAGGCTGGTCCGGCACGGTCACCCAGGTCCGAATGACCCAACTCGTACGCGCCGGGACGGCGGCAACCGGGCTCGGTGGGCCCCTGGTTCCGTTCCTGGCCTGCTTGACGGTCGCGGCCCGGCCGGGGCTCACGCCACCGGTTGCTGGTTGCCGACGTTGACGCCGTCTTGTCCGCCATGGGTGCCCCGGGGTCCGAGATGCTGCTGTCACCAACCGCACCCGCTGCCAACTGGTCCTCAGTTGCAACAAGCGACCGGAGGACTACCGCCTGAGTCGGCCCTTCGCAGGACGGGTACGTCCACGTTGCGCACATGCGCAGCCGCCCGAGCCGGATACCTGCGACTCTGCTGCGGCCTCGGCCGCAGGGTGCACGAGGTGGCGGGTCATCGGCTGTCACACGGACGGGTCCCAGGCGATCAGCCGATCGAAGATGCGACGGTCGCCGTCGAGCTTCAGCGAATCCAGCGGTACGCGGCCGTAGAACATCAGGAGCAGGTCACTGGCGGTGCCCCGGGCGGAGGCGTCGGCCGTGTGCGGGTCCTCGACGGCGGCGGCCGTGCCGAGGCGGGTGACTCGTGCGCCGTCGCGGTCAAGCCGGAGGCGCCATGAGCGGCCCTCGTCGGCGTGGTAGTCGACGACGGCGGGTTCGTGCGGCCAGGCGACCGTCGTTGAGCAGAGGGTGAACTGGCAGTCGTCGAAACCGTCCAGGGCGACCTCGTCTGGTACTGGCTGCGGGGCCCCCACGGTGAGCTGGGCGTCGTAGGTGTACACCGCGATCTCGGGAACTTGGCGTCGCGCCCACGCGCCGGATGTTTGTGGTGAGGGCGAGTCGTCCCACCACGTCCAACAACGGCGATCCGGGCCGGCCTCGCGCAGCGTGCTCGTCAGTTGCTCGATGGACTCGGTCCACCAGGTCAGCAGAGCCTCACGTTCCCGGGGAGCACCGGCACCGTCCTCCCAGGCGGACCTCTCCGGGGGAGCGTCCGCGGGCCCTGCCGCGACGATGGCGGCTGATTTGCGGCGGCCCATGCCGACGTGTTGCACGAGATCGAACAGCGTCCGCTCCGGAGAGGCATGCGGGTCGCTGGTCAGAACCGGCACGTCGAGGCTGGGCGCTGCCGCGACCGCAGCGCGGAAGGCGGTCGACCGTTCGTCAATGAGCCGTAGATGATCAGGGAACGTGAGAGTCTCGTGCACGCGGCTTTCTATCGCTGTCTCGGGCAGCCGGACAGCAATTTCACGTCGACGCGTCCGGCCCGCGGCGTGGGCACGCCCCTCGGATGGCGCGCGCCAGGTAACCGACCCTCCGGCAAACCGGGGGAACCTCAAGGAGAGGGTGGCCTAGTTGTCGGCTCGGTGTCCGTCGCGGACCACCGCCAACCCGCCGACCCGGGTCGTGATGCCCGCCGGCCCGCGTCGGGCCGAGGCGAGCACGCTGGCCGGTCGATTGAGGGTGTCGCCCTGCTCCACCTCGATCGCGATCGTCTGTGCGCCTGTCGTGTCGAGCAGGTGGGCGGCCAGGCAGCCGGTGCTGTTGGCGTTGGCGACGTCCTCGTTGACGCCGATCGCCGGCGCGAACATCCGCGCCGCACCTGGTCGGTCGCCCACCGGCGCTACGAACACGAAACAGCCGAGGAGCCCGTACCGCCGGCACGCCGTTGTCAGCCTGCCGAGGTGTGGGCGGACTCGGCGCAGCGCCGACCGGTCGTGGACCGGTATCAGCATGCGTGGTGCGCCGGGCGCGGCGATGCGCGGCGCGTCGCTCGGAGGCAGCTCGTCCGCGCTGAGCCCGAGCGCGGCGATGATCGCGGCGCGCTCGTCCGGTGCCGGCTGGCGCAGCGCGACGAGGCCCTGGTCGAACCACACCTCGATACCGGCGGGGCGGCGGATCGCGACGGTGTCGAACGTACGCCCGCCGGTGTGTTGGCGGTCGTTCAGCTCACCCAGCGCGGTGCGGGTCAACCGGAGGGCCTGCGCGGCGACGGTGCCGTGGCCGCAGCCGGACAGTTCGGCGGTGGCGGTGAAGAACCGGACCGGCCAGCCACCGTCCGGCGTCCGCCCCGGGCCGAGGAACGCCGCGTGCGAGGTGCCGGCCGCGGCAGCGACCGCACGCCGGTCGGCGTCCGTGGCCGCCGGGTCGTCGTCGCTGACGGCCGTGGGGCTGCCGCCCCGGCCGTCGCGCCGCACGCACGCATCAACCACCGTGACATCCGGCCAGAACATCGGCCCACCTCTGACGCTCAACGAACCGGCAACCGCGAACGGCGTCCGCAAGCCGGACCTGACCGCAACGGCCGACCGAACGCGTCCCGGAGCGTACCGGCGCGCCTCAGCCGACGCCGTCCCGCACCGGATAGTGGATGATGACCGCACCGCCGGTGGCGTAGTTGACGACATCGGCGGCCACCCGCCGGCCTTGCGGCGACGCCCGCGCCGCGGCCATGGCCGCGGCGTCAGCGAAGTCGCCTTCGAAGACCGCGAAATAGGGCGCTTCTCCGTCGGTCGCCGCCACGTCGAAGCTGTAGCGCCAGGCAAGCAGGCCGGGCATGTCCATGACCAGTGGAAGGTGGTTGGTCACGTAGTAGTCGCGGAAGTGGTCAGGGTCAGCGGGGTCGGAATACAGGACCACCAACTTGTGCATGACGGCCTCCGTCCACCCCCGTCCAGAGACGAGACCATAACACTCCGGTTGACTTGGGAACTCCTGCTAGGAACCAGGGACGATACGGAACGGTTCGGATCGCCTCGAGATCCAATGCGCTGCCATCGGCATGAGCGCGCGGCGTCCTGAGACCTGATAAGCCGGCAGCCGACCTGTCCCGCGCCGGTTGAGGGTTGACCCGGCGGCCTCCGTTGATGCTTGACGCCGTGGCGATGCACCGCCGGTTCTGCTGTGGTGACCGGGTAATTCCGATGACGGCCTTTAAGCGGTCGGCAAGGATGGGGCGTCGAGGGGGTGCGACCACGAATGTCACTCACGGATGGCACGGACCGACAGCATCGACCCGTTGCCCTGGTGACCGGTGCCGGCCGCAGCGCCGGCATCGCTGCATCGGTGGTGCTGACGCTGGCGCAGACCGGCTGGGATGTCGGCTTCACCTACTGGACCCCGTACGACGAGCGGATGCCCTGGGGAGCCGATCCCGAGGCCATGACGCAGCTCAGCAGCCAAGCCGCCAAGCACGGGGCAAGAACTGCCGCGGTCGAGGCGAACCTCGCTGATCCCCACGCCACGGCTGACATGTTCAACGCCGTGGAGCGAGAGCTGGGCTCGGTCAGCGCGCTCGTCCTCGCCCACTGCGAGAGCGTCAAATCAGGCCTGCTCGACACCAGCATCGAGAGCTTCGACCGTCACTTCGCGATCAACACCCAGGCGAGCTGGCTCCTGATTCGCGAGTACGCCCAACGGTTCCAAGGGCCACATGGCACGGGCCGCATCGTCAGCCTGACCAGTGACGCTACCGTCGGCAACCTTCCCTACGGAGCCAGCAAAGGCGCTCTCGATCGGATCACCCTGGCCGCTGCTCAAGAACTGGCCCACCTCGGTGTGACCGCCAACGCCATCGATCCGGGTCCAACCGATACCGGCTGGATGACCACAGAGATCAAGGATGCTGTCCTGCGGGCCACGCCACTCGGTCGCCTCGGGCGCCCACAGGACTGTGCGAACCTCGTCGCGTTCCTGTGCTCACCCGACGGGGGCTGGATCAACGGCCAACTATTACGCAGCGACGGCGGCATCTCCTAACCAACGCTGCGCCTTCGAAGATGCCAGGTGAAGCGTTGAGGTTCCCACGGTTCGCCGGAGGGTTGGCTACCTGGCGCCGGTGGGCCATCCGGACGCACGACCTGCTCGTTTTCACCACGGGTACCGGCGAGCCCATCCGTCAGGGCACATTCCGGAGCCGGGTATGGAAGCCATCCCTGCAACGAGCCGGCCCGCCGGTTGCGCTGCGCTTCCACGACCTAAAGGCACTCCTACGCAACCTGGCTGGTGCGGACGGCGTACCGATCAACGACGTGGCGAAGGTGATGGGGCACGAGCAGACGTCCACGACGTTGAATCGCTACGCCACTCGACGGCAGCGCGCGACCGCAGGGTGTTGAAGTCCTTCGCTGCGACCCGGATCCGGCGCACAACGCCCCCGCCGGTTGCGCCGCCGACGGCGCCGCCTGCATCCCCGCCTGACCGCCCCTCCCCCTTTCCTCCCGCCCACCCGTGCCCACCTCAGCGTGTCGATCACGAAGTTGAGCTGCGGATTTGTCCGCATTCACTACGGCCAACTTCATGATCGTCGCGTTCGGGTGGGCGGGTGCGGTGGGTGCGGGCGGTGGGTGGGTGCGGAATGGATTGTTGAGTGCATGGGAGCGCTCCCGTAACATCCCTGGCGCGGCTGTTAACGTTCACAAAACAATCGCCACCGCCAATGTCGGAGCCGCTGCCCCCGCAGGAGGTCATTCCATGCCTAGATCCAGATCAGTCAATGCCATATTGGCGTCGGCAGGCGCCGCGTTGCTGGCGTCGGGGACCGTCGCCGTGGCGCTGCCCGCCGGGGCGGCGGCCGCGGGATGCTCGGTCAACTACGCGATCTCGTCGCAGTGGCAGGGCGGCTTCGGCGCCAACGTCACCATCACCAACCTGGGCGACCCGGTGTCGAGCTGGACGCTGACGTGGTCGTTCGGCGCCGGGCAGACGGTCACCCAGTCGTGGAACACGAGCCTGACCCAGAGCGGGTCCGCTGTCACCGCGCGCAACGTCGACTACAACGGGTCCATCCCGACCAACGGCACCACATCGTTCGGTTTCAACGGCTCCTGGACCAGCAGCAACCCGGTGCCGAGCAGCTTCGCGCTCAACGGGGTGACCTGCACGGGCGGCACCACCACGCCGACCGGCGGCCCGACCGACGCACCCACCACCGCGCCACCCACCACGGCGCCGCCGACCACTGCGCCGCCCACGACACCGCCGCCGGGCAATACGTGCAGTCTGCCGTCGTCGTACCGGTGGTCGTCGACCGGTGCGTTGGCGCAGCCGCGGTCGGGGTGGGTGTCGTTGAAGGACTTCACCGTGGTGCCGTACAACGGCCGGCACCTGGTCTACGCCACCACCCACGACACCGGCACGCGGTGGGGGTCGATGAACTTCGGTCTGTTCACCAACTGGTCGGAGATGGCTACTGCCAGCCAGAACGCGATGTCCTCGGGTACGGTCGCGCCGACCCTGTTCTACTTCGCGCCGCGCAACATCTGGGTGCTGGCCTACCAGTGGGGACCGACCGCGTTCTCCTACCGCACCTCCACCGACCCCACCAACCCCAACGGGTGGGGCTCGGCGCAGCCGCTGTTCACCGGCAGCATCTCCGGTTCCGGCACCGGCCCGATCGACCAGACCCTGATCGCCGACGACCAGAACATGTACCTGTTCTTCGCCGGTGACAACGGCAAGATCTACCGCTCCAGCATGCCCCTGGGCAACTTCCCCGGCAGCTTCGGCTCCACCTACACCACCATCATGTCCGACTCGACGAACAACCTGTTCGAAGCCGTCCAGGTCTACAAACTCCAAGGCCAGACCCGCTACCTGATGATCGTCGAGGCCATCGGCTCCCAGGGCCGCTACTTCCGCTCCTTCACCGCCACCAGCCTCGGCGGCACCTGGACCCCGCAGGCCGCCACCGAGTCCAACCCCTTCGCAGGCAAGGCCAACAGCGGCGCCACCTGGACCAACGACATCAGCCACGGCGAGTTGATCCGCACCACCGCCGACCAGACCTTCACCGTCGACCCCTGCAACCTCCAACTGCTCTACCAGGGCCGCTCCCCCAATTCCGGCGGCGACTACGGCCTCCTGCCCTACCGCCCCGGACTCCTCACGCTCCAACGCTGAGCCGGCCGATCGAGAAGAGAGAGGTCCGATGAAAAGACACCTGACGATCCGTACCGCGGTGTTGTCGGCCGGGGCCGTCCTGCTGGCGTCGACCGCGGTGGCCGCGGCGCTGCCGGCCGGTGCGGCGGCCGCCGGCTGCGCGGTCACCTACGCCGTGCCGTCGCAGTGGCAGGGCGGCTTCGGCGCGAACGTCACGGTCACCAACCTCGGTGACCCGGTCAACGGCTGGACGCTCACCTGGTCCTACGCCGCCGGCCAGACCGTAACCCAGGCGTGGAACGCCACAGTGACCCAGAGCGGGGCCGCGGTGACCGCCCGCAACGTCGACTACAACGGGTCCATCCCCACGAACGGCACGACGTCGTTCGGCTTCAATGGGTCCTGGACCAGCAGCAACCCCGCGCCGACGAGCTTCGCGCTCAACGGGGTGACCTGCACCGGCGGCACCACGACGCCGACGACGTCGCCGACCACGTCGCCGTCGACTTCCCCGACGAGTTCGCCGACCACCTCACCCAGCACCCCGCCGCCCACCGGGCCAGCGGACATCACAGTCGACACCGCCAGCCGCTACCAGACGATCGACGGGTTCGGCGCCGCCGTGTCGATCTGGGGCGGGGCCTGGTCGACCGCCGAGACGCAGACGCTCGTCGGCCTCGGCCCCAACCAGCTCGGGTTGTCCATCGTGCGCACCGGCATCTCGCCGGTGTCCGGCGAGTGGGGCACCCAGGTCAGCGCGCTGAAGACGGCGAAGTCGTACGGGTCGAACGTGAAGATCATGGCGTCGCCGTGGACCGCCCCGGCGGCCTGGAAGACGAACAACAGCCGGACCAACGGCGGCAAGCTGCGCACCGACTACTACGACGACTACGCCAACCACCTCAACAGCTACGTCCAGTACATGCGCAACCAGGGTGTGACGATCGATGTCACGTCGGTGCAGAACGAGCCGGACTGGCACCCGGACTACGACTCGATGGACTGGAGCGGCACCGAGCTGCAGACCTTCGTCCGGGAGCAGGGCGCCAAGGTGCAGAACACCAAGCTGATGGTCGCCGAGGCGGTGAACCTGAACTACAGCTACACCGACCCGACCCTCAACGACGCGGCCGCCCGCAACAACATCGGCTACATCGGCGGGCACCTGTACGGCACCGAGGCGGCCGGCCGGCTGAAGCCGTACCCACTGGCGCAGCAGTACAACAAGCCGGTGTGGATGACCGAGTGGAACCTGCACGCGGCCGACGGCAGCGGCTCCAACATCTGGGGCAACCCGGCCAACGCCACGGTCTGGAACGAGACGCTCGACGACATCATGCGCACCGTGCACAAGTCGATGGAGTCGAACTGGAGCGCGTACGTGTGGTGGTACGGCAAGCGCTACTACTCGTTCATCGGTGACGGCGAGTCCGCGTACGGCACGGTGGCGGGCGCGCCACTCAAGCGCGGCTACGCGTTCTCGCAGTACGCGAAGTACGTGCGGCCCGGCTACCAGCGGGTCGGCCTGGCCAAGAGCTCCAAGGCGTCCCCGTTGGAGGTGACCGCCTACCAGGGTGACGGGAAGGTCACGCTGGTGATCCTGAACCGGTCCACCAGCGCGGTGAACAACGCGATCATCCAGGTGCCGCAGAACGTCAGCCGGGCCGAGTACGTGGCCACGTCGCAGAACGCCAGCGCGGCGAGCCAGCCGGTCGGCGTGAACGGCAACCAGGTCTCGGTGAACGTCGGCGCGCGGAGCATCTCCACAGTCGTGCTCACCCTCTGACCGGCGACGCAGACAAGTGCGGGGGCGGCCGGATCGGCCGCCCCCGCCTCGTCGCGTCCGCTAACTGGCGCAACGATCCGAACCAGTGACGCGTCTCTTGGCCGGCAGCGGGCTCCAGACAGCCGGCGCCAGGCAGTCGCGCAGCCACAAAGCCAACCTCTTAGGCCGGAGAATACGCCGTACGGCAGGCTGATCAACGACTGAGTGGCATGGGGCGGCAGATCCGCACACCTGATCTTGGCTTCCGGGCGAGACCGCTGCTCCGTACCACCGGTGTGAGGGTAGTGCGGCTGTGATGGCATGGGGCGGCGACAATCAGGGCAGACTCGACGCCGTGCCGAAACGCGAGCTTCTCGGGTACCGAGAAAGGACATCCTGTTATGCCGGAGGAACGGTGGGTGCAGGTGCGGCGCGGCGTGGCTTACCTCCTGGGCTCGCTGCTCTCCGGGGTCGCCACATTGCTCTCGCTGCCGCTGCTGTGCGTCCCGCGGCTCGCCCGGCTCTGGGCGAACTGGCACCGTGACCGCGCCGGCCGGCTGCTCGGTACGCCGTTGGCATCGCGTGCGGCCCAGGGCGTGCCGCGACGCCGAGTGGCCACGGGCCGCACATCGCGCGTCCTGCTCTGGCTGCCGGTGAACGCCATCACCGGGGTGGCGCTCGGGCTGCCCGCGCTGCTGTGCGTGGGCAACATCGTGGTCGCCGCAATCGCCACGCCCTTGTGGTGGGCATTTGCGCCGGAGGACGGGCCACGGCTGTTCATCGACGTCCCAGTGACCGGCTGGATGACCGCCCTCACTCTCGGTCCACTGCAGATTTTCTTGCTCACCGCGCTGGCCTACGTTTGCCTCCCGCCGATCGCTCGCGCACACGCCCGGATATGCCTGGTGGTGCTGTCGCACTCGACGAACGAACAACTCGCCGAACGGGTCGCCGTGTTGACGCGCACTCGGGCGGACGTGCTGGACGCACACGGAGCGGAGCTGCGCCGGATCGAACGCGACCTGCACGACGGCACTCAGGCCCGGCTGGTGGCCATCGCGATGCGGCTGGCCGTGGCTCGCCAGGCGTTCGCCGACAATCCGCGGGACGAGCAGTTCGTGGAAGGGCTTCTTCGGGAGGCACACGACGGAGCCGAGGAGGCGATGACCGAACTGCGTGAGGTGATCCGAACCGTCTATCCGCCGATTCTCGCCGACCGGGGCCTGGAGGGTGCCCTGACCACCGTTACCACACGCTACGCCATGCCGACCCGGCTGGACATCGGCGACCTCGGACGGGTCCCGGCGGCCGTAGAGGCCGTCGTCTACTTCGCGGTCGCCGAGGCACTCACCAACGTTACCAAACACAGCCAGGCGACCGCGGTCGGCGTACGGGTCAACCGTACGGCAGACCGGTTGTCGGTGGTGATCAGCGACAACGGCACCGGCGGCGCCGACGATCGGCGGGGCACCGGGATCGCCGGGATACGTCGCCGGGCGCTCGCGCTCGACGGCACTGTCGATATCGACAGCCCGGCCGGCGGGCCGACGGCCATCACCGTGGAGCTGCCATGCGGGTGGTGATCGCCGAAGACAACGTGCTGCTGTCCACCGGACTGGAACTGCTGCTGGGACGCGCGGGCTTCCAGATCGTCGCCATCGCCGACGACGCCGCGGGTTTCCTCACCGCCGTGCGGGAGCACCGGCCCGACGTTACGATCGTCGATGTCCGGCTGCCGCCGTCGTTTCGAGACGAAGGAATCCGAGCCGCCCTGCAAGCCCGCCGGGAGCGCCCCGGCCTGCCGGTCCTGGTGTTGTCGCAGTACGTCGAGCAGCAGTACGCCGCCGAATTGCTGTCCACCACCGGCGGCGGCGTCGGCTACCTCCTCAAGGACCGGGTCAGCCGGGTGGACGAGTTCGTAGACGCGCTGCGCCGCGTCGCCGCCGGTGGTACCGCAATGGACCCGGAAGTCATCGCGCAGCTCGTCCAACGCGCCGGTGACCCCATCGCCGCCCTCACTCCCCGCGAGCGCGAGGTACTCGCATTGATGGCACAGGGACACGACAACAACGCCATCGCTGCGCAGCTTGTTATCACCGACAACGCCGTCCACAAGCACATTGGCAATATCTTCGCCAAGCTTGGCCTCGCCGTGACCGACAGTGGCCACCGCCGCGTCCTCGCCGTTCTCGCCTACCTCAACGCCGCGGGTCAGATGAGCGGTCGCTGATCTGACCCGGCTGAATACTCGTCACTCTCGCCCGCCGATCGCGCCGACCGGCGCGGGTCGCATCGCGTACCGGGTGGCCATCCTGATCGCGCCCCAGGACAGTGCGATGGTGAGCGCCACGATCGCGATGAGCCCGGTGAGGGAGATGCTGGGAACGGGCGACTTCGTCAGTCCGAGGCTGATGCCGATCAGCGGCGGGATCGCCGCCTGCAAGCCGAACAGCAGCGCCGAAAAGACCACGATTCTGGCCTCGCCGTTCATCATCGCGTGGAGTTGCTCTCGGCTGGCGCCGATGAGTTTCAGGCTCGCGAACTCGCGAACCCGCGCCGCTGTCGCCATCACCAGGGTGTTCACCACGGCGATGGCGATGTAGCCCAGCAGCACCGTCTGGAACAGCAGGTTCAGCGCCCAGTCACCGGAGCCGCCGGACCCGGGCGCGGCCAGGAACGCCTCTCGGTCGCCGACCTGGACCAGCGGGTAGCGCTCGACGGCGCCACGCAGCGCGCTGGCGAGCGCTACCGGGTCGGTCCCGTCCGCCGACCTGATCAGCACCGCGGTGGACACCTGCGCGGTGGTGTGGGCGACGACGAGGTCGTTGGGCAGGGTGACGTCCCCGAAGCCCAGGCCGTTCTCGTATATCGCCACCACCCGCGGCTTGACCACCGTGCCGTCGCCGAGCCGCAGCTCGATCGTTGCGCCGACTTTCGTCCGGACGGTCTGCGCGACGACCCGGCTCAGCGCCACCGCATCGCCCCGCAGCTTCGCGATGTCGCCCTGGTCCACCGCGAGATCCATGGTTTCGGAGAGCCGTTCGGGCGTCACCCCCTGGGCGGCGAACACCTTGGTCGCGGTGCTGTCCTCGGACGGGAAGGTCAGCAGTACCTGCATCCGCGCCAACGGCGTCGCCACGGCGACGCCGGGCACGTCCCGCACAGCGTCCACGACCTCCGGAGACAGCCCGGCACCGGACGACGCGGTCAACACGTGATCGGCCCGTAGGCCGTCCTCGAGTTGGTGCTGCGCCCCCGCGATCATCGTGGAAGCGCCGAACACTTGCACGGCCGCCAGGGCCACGCCCATGGCCAGCGGTGTGGTGGCCGAACTGAGCCGCCGCCAGTTGGCCCGCGCGTTGGCCTGAGCGAGGAAGCCGCCGGCCGTGGACTGCCGGTTCAGGCGTGAGCCGAACAGCACGATGGCGCCTCGAAGCAACAGGGGTCCAAGACACCCAACCGCCACGACGAACAACAGGACCGCGCTCCCCGCGGTGTCGGCGGCCGAGTCGCCCGGCGCCGCGACATTGCCCAAGGTCAACAGCAGCCCGAGCGGGATGAGCAGGATCCCGATGGTCAACCGGACCCGGCCGAGTTGCTTGGGCTCGACCGCGGCGTCCGCGAGCGCCTCGACCGGGCTGACCTTGGCCACCCGGCGCGCGACCAGCCAGCCGGCGAGCCGAGCGCTGGTCATGCACAGCACCAGCGAGGCCAGGACGGGCAACAAACCCACCCGCATCTGGAAATCCGGGGGCATCGCGCCCGCAAGGACGAACACACCACGCATCACGAAGGCGAGCACCACGCCGGGAATCGCGCCGAACATTGCACCCACCGACGACACCAGGGTCATCTCGGCGCCGATCATCCAGTGGATCTGCTTGGGCGTCGCGCCGACGGCGCGCAGCAGAGCCAGTTCCCGCCTGCGCTGCCGCACCGACAGCGCGAGGGTGCTCGCCACCACGAACACCACGATCAGCACCATGGTGCCGCCGAACGATGCCGCCGTCTCGACTACCAGGCTGCGGGCGTCGCCCACGTCCAGGAACTCCACGTCGCCGCGTCCTGCGCCGGTGTGGGCCACCACCCCCGGCACGGCCGCCGCGATGCGCTCGGCCAACTGCTCCGGGGCGACGCCGGGCACGGCGAGCACACCGATGGCGTCCACCCGGTCCGGACGGCCGGACAGCTTGGCCGCCTGGCCGTCGGTGACGAACACGGCGGACTGCCGGTCCAACCCGTCCCCCGGCGCGGTCGCGATGCCCACCACACGGTAGGACGACGGGATCGAGCCGACCACGAGTCGCACCGTGGCGTCGAGCGACACGTCGCCGCGCGCGGCGAGGTCGGCGTCGAGCACGACCTCGCCGGGCGCGGAGGGCGCGCGGCCCTCGCGTACCCGGAACGGCCCGAGCGCCGCAGCGGACCAGCCGTGCCCGAGTACCGGGAAGCCGTCCGGGCCGGTCACCACGTCGCCGCCCGAAGCCAGCACGCTGACCTCGACGTTGACGTCTCCGACGGCCGACTGCACACCGGGCACCGCCGCGACGGCAGCGACCTTGTCGGCGGGCAGCGTGACGCGCTCGCTGTAGCGGACCTCGGCGGACTCATCCAGCCAGAACGACTGCTCCGCGCCGAGGACCACCGCCGCGCCGGAGTAGCGCTCCGGAGCTACCCCGGTGCCGAGCCCGGACACCAGCAGCATCCCGCAGGCGGTGATCACCGCCGAGCCCGCGGCGATCGCGACGAATGAGCCGACGAAACCGCCCTTGCTCCCTCTGATCGTGCTCCACGCCAGCGACAGGTCCTTGCGGTACGGCACGACGAGACGGACCAGCCGCCGAAGGCGGCGGATCACCACTCGCCCAGGTGCGTCATGCGCGACGCAACCTGCTCCGGAGTGGGTCGGGTCAGCTCGCCTGCAAGCCTGCCGTCGGCCAGAAACACGACCGAGTCGGCGTAGGAGGCGGCGACCGGGTCGTGCGTGACCATCAGCACCGTCTGCCCCATGTTGTCCACGACATGTCGCAGAAGTCCCAGAACCTGCTTGCTGGACCGGGTATCCAGCGCACCGGTCGGCTCGTCCGCGACCACCACATCCGGATGGGTGATCAGCGCGCGGGCGACCGCGACGCGTTGTTGCTGACCGCCGGACAGTTCGCTCGGCCGCCGTTGGGCGTACTCGCCGAGGCCGACCGCGGTGAGCGCTTCCTGCAGGAATGCCTGGTCGGTCTTCCGGTCCGCCAGCCGCAGCGGCAGCGTGACGTTCTCCTCGACGGTCAGCGCGCCCAGCAGGTTGTACGCCTGGAAGATGAAACCGATCCGGTCCCGCCGCAGCTCGGTCAATTCGGCTTCCGACCGGCTGGACAGCTCCGTGTCACCCAGCACGACCTGGCCCGACGTCGGCCGGTCCAGACCGGCCGCACAGTTCAGAAACGTGCTTTTGCCGGACCCGGACGGGCCCATGACGGCGGTGAACGTACCGCGCGGGAATCCGGCTGTCACCGCGTCGAGTGCGCGTACTGCGTTCTTCCCCGACCCGTACTCCTTCGACACCGAATCCAGACGCACCGCGTAGGGCGATGTCCCGAATGTTGATATCGCCGGAGCGTCCGGCGAACCGGTCGGGGCGGCCCCGGCCTGCGCGACGCGCCGTCTCGACGGGCCCCTCGTTGACTTCATGCCATCCGACGTTAAGTTCGTCGGCGGTCTGGACCGATACCCCGTACCCCCGGACGTGAGGTACAGCTGGCTGTAGTGCCCGTGGCGCGGTACGACGCTGCCACGTCGGCGCCACGCCGCCAACCGGCGCTCATACCGGCGCGGGGCTGCAGCAACTGGACCTCGATCTGTTCCTCCAGCGCAACGCCACAGGACGATAGAACGGGTCCGCCTGCTGGCCGCGTGCACATTCCTTCCACCGCCCTTCCACGTCTCACCGGCAGAGTCGAAGCCGGTCGATCCGGCAGGCGCTTTCGGCCGGAGCGACCCGGTCATGGCGCAGCGCCGTGCCGCAGGAAGACGGGGAAGGACTGATCACCGTGCGAACGACATCCAGAAGGCCCTACCTACGCGGTCTTGCCGTCACCGCCACCGTGTTGGCGGCGGCGGCCCTGCCGGTCGGCCCGGTCGCCGCGAACACCGCGACCGTGGCAGCGGCGCCGGCCGCAGCGGCGGCGGTCGTGCCGGTCGCGGCGTCCGAGGTGCGCAATTATGCCTGGTTCAACACAAAGGCGGAGTCCGGCGACATGCACAAGGGGCTCGGTGCCCACGTGGCCCGGTTGATCAACGCGACGCCGTCCGGGGCGACGCTCTCGCTCACCCTCTATTTCTTCAACCGGCGGGAGGTTCTCGACGCTCTGAAGGGTGCTGCCGCGCGGGGCGTGAAGGTGCGCATCGTCATCAACGGCAGTCAGGTCTGGGACGGGGACGCCTACTACAAGGCGCTCAAGGCAACATCGGGCATCACGGTGGTGGAGTGCGGCACGCGGCGCCCTGACGGGCAGTCGACACGCGGCTGCATGACCGACCGTACGGACGCGAAAACGTTGAAGAACCCGCCGCTGCTGCATGACAAGTTCATGACCATCTCCAGCGTGCGGCTGGCCGGGGGCACGACGGCGCGCAACGTCCTGTACGTCTCCTCGGCCAACCTCGACCACTACGCCGCTTACGAGAACGCCATCACCATCAGCCACGCTGGCCTGTACGCCGATTATCTGCGGTATTTCAACGGCCTGATGGCGCACGGCCGATCCGGGGCAAGCGACGACAACGCCGGCCGGACCTACGTGGCCGGTGAGCACCGCCTCTACACCTTCCCGCGCCGTGAGGGTGCCGGCAGCAAGCCCACGAGCGGCAGCAACGACCCGATCGTGAGCATCCTCAAGGGTCTCAGCTGCTCCGGGTCGACGAAGGTCGATCTGGCGAACTTCCGGATCCAGCGCCGCGCCGTGGTCAACGAACTCATCGCCGCCCGGAAGCGTGGCTGCCAGGTACGAGTGGTCACCGGCGCGAAGAGCGGTGCGCGGCACGACGAGGGCACGCCCATGGCGGCGCTGGTGACCCTCGCCACGGCGATGCCCGTGCACCTGTGCGGCTACACGCCGGCCGGCGGCATCCCGTTGCACGAGAAGTTCCTGATCATCCGGCAGGGGAGTCGATCGACGCTCTATGTGGGTAGCCACAACCTCACCTACCGGGCGTTGCGGCAGAACGACGAGAACATCCTGGCGCTGCGCAACCACCCGCTGGCCACGCCGTTCCAGCAGCGATTCGAGTTGCACTACAGCACCTGCCTGCAGTGGCACCCGCCGGCGGGCGTGGCCGGGACGGTGAGCGACACCGACCAGGAAGCCACCGCCTGACCCGGAGGGCCGGGGCCGTCACGGGAGCGGCGGTCCCGGCCCTCGCCCGGCCCGATCGACGCCGCAGCTGGTGCAGAAGCGCCGGACGCGCCGCCAGCAGCGTGAGGCCCTCGTTCAACCGGTCACCGAACTGCCGGTACAGCGTCAACGCCCGCGGTAGCAGGAAACCGCCTGTTGTGTGCAGGGCGTGGTTGGCGCCGCGGTCGCCTCCTCGGTGGAGGTGGTGGCGGCGTACCCGTCCGGAGCTGGCGGGGATGGGTGCGGCGCCGCAGAGGTGAGCGAGGGCCGCTTCGGAGTGCAGCCGGTCGGGGTTGTCGCCGGCGGTGGTGAGCAGCTGGGCGGCGACGTCGGGGCCGACGCCGAACAGGGCCGTGGTGTCGTCCGCCAACTGATCCGCGACATCGGAGCACGGATCTCGACATGAGCGGGCGAACGTGCGAACGCCGATTCCAGCGGCGATGATTCATGGAGGGGAACGGCCGGTATCGGTCGCCGACCCCGGTACGAGAGGAGCTGCTGTAGCGAAGTTTGTGACCATCGGATACGGCGACCAAGCGGGCTACGACCGCACCGACGCAGTCGTGCGGGACGCGGCGCATGCGCATGACGCCCGACTGCGCCAGGACGGGGTCGACATGGGCGTCGCCGGCCAGCCCGTGCAGGTGCGGAACCACGACGCGGCCGAAGTGACCACGGAGGACGGGCCCTTCATGTCTTCCCCGCTTCCCGTAGCCGGTTTCGCCATCATCGAAGCAGCTACGCTGGCCGAGGCCATCGGCATCGCGTCGCGTACGCCTTGCGCCGTCGCGCACGGTGTGGTCGAGGTATGGCCGTTGCAGGAGTCGTCGTAAGCCTCGACTTGGCGCCCGCTCATCGATAGATCCGTTCGTTCAGGCACCCACGGCCTGCTGCCTCGTTCCCTGGCACATGTCGCACTTCAACTGACGGAGACCTGTCGCGCAGCTCTTGTCGGACGACAGCGGGCAGCCGGCCAGACCTCGCCCTGGGACGATGACGGCATGGACCGCTTCGAGGGCCAGTGCTGGCTGGATTGGTGGCGAACTCCTCCAAACCTGCTCGGCAGCGTCGAGGTGGCCGTCGTGATTGCCGCCGTCACCGGCGGCTGGGTAGCCGACGGTGGCCTGGTCAGCGAGAGCGACGAGGACCGAGCGGCTTTTGCATTCCTGTGCGAACTCGACCCCGTCTTCACGCTGCGATTCGAACCGCGCAACTTCCAACGTTCCTGGCAGACGAGATGCGAGAGAGCGGGCGTCAAGCCGATCACCGTCCACGACGCAAGAAGGACCTGCGCCACCCTCCTGGCCGACCTCGAAGCCCATCCCAGAGTCGCCATGCAGGTGCTGAGGCACGCCCGCTTCTCGGCGACGATGGAGATCTACACGCAAGTCTCGTCGACAAAGACCAGAGACGCACTCAAGCGCCTCGGCGAATCCCTGAGCCGCTGACGAGAACTGCTGTACAAAGCTGCCATACGACAGCAGAAAGGCCACCTCCCGAGCCGGGAAGTGGCCTTTGACCTGCGTGGGCGATACTGGGATCGAACCAGTGACCTCTTCGGTGTGAACGAAGCGCTCTCCCGCTGAGCTAATCGCCCTCAGCGCCGATGACTCTACCTGATCGTCGACGCGGACCAAAAACCGGGCTTCAGTGCGTCGCGAGGTAGTGCATGGCGCGGGCCACCAGGTCGATGCCGAGGCTGTACTTGAGCGACGCCCAGACCACCGCGGAGACGAACACCAGCCCGACGGCACCGAGCAGAAAGCGTACGGATAGTGACCGGCTGGTCACCCAGCGGGTCCAGGCCTGGACGTTGCGGCGGGTGAAGGCGAGCAGCCGGCGGGCCCAGTGGAACTCGACGGCCCAGACGCCGAGACCGGCGATGACCAGCAGCCAGCCGGGCCCGGGCAGCGGGATGAGGGCGATGCCGACGGTCACGATGATCGCGCCGAGGACGGCGATGAATATCTTGAGGGCGATCCGGCCGGTGGGGTTGGCCCGGATCAGTTCGAGGGTCAGGTGCGCGCGGGCCCGCCAGCCGCTGCGGCGCCGTTCCACGACGAGGCCGCGTGGACCGGGTTCGACAGGCACTTCGTACCCCCGCCTTTCGGCTGTTCGGGCCGCTCCTTTCGGCGGGTCGGCCATGGTCACGAAGGGTTCCTCTGTGGAGCCGAGGATCATTTCCACCCCCAGTGTCGCGCGGGACCGTCACCCCTGCTGAGGACTGGACGTTACCGGAGTAAGTCGACGACTGAACCACCCGTTGCCGGGCGGGATCATGGACTGGGCGAAGCGGAAATCCTACAAGAATTTTCATGTTCTCGGCGGCGTTCCGACACCCTTCCCACCACTGGGTGAAGTCAGCGTATGGCGGAGCGTAGCCAGGAGTAGCACCTGAGTATGGGAAAAGCGGGACACGCGCGTTCCGCAGCGGTGCCGGGGGGAGAACGTCAATGAGTGTCATCCGACCGACGACCGTAGAGGTCGAGACGTCGCTAAGGCTCGTCGCGCCTGACGCCACCGCATTGCCGGTGCGTGCCAGTCTGCGTTACGACCCTGCTGACCCGTATGCGGTCCATGTCCTGTTCCACGCCGAATCCGCCGGCGGTGAGGCGGTGAGCTGGTCGTTCGCCCGCGAACTGCTGGTCACCGGGCTCGACGAACCGGCCGGCATCGGCGATGTCCGGGTCTGGCCGTGGGCCACCCCGCGCGGCGACTTCGTCGCGCTCGCGCTGTCGTCCCCGGACGGCAACGCCCTCTTCGAGGTCCCGCGCAGCGTGCTGGTGCGCTTCCTGCGCCGGACCTACGTCGTCGTGCCGCGCGGCCGGGAGGCCGAGCACCTGGACGTCGACACCGCGGTGAACCGGCTGCTCGCCGGTCGCTGACACGGCAACCTCCCGGGGCCGCGCGGATCTGCCGAGTCCGCGCGGCCCCGGGCCGTCGCCGTACGCCGGTCAGCCGTGCGTGGTGATCCCGCCGTCGACCGGGATGACCGCCCCGGTCAGGTACGCGCCGGCGCGCGAGGCCAGGTAGATGGCGGTACCCGCCATGTCCTCCGGCCGGCCGATCCGGCCCAGCGGCACCTGCTGCTCGATCGCGGCCCGGGACGCGGGGTCGTCCAGCGCGAACGCCATCATCTTGCTCTCGAACGGCCCCGGCGCGATCGCGTTGACGGTGATCCGCTCGCCGGCGAGCTGGTGGGCGAGGCTGCGGGTGAGCATGTGCACGGCCGCCTTCGTCGCCGAGTAGGCGTACACCTCCATCCACGGCACGCGGATGCCGTCGATCGAGCCGATGTTGATCACGCGGGCCGGGTCGTCGGGGTCGGCCGCGCCGCGCAGCGCCGGCAGCAGCGCCTGGGTGAGCCGGAAGACCGCCTTGACGTTGACCGCCCAGAGCTTGTCGAAGGCGCTCTCCGGGTACGACTCCAGCGGCGCGCCCCAGGTGGCGCCGGCGTTGTTCACCAGCACGTCGAGCCGGTCGCCGGTGTGCTCCCGCACGGCGGCGGCCAGTCCCAGCGCGCCCTCGTCGTGGCTCAGGTCGGCCGGCAGCGCCTCGCAGGAGCCGGCCGTGGCCAGTTCCTTGGCCACCGCCTCGCAGGCCTCGGCCTTCCGCGAGGAGATGATGACCTTCGCGCCGGCCGCGACGAAGCCGCGGGCGATCATCAGCCCGATCCCTCGTGAGCCACCGGTGACCAGGACCGTCTTGCCTTCGACCGAGAACAGATCCGTCATGCCCATCCCATCGCGAGTCGGCGGGGGTCGCGGACGTCTCCGGCGACCCAGGCGCTACCGCTCGGTAACCTAACCGTCCCGCGTCCGGCCGGACAAGCCGCCCTGACCGGGGGAAACCGTCGGGGTGCAGGATGCACCGGGGGCGGTTACCGTCGAGTCGATGGTCACTACCGGACATCTCTCCTCGGCCAGGCGCACCGACCTGCCCCCGTTCGAGCGCGACGACCACCTCGACATCGTGGCGCTGCGTGACCTCGCCCCCGGGCCCGGCTGGTCCCGGCCGGTGCTGCTCGACGCGGAGCTGCTGATCCTGGTCACCGGCGGTCACGGCACCGCCGAGCTGGATTTCCGCGCGCTGCCCTGCCGGCCCGGCACGCTGCTGCGCGCGCACCCCGGCCAGGCACTGTGCTGCGTCGGCGGGCACCTCGACGCGACCGTGGTGCGCTGGGGCGCCGACACGCTGCGCGGGCTGGACGTCGACCCGGACGCGGTGCCCGCGTACCGGCAGCTCGCCGGCGAGGACGAGGACGCGGTGATCAGCGAGGTGACCCAGCTCGCGGTCGACGCCGAGCGGCACGCCGGGGTGCCGGCCGCCGCGGCGCTGCTGCGGCACCAGCTCGCGGTGCTGCTGCTGCGGTTGACCCTGCTGCCCGGCGCGGCGGACCGTCCGGCCCCGCGGCCGGAGCGGGAGACCTTCGAGCGGCTGTGCCGGGAGGTGGAGCGCGGCTACCGGCACACCCGCCGGGTGGAGGACTACGCGGCGCAGCTGGGCTGCTCGGTGCGTACCCTCACCCGGGCCTGCCTGGCGGTGACCGGGCGCAGCGCCAAGCAGGTCATCGACGAGCGGGTGGCGTTGCAGGCCAGCCGGCTGCTGGCCGCCACCGACGAGCCGATCGCCCGGATCGGCCGCCGGCTCGGCTTTCCCGAGCCGACCAACTTCGGGCGCTTCTTCACCCGCGAGGTCGGGGTGAGCCCGGGCGCGTTCCGGGCGGGCCGGGAGCGGCCGATCCCGGTCCGGGTGGTGCGGCCCCGCCCGCCCGCCGACTCCCCCGCCGCGCCGGGGCGGGCATGATGGCAGGGTGCAGATCTCCGCGCGTGGTGACTACGCGGTCCGGGCGGCCCTGAGCCTGGCCACCGCGTACCCCGCCCTGCTCTCCACCCAGGCCATCGCGACCGAGCAGGACATGCCGCGCAAGTTCCTCGAGGCGGTCCTGGCGGACCTGCGCCGGGCCGGCATCGTGCGGGCGCAGCGCGGCGCCGAGGGCGGCTACACCCTGGCCCGGCCGCCGCGCGAGATCACCATCGGGCAGATCCTGCGCGCCGTCGACGGCCCTCTCGCCGGGGTACGCGGGCTGCGCCCGGAGGAGACCCGCTACGAGGGCGCCGCGGAGAACCTGCCCCGGCTCTGGGTTGCCGTCCGGGCGGCGGTGCGGCAGGTGGTCGACGAGGTGAGCCTGGCCGAGATGGCCAGCGGGAAGCTGCCCGGGCACGTGCGCCGGCTGATCGCCCGCCCGGACGCCTGGGAACCCCGCTGAGCCGACCGGTGGCCGGCGCCGCGCCCGGCGGACGGGGGCACGGTGCCGGCGCCGGTGGTCACCGGGTGTGCACCACCTCGTGGTAGCCGAGCCGGGGTAGCCGGTCGTGCCACCCGGCCGGCCGATGTTCAGCAGCAGCACCCGGTGCCGATCTGACCAGCGTTTATGGACCCACAACACCCACCTGATCAAGGGGGATCGGGTGGCCGTCATCCACCGTCCAGTGCGGAGCCGGCCGGTTTGGCGACAGCGACGCTTGGGCATGTTCGAACGCGCAGAAGCAGGGAGACACTGAGAGGAGCCCGGTCATGGGCATCGTGTTCCGCAAGCGACAGAAGTTCGGCCCGCTGATCCTCAACTTCACCGAGAACGGCTTCTCGTCCTGGAGCATCAAGATCGGCAAGTGGTCCTGGAACTCCCGGACCCGTGCCCACCGCGTGGACCTGCCGGGCCCGATCTCCTGGAAGCAGGACAAGTCCCGGGCATGACGTCCCGAGGTCGAGCGGGGCGCCGGTGGCTCACCGGCGCCCCGCTCGGCATTCGGCGCAGGTCGCCCAGCCTTGCCGTTCCGCCGCCGCCGGGAGCGGGACACCGGACAATCGCCGCATGGCCCACGAGTCCTTCCGGCGGGAGCGGCGGCTGGCAGCGCTGGCCGTCGCCCTGCTGCTGATCGCCTACTTCGCCGTCCCGGTGGCGCCGGACCCGAATGGGCTGCGGCTGGCGCTGCGTTCGGCCGGCACCCTGGTCCTGGTGATCGTGGTGGCGTTCCTGGTCACCGGCCAGGTCCGCCGCCAACTCGCCGAACAGCAGCCCACCGGCGTGGCGGAGGGTCGGGCGCTGACCCGGCTCGCCGTCACGCTGATCGCCGGGTTGCTGGTCTTCGCGCTCGCCGACTACGTGGTGGCGAACACCCGACCGGACGAGTTCGCCGGCCTGCGGACCCGCATCGACGCGCTCTACTTCGCCCTGACCACCCTGACCACGGTCGGCTACGGCGACGTGCACGCCCAGGGACAGGTCGCCCGGGTGGTGGTCTGCGGCCAGATGATCTTCAGCATCGGCGTGCTCGCGACCGGGGCGTCCATCGTGGTCAGGCAGATGATCCAGCGTCCCCGGCCGGCGCGGCGCTGACCACCACGTCGCCGCCGAGCCGGCCGTGCTCCGGATCCCGGGTCACCGCGCCGGCGGCGAGCAGTGAGGCCAGCGCCCGGTTGGCGTCGGCGGCCCGGTAGACCGTCGAGGTGGCGGCGAAGCGACGCAGCTCGGTCACGGTACGCGGGCCGGAGCGGGTCAGCTCGGCCAGCAACTCCCGGCGCAGCGGGCCGGGTTCCGGGTCGAGGGTGATGGCGAGCAGCCGCCCGGCGGGGTCGGCCGGGTCGCGGTAGCGCACCCCGGCGTACTCGTCGACCGCCCAGAGCGCGTCCTTGAGCACGTCCAGCCCCTTGTCGGAGCCGGTGCCGTAGCTGAACAGCCGGGCCGGCCCGTCGTCGTCGGGCACCAGCTCCACCTCGGTCACCAGCGGGAAGCCGGCGTCGGTCAACGGCCCGCGCAGGGACCGGCCGGCCGGGGTGACCAGCAGCAGCTCGGCCGGGCGGCCGCCGGCGACGGCCGTGAGCACGCCCGGGTCGGGTTCCCCGCCGTCGATCACGACCAGCAGCGGAGCACCGGCCGCGCCGGCCGCCTTGAGCGCCACCGGCAGCCGGTCCGGTGCGCCGGGCACCACGTGCACGGCGACGTCCGTCGGCAGGGCGGCCTCGGCGGCGCCGAGCCGGGCCGGCAGCTCGGTGCCGCCGCCGGCCAGCACGAGCACGGTCAGTCGCCGGCCGCGCAGCCGGTCGGCGAACTCGGACACCACCCGCAGCGCGGCCTCCGCGCCACCGGCGTCACCCCCGGCGTACGCGAGGGCCAGGGTGGCCCGCCGGGAGCGGTGCAGCGCCCCCGGCAGCCAGTGGTCGAGCTGCCGGACGAGCAGTTCGCGCAGGACGGCGTCGGTCGACATGCTGCCGTTCTACCGCACCGGCGGCCCGGGCGGACCGGCGGTGTGCTCAGGCCGGGATCGAGATGCCCAGCCCGCCGCGGGTCTGCCCGCCGTAACGCGCCCGCTCCCGGTCCAGGTCGAGGCGGCCGATCCGCTTGCGGGCGGCGAGCGCGGCGTCGTCGAGCAGGTCGGCCGGGACGATCCAGACGATCTCGAACTCCAGGCCGTCCGGGTCGCGCCCGTAGAGGCTCTTCGTGGTGCCGTGGTCGGAGGTGCCGACCAGCGCGTTCGCGGCGGCCAGCCGCTCGGCGGTGGCGGCCAGCTCGTCCAGGGTGTCCAACTCCCAGGCGAGGTGGTAGAGGCCCACGGCGCTCCGGCCGGCCGGCGAGGGGCCGGCGGCCGAGCCGATCTCGAACAGCCCGAGGTCGTGGTCGTTGGTGGAGTCGGCCGCCTGGAGGAAGGCGGCGCCCCGGAACCCGTCCGGCGTCATCGGCACCGGACGGAAGCCCAGCACGTCCCGGTAGAAGGCGACGCTGCGGTCGAGGTCACGGACGTAGAGCACGGCGTGGTTGAGGCGGTGGATTCCCATGTCCCCCACGGTAGCGCGAATTAGTTGAGCCTTCAACAATCGCGGCTATGATGGGCGTCATGACCCGGTGGCTGGACCCCGACGAGCAGCGGACCTGGCGGGCCTTCCTGGCCGCCTCCCGGGCGCTGATGGACACCCTCGACCGCGAGCTGCAACGCGACGCGGGCATGCCGCACGCCTACTACGAGATCCTGGTCCGGCTCTCCGAGGCCCCCGACCGGCGGCTGCGGATGAGCGAACTCGCCGACGCCACCGGCTCCTCGCGCAGCCGGCTCTCCCACGCGGCGTCCCGGTTGGAGGCGGCCGGCTGGATCCGCCGGGAGGACTGCCCCACCGACCGGCGCGGGCAGCTCGCCGTCCTCACCGACGACGGCTTCGCCACCCTCGCGGCCGCCGCGCCCGGCCACGTCGCCGGGGTACGCCGGCACCTGTTCGACGCGCTCAGCCCGGCCCAGGTCGACCAGCTCCGGCGGATCAGCGAGGCCCTCGCCGACCACCTGACCGGATCCTGACCAAACTGATCCACTCCGGGGGTTGTACTTACCGTCGCCGAATGAGCACGATGGGGCGTGTCCTCCGGCTTCGGTGAACTGACGGTCCAGGCGCACCACCTGGTGTCCGAAGGCGACCTGGCCGGCGCCCAGCGGCTGCTCGCCGACGCGCTGACCGACGTCGACCCGCGTCCCGCCAACGCCTCCCCCGAGCTGGCCGACGCCGCCGGCCTCCAGGCCCGGGTGCTCGTCGCCCTCGGCGAGCCGCACTCCGCGCGCGGCTGGGCCGCCTTCGCGTACGCGGCGGCCACCCGGCTGTACGGCCGCTCCGACGAGCGCGCCATCACCGCCGCCGCCACCCTGGCCGCTGTGCTGCACCGGGTCGGCAGCGACGCCCGGGCCGCCCGGCTCTATTCCGACGTCATCATCGAACTGACCGCCCGCGACGGCCCGGAGTCGCAGCGGGTCCTCGCCGCGCACGCCGACCTGGCCACCGTGGAGTACGCGCGGGGCCAGTGCGTGCTGGCCCGTGACCGACTCCAGGACGCCTGGGAGCTGCACCGCGAGGTGTACGGCGACGGCCACCCCAGCGGCATCAAGATGCTGGCCAAGCTCGGCGCGATGGAACGCGACTGCGGCCGGTACGCCGAATCCCACGAGCACCTGGCGCTGGCCGAGGAGCTGTCCACGGCGCACCTGGCCGCCGACGACCCGCTCGCCGCGCAGGTGTCGACGCTGGTCCGGACGGCCGCCGATCCGGACCACGTCTGCGAGCCGGCCGCGGCGGCGCCGGTGGTGCCGGCCGCCCGGGTCCCCCCGGCCGCCGAGGGCCCGCCCGAGCCGCCGGTCTACCGCCCGCCGGCCCGCACCGCCGAGCCGGCCGACCCGGTCGGCGGCACCCACGTGCCCACCCCGCGGGTCGCACCCGAGGCCGACGACGACCGCTTCGGCGGGCCGGACGACCAGGACGGCTTCGGCGGGCCGGCTGACCAGGACGGCTTCGCCGGGCCCGACGACGACCGGTTCGGCGGGCCGGCCGACCAGGACCCCTTCGCCACCCCGGACGAGGACCGGTTCGCGGGCTCGACCCACGCCGACCCCCTCGGCATGCCCGACGAGGACCGGTTCGGTGGACCAACCCACCAGGACCCCTTCGCGGGGCCGGACGGGGACCGGTTCGGCGGGCCGGCCGACCGGGACGGGTTCGGCGGGCCCGCCGACGACGAGTGGCCCCCCGACGAGCAGCCGGAGGACACCTGGCCGGTGCGGGAGAGCGCCCTGCCGCCGACCGTGGTCGGGCTCACCGACGAGGAGCCGGGCGTCCGCCGGGTACCCGGGGCCGCCGAGCCGGAGTCGCCGTCGCGCTACCTGCCGGTGCACGTGCCGCGCCGGCCCGAGCCGGAGCCCGTGCGCCCCGGCCGGCCCTGGCTGCCGCTGGTGGTGGTCGGCGTGACCGTGGCGCTGCTGCTCGGCGTCATCGCGGTGGTCGCCGGAGTGTCCCGGGTGGACCGGTCCCGGGACACCCCCGCGCCGGCCCGCACCACCGCGGCCGGTCCGAGCGCCACCGCCGCCGCTCCGACCGGCACCGGCTCGAGCGGCACGCCGAGCGCCGCGCCGGCCTCGCCGGGCAGCCCGCCGGGCGCGGTCCGGCTCGTCGACCGACGGGACAGCATCCTGCTGAGCTGGACGTACCCGGCCGGCGCGGAGGGGCCGGTGGTGATCGCCGGCGGGCGCAGCCGGGACACCCAGCGCACCTTCCAGGAGTTGCCGGCCGGCACCGACAGCTACGTCGCCTACGGGTTGAGCCGCAACATCGACTACTGCTTCACGGTGGCCGTGGTCTGGTCCACCGACACCGTCGCCCGGGCCGCCCCGGTCTGCACCCGCCGGGGCTGATCTCACCGGCACGGCCGCGGCTGATCCCACCGGCACGGCCCGCGGCTGGCCGCCGGCCGCGCCCAGCGCTCAGTCCGCCTCGGGCACGTCCAGCGCGGGCAGTCGTACGGTCACCCGCAGCCCGGACCCGACGCCGGGCCCGGCGTCGGCGAGTTCGACGCTGCCGCCGGCCCGGCGGACCAGTTCCCGCACGATGGCCAGGCCCAGCCCGGCACCGCCGTCGTCCCGCGCCCGCGCGTCGTCCAGCCGGGTGAACCGCTCGAAGACCCGCTCCCGGTCCGCCGCCGGGATGCCCGGCCCGTCGTCGGTCACCGTCACCAGGTGGTACGCCCGCTCCCCTGCCCCGGCCGGACGCGGCGTCGGCACCCGGCCCTCCGGCCCCGCGCCGGCCCTACGCCGCGCGAGCACCGGCTCCGCGCCGGCCCCACGCCGCGCGGCCACCCGACCGGCCGGCCCCGCGTCAGCCTCGCCCGGTGTCGGCACCGCGCCTCCGGCCGCTGCGCCGGCCCCACGCCGCGCCGGCACCGGGCCGGCCAGCCCCGCGCCGGCCCCACCCGGTGTCGGCGCCGTGCCCTCCGGTCCCGCGCCGGCCCCACGCCGCGCGGGCACCGGGCCGGCCGGTTCCGGGCCGGTCACGGTGAGCAGCACCTCGCCGCGGGCGTGCCGCAGCGCGTTGTCCACCAGGTTGGTGATCACCCGGTGCAGCTCGCCCGGGTCCCCCTCGGTCCAGAGCGGCGCGGCGGGCGGGCGCAGCCGCACCGGCGGGGAGGGGTACCGGTCGGCCACCGTACGCAGCAACTCCCCCAGCTCGACCGGGCCGGCGCCGGGCCGGCGGGCCGGCTGCTCGTCGAGGCGGGCCAGCAGCAGCAGGTCGTCGACGAGCCGGCCCAGGCGTTCGGTGTCGGCGAGCAGGTCGTCGGCGACCGCCGGCCAGTCCGTGGCGTCGCCCAGCCGGCGGGCCACCTCCAGCTCGGTCCGCATGTTCGTCAACGGGCTGCGCAGCTCGTGCGCGGCGTCCGCGACGAACGCCCGCTGCCGGGCCCGGGCCGCCGCCAACCGGTCCAGCATGTCGTTGAGGGTGACCGCCAGCCGCTGGATCTCGTCGCGGGCGGCCGGTACGGGCAACCGCCCCGGACCGGCCCGGTCGGTGATCTCGGCGGCGCCCCGGCGCAGCGCCTCCACCGGACGCAGGGTGGCCCCCACCACCCGCCAGGCGACCACGGCCATGCCGGCGACCAGCAGCGGGAAGCCCACCAGCAGCAGGGTCCGGACCACGTGCAGGCTGTGCCGGACGTCGCTGAGCGACTTGGCGACCAGGACGGTGAGCGGTTCGGCCGGGGTGCCGGCGGGCACGGTCACCACCCGCACCGGCCCGGCCATGCCCACCCGCCGGCCGTCCACCACCAGCCGCTGGCGCTGTCCGGCGCGGAGCTGGTCCGGGTCGAGCATCGGCACCAGCCGGTCGGCGTCGATCGAGGCCGCCCGGACCCGGCCGGCCGCGTCCACCACCTGCACCCGGAGCTGGCCGCCGGCCACCGGCAGCGGGTCGGGCAGGGCCTCCGAGGCGGCCAGCAGGGCGACCGCGTCGGCGGTCCGCAGCGCCTCGGCGTCGACGGTGCGTTGCAGCGTCCAGCCGAGGGCGCCGAGCAGCAGCGTGCCGCCGAGCGCGAGGCCGACGACGAGCCCGAGCACGCCGATCGCCATCAGCCGGGCGCGCAGGCCGAGGTTCAGCCGGGGGCCCCTGCGGAGGCGATCCGCGCGACCCCGTCCCCGCCGGCTCATGTGGCGAGGCGGTAGCCGGCACCGCGGACCGTTTCCAGGCGGTCCCGGCCGATCTTGCGGCGCAGGTAGCCGACGTAGACCTCGACGGCGTTCGGGGCGGTCTCCAGGCTGGCGTCCCAGACGTGGTCGAGCAGTTCGGTCTTGGAGACCACCTCGCCGGGCCGGCGCATCAGGTAGTCCAGCAGGGCGTACTCGCGGGCGGTCAGGACCACCTCGTTGTCGGCCCGGGTCACCCGCCGGCGGGCCGGGTCCAGCCTCAGGTCACCCACGGCGAGCACGGCCGGGCGTTCGGGCGCGCCCCGGCGCAGCAGCGCCCGCAGCCGGGCCAGCAGCACCACGTACGAGAAGGGCTTGGTGAGGTAGTCGTCGGCGCCGCAGTCGAGGCCGTCGGCCTGGTCGTACTCGCCGTCCTTGGCCGAGAGCATGAGCACCGGCAGCCAGTGCTCGCCGGCCCGGAGCCGGCGCACCACCTCGTACCCGGACAGGCCCGGCAGCATCACGTCGAGGATCATCGCGTCGTAGTCGCCGTGCCGGGCGGCGTCCAGGCCGGCCGGGCCGGTGGCCGCCACGTCCACCGCGAAGCCCTCGGCCATCAGCCCGCGCCGCAGCGCGGCGGCGAGCCGCGCCTCGTCCTCCACCACCAGCAACCGCACGGTCCAAGGGTGCCACCCGGTGACCGCCCCTAGGTAGCTGGTGTTAAAGGCGGGTTGATCGGTGGTCCGATCAACCCGTGTGTTGGACGGCTCGTTGGCTGGCGTGAAGGGGGTAGTCGCTTGG
>NZ_JBFAJK010000048.1:0-40538 GCF_040655175.1 Micromonospora sp. NPDC050495 | reverse complement strand
CAAGAGGGTATCCAGGTCTTGCGTCACAACATGATCTTGGATGCCCTCTCTTCATGCCCAGACATCGACCCCTGACTTCGGAACTACTCGTCTAGCAGCCACCGCCTCCGCCGCCACCTGCGGCGATCTTCTGGCCCCGCGTGAGCAACCGTCGGTCGAAATGCTGACACACATCGTGGCCGACCGGCCGGTGCCCAACGTTGATACTGGTCAGCACACTCGGTCAGGTGACGTACCAGCCTCCGCAGGACCCGTGGCAGGAGCCAACGCCTCCATCGCCACCGCCACCACCGCCCTACCAGCCGGAGGCCGGCTACGGCAGCCAGGTACCGCCGTACCCGACGGCGCAGTTCCCAGCGGCTACCAGCTGGAACCAGGCGCCGGCGAGACGGAAGGCGTCCAAGGGCAAGATCGCGCTCATCAGCGCAGGGGTGCTGGTCGTGCTGTGCTGCGGGGTACCTGGCATCGTCGCCCTTGTCTCCCCCAGAGGCAGGCGTCGCCGCCGTGCCATCAACATCGCCGACTGCGGTGGCTCCCACGGTCTCCGCCACACCAGTGGTCGAGACCCGTACCCTCACTGAGACGCAGAAGATCACGTACAAGACCAGGACCGTCAACGACTCCTCGCTACCCAAGGGCACCAGAAAGGTGACCACCCGCGGAGTCGCGGGAGTCAAGACCCTCACCTACCAGGTGACCCTGACCGACGGCGTCCAGACAGCCAAGAAATTGGTCCGCTCGCAAATCACCAAGGCACCCGTCACCCAGGTCGTCAGGGTCGGCACCAAGGTCACCCAGCAATGCGACCCGAACTACAGCGGCGCCTGCGTACCCATCGCCAGCGACGTCGACTGCGCCGGCGGCAGCGGCGACGGCCCCGCCTACGTACGCGGACCGGTCAGGGTAGTTGGCTCAGACATCTACAAGCTCGACCGAGACGGCGACGGCATCGCCTGCGACACGTGACGCAGTACAGGAAGGTGCGGCGAGGTGGCCAGCAATCTGCTCGAAGCGGGGTGCGCGCCGCGCCTCCGCCGCAGAGATGCCGTGGATGAACTGCGGCCCTAGGTCGCGGTCCGGGTTGACCAGACTGCACCACTCGTCCGTAACCCGGCCGTGCTCGTCGACGTGGACAACCGTCACCTCGACAATTCGGTCGTCCCAGCTGGTGCGAAGACCCGTCGTCTCAAGGTCGATGACTGCGTACACGTGACTCCCCTACGCCGAGATTGAGGACTTGCTGGCGACGGCTTCGCGCAGTCGCGCCAACCACCTCGGCGGCAGCGGCTGCGGGTCTCCCAGCAGGCGCGGGTAGGCGCGGCGGTACCGCGCTTGCTCGGTGTCCTGCCACAGCTGAGCGGTGTTTGCAACGGCGGCGGTCAGCGCCTTTGCCGGCGTTGGAGATGTCCTGGCAGGGGAAGCCTGCGGTGAGGATGTCGACCGGCGGGACGTGGGTCCAGTTGATGGTGCGGATGTCGCCGAGGCTGGGCACGTGCGGCCAGTGATGGGCGCAGACGGTGCGAGCGTGTCGGGTCGGTTTCGGCGTACCAGGTGAGGCGGCCGCCGAGCACCAGCGCGACGGCCAGGTCGAGGCCGCCGTAGGCCAGTGCTCAACGATCCGATGCGTAGTGCGGGTCGGTGGCCAATCACGCACCTCCCGCCCTGGCGCCCCCGTCAAGTGGTCGGGTGTCGCTGCCGGGGTGCCGCGTGACGGGGCATCGCCGGGGTGCACAGCCGTGGCAGGGCAGGTGATGGCGAACAGTCGATCCAGGGCCCGAACAAGGCGACGGTCTCCGGTGGTCGCGGTGCAGCGGCGGCTACGGTGTCGCTCATGAACGGCGGGTTTGATCTTCACGATGGCCTTGCCCGGGGCGTTCGCGACGCCGATGGCGCGTGGCGATTCATCCGGCGCTTCGCCGCCGCCTATGCGAGTCCGATCCGGCTCGGCGACGGCCGCGACGACGGCGAGTTGCGGGCCGCGGAGACCCAGCTGGGTTTCGCCCTGCCCGCTTCCCTGTGGGGGGCATACGCGCTGTTCGGCCGGCGTCTTGATCTGACCCGGAGCCAGGATCGCCTGCTTGCTCCGCATCAGGTTCGCGTCGACGAGACGGGTCAGGTGCTGGTCTTCCGGGTGGAGAACCAGAACGTTGCCCAGTGGGGCGTTCCGTTGTCGGCGGTGACCGAGCCTGACCCGCCGGTGCAGTTCCGGGTTGACGCGGTCCGGCCTGCCGAGCGCGTGTGGCAGCCCTTTCTCGATCGGGTGTCGTTGGCGTGCGTGGAGATGGTGCTGTCGGAATGGATGTTTTCGGATGCGATGTTCGCCGACAGCCGTCACTTGGACGATGCGGCCGTCGCGTTGCTGCAGGCGCGGTTTCGTCGGCTGCCGATGCCGGACTACCCGTTCTGGGCCGGGCCGGGCGGCGGGCCGATGCGGTGGTTCGACGGGCCAGGGGTGGTCCTGCGTGAGGACGCCGGAACGTGGTTGTGGGTGCGTGCGGCGACGGCGGACGGGCTCGCCGCAGTGCGCCGGGCGTTGCCCGGGGAATGGTCGATGGGCGAGGGGTAGCGCCCGGCTGCGGCGGGCGGTGGTCATCGAGACGGCCCGCCTACGCTGAGGTCGCGTGGGGTGGCTGTGCTGGTTGGCGGAAGATCAGCACGTCTTCGTGTGTGATCAGGTGCAGCGGGGTGCCGCTGGTGCGGGCCTTGCGCACGGCCTGAAGTTGGAAGAACGAGGGTCGGGCGACGAGGTGGCCGTCGCGGAGCGCGGCGAGGAGGGCGACGCACCGCTCGGTGGGGAGCAGGCCGGCGCGCAGGCCGGCGGCGATGACCGCGGACGGCAGGTCGACCAGCTGTCCGTTCTTGCGCCAGGGTCGGGCGGTGACGACCACGGTGCCGCCGGGTCGTAGCAGCGTGGCGCAGCCGGTGAGGATCTGTTCGAAGCCGTCGGTGAGGCCGGTGAGGTCGCGGTAGGCGAGGTTGCCGCGGTCGGTGCCGTCGTTGTAGAAGTTGTCGAACTTGGTCACTCCGTGTTCGCCGGGCCGGACGAGGCCGTGGACGGTGGGTCCGTACGGGGGTGAGGTGACCACGAGGGTGACCTGCCCGGTGAGGGCGGCGGGCAGCAACGAGTTCAGGCGGGTGGCGTCGCCGCGGATCACGGACGCGCGGCCGGTGGCGCCTTGGGTGTGGGCGTGGGTGATGTTGGCGTCGGCGATGTTCGACCAGCGGGGTTCGTACTCGACGCCGAGGGCGTCGCGGCCGGCGTGGATGGCCTCGACGAGGGTGGTGCCGATGCCGCACATGGGGTCGAGGACGAGGTCGCCGGGCTGGGTGTAGGCGTGGATGGCGTGGGCGGCGATGGCCGGAAGCATCCGGGCAGGGTGCTTGACGGAGCCGGGGACGTAGCGGCCGCGACGCTGCACGGGCCCCGTCTGCTGCGCGGTCGTCCACACCGACAGGTGCTCCGGTCCCTGCGGGGCGCGGTGGCGGCCCTCGTAGGCGCCGCGCCGATCGTGGTCGGCCTCGGTGGCGTCTGGTGGGTTTGGGTCGGCGGCCGAGGACGTGTGGTCAGCCACGGCGGTCGCCTCCGTCCGCACGGTGGCGCTGCGGCGCTGCGGTCGGCGGGCTGAACACGAGCAGGTCTACATGGACGCGGTGGTGCCTGTGCGTCCATGGCTGGCCGCTGCGCTGCTCGGTGAGGGTGAGAAGTTCCTCGTCGGTGGCGTGGTAGACGAAGGTGTCGGCGCCGGTGTCCGCGGTGACCGCGACGATGTGTTGCAGGTAGCCCAGCCCGGCCTTGCCCGCCGCGGCGGCCAGCGGGCTGAGGTCCGGCGGCGTGGTGACGGTGCCGGCGGGGACGGTCACGACGAGGACGAGGCAGCCGCCGGGACGTAGCAGCCGGGCGCAGGTGGCCAGCAGGACGGCCAGTCGCACGCGGTTGGCGGGCTCCTGCTCGTCGAGGGGCCAGGAGGCGACGACGAGTCCGGTCGTGGGCGGCGTGTGGTGGTCGTCGGTGTCCGGCAGGTCGGTGAGGTCGTCACCGAACCAGGCGGTCATGTCCGGTAGGTCGCCGTCGTTGGCGGCGGACGGGTCGGGGGCCGGGCGGGTGGCGGGGCCGATGAGCAGGTGGGGTGCCTCGGTGAACCAGCCGGGGTGGTGCTGCCGGCGTCCGGCGGCGCACGCGCCGGCGAGGAGGTGCCCGTCGGTGCAGTCGATGACGGTGTCGCCGGGGCGGCTGTATGCGGCGACGAGGCGGTAGGCCAGGCGGGTGCCGATGGCGCGGCCGGTGTCGGCGTCGGTGCGGGCGGTGCGCCAGACCGTGATCGGCACCGGAGGGTCACCGGCGATGAGGTCGGTCTGGGTCGGGTCGGTCCTGGCAGGTGCCGGGTCGTGGGGGCGGGCAGGGTCGGGGTGCTGCGGCGTGTGCTCGCTCATGTGGTGTCGGCTCCGCGCCGCGCCGTGGTGCGCTGACATCCTCAAACCGACCTGTGTCAGCTTGGGCGAACGCCCTCGGGTCTGACAGCCCTCTGACAGACCCACCGCGAACCACCGCGCGCATGGCGTTGGCGACGGGTCGCTGGGGTGACAGCGGGTGGTCGGCGGCTCTGTCGGACGCTGACATGTTCTGACAGCGGCGGTGATGTCGCGGTCGGGCCCGTGGCTGTCACTGTCATCGAAGCGGACCATTGTCATGCGTCCGTCGGTCATGTCACGTCACGCCGTAGCCGGTGAGGCCGGCCTGGCATCGATGTCGATGTCCGGTCCCGACCGGGCTGACAGAAGGCGTCCTCAGAACTGCCCAGGTCTGGCAGCAGAGGCTGTCAGACCTGGGGTTCTGACAGGACCGCTGTCAGAGTCTGGCTGCGGCCGCGTCCGGCGTCGTAGCCGAGGTGCCCGACCGCGCAGGCGCCAAGGTCGGCGCAGGTGAAGGTCGTCAAGGTCCGGGTCACAGGGATCTGTCAGCGCGCATCGGTCACGGCCCACCACGAACGGCACAGCATCTCTGACAGGGCGCCACCGATCTCGGCTGTTCCCGCCACCCGTGCGCATCCTGTGGCTTTCGTTGTCAGAGATCGGTGAGGTCGTCGTGGCGCAATCGGTGGCGCCGCCTTAGCCCGGCTGTCATGCACCGACGCGTCACGGACGCCATTCTGACCTGGAGTTGTTGACATGGCTGCACCTCATGCGGACTGGCCCGACTCGCCGCTGGACGCCGTCGACGCCGCCTTCGCGGCGCTGACCGGCGATCCCGACCCGATGACACTCGACATGGCCAGGCTGGGCGACGCCGGCGGCCTGCCGGGCGGTGTCATGGCACTGCCGGCGGTGCGCGCCTGGCTGCTGACGCATCCGCGTGCCTACCCGGCGCGGGACGCGGTATGGCGGGAGGTGATCCTGCGGGCGCGGCTGGACGGCCCGGCGTGGGTGGTCGCCGCGGCCGGCATGGCGTTGCCGGCGTTGCGCCGCTATGCCGGCCGGCTGCGACGCGGGTGGTCCGGTGACGCCCACGACATCGACGCGGAGATCCTCACCGGGTTCCTGACGGCGCTGCGAGACCGGGTGGACCTGTCACAGCCGGCGCCCTACGCGTCGCTGTGCATGGCCGCGTGGCGGGCCGGGTACGAGCTGCGCCGCACCGCCGGTCGCAGTGTGCCGGTCGAGGATATCGAGCATGTTGTCGGGCCGCGCACTCCCACGGTGCCCTACGGGCACCCGGACCTGCTTGTGAAGCGGGCGGTCCAGCTCGGTCTGCTGGATGCCGATGACGAGCAGCCTTACATCGACTTGCGGCTGGGGCGGCGGGCGATCGAGCCGATCGCCGCGGCGATGGGCATCACCGTCGACGCCCTCAGGATGAGGGCGCGGCGCATCGACGAGCGCATCGCCCGCGCGTTGGCGGGCGGGCTGCTTACCGGCGTCGCGTCCCCCCAGGCCGCCGCGGACCTCGCGGCGAGCGCCACGCACCGGGGCAGGACTCGTGCCGGGCGCGCCGCCGGGGCCTGCCCCGGCGGCGGGGCGCCGGTCGGTGTGGCTGCCTGATCCGAACCAGACGCTGCGGGCCCGACCGTCAACGGTCGGGCCCGCAGCCGTGTCGGGTTCCCGCCGCCACCTCGTCAGGGGGCGAGACGCTCCTGCTGTCCGTCTGGCGGGCCGACGGATTGGGCGCAAGCGGGTCGCCGGTTGTCCCGCGGCTCCGGGCCGGGCACCGTGCGGCCGTTTCCCCTGACACCGGTCCGACAAGGGGTGAGACGGGCAGCCTGTGAGACGTCCCGCGTTGCGCCTTTTCGGGCGAGCGGAAGCTCCGCGGCTCACCGCGCGCTTGCGGCCCTGTCAGATCCGGCGAGTGCCCGTGAACGAGCCGTGCCAGCTCCTGCCAGAGCCTGAGGGCGTTCGCCCAGGCTGACAGGGACCGGTTTGAGGGTGCGGAGGTTTCCAACCGGCGGCCAGAAAGCCTGGACTCGCACGGCGCGACCTCCGCCCGCCGCCGGGCCGGCAAGGCATGGCCGGCACACGCTGTGGGCCTCGGGTGCCGCGCCACGTTGATGCGCTGACACCTCATCGATACCGCCGACCCGAATGGGAGGACGAGCTCCTCCCGAGGACCGCCGCGGCGTCACGCCCCTGCCCTCGTGCGGCCCGGCGGCGGCCCGCCCTTCTAACCGTTCGCGATTGTCCGCCCGCTCCGCTGGGCGGGCCGGAGGTGACATCGTCCATGTTCCGCGTCCCGGCACGCTCTCGTGCCCTCACCCGCTGGCGCACCGTCCGCCGCGCCGCCACGGTCGTTGTTGTCACCGCCCTGGTGCTGGCCGTGCCCGCCGCTGCCCTCGCCGCCCCTGCCGACCCGCAGGACGGCGGCCCGTATCCGCTGCCGGTCGTGATCGCCAACCTGCAGGCCTGGCTGATGGGCATCCTCACCGCGCTGGCGACGCTGTTCCTGGTTCTGGCCGGCGTCTACTGGTCCACCGCCGGCGGCGACCCGGCCCAGGTCGACAAGGCCAAGGGCGCGCTGCGCAACGCCTTGATCGGCTACGGCCTGGCTGTTCTGGCCCCGGTGCTGCTGCAGATCGTCCGAGGGATCGTCGGGGGTTGATCATGGGTTGGTTGTTCGACCAGATTCTGGACTGGCTGTCGGCGACGATCCTGGCGACCCTGGACGCACTGTTCGCGGTGATCAGCAGCGCGTTGCTGATCACCCCGGATGTCACCGGTTTGCCGCAGGTGCAGGCGCTGACGGGCCGCTCGGTGCTCGTCGTCGACGCCGTTTTCGTTCTCGCGTTTGTGGCCGCCGGGGTGCTCACCATGACCGCCGGTGGTAGTGAGACGAGCCGCTACACGATCAAGGACCTCGTGCCGAGGCTGATCGTCGGGTTCGTGGCCGCGCATTTCTCGCAGCTGTGGTGCGGGATGCTCGTGGACCTGGCCAACGCGCTGACCGGCGCGCTGAGCACCCCCGACGGTGACAGTGACGGCGCGCTGCGGGCCATCAGGGCCCACATCGGCGCCGGGCAGGACAAGTCGGCCGTGCTGCTGTTCGTGGTCTGCGTCGGGATCATCGCCGTCCTGCTCGCGGGCACCGCGTTCAGCGTGATCGTGCGCTTCGCCGTCGTGATCGTCCTGACCGCGGTCGCGCCGCTGGCGTTGGCGTGTCACGCGCTGCCGCAGACGGATCCGGTGGCGCAGCTGTGGTGGCGCTCGTACAGCGGGGTCCTGGCCGTGCCGGTGGTGCAGGGCTTCACCCTCTACGCCGGGCAGTGGATGCTCACCGACCCGCAGCATCTGCTGCCGGTGCTCGGGTTGCCGGCGGAGCCGGGCGGGGCGATCAACCTGTTCGTGGTCATGGTCATGCTGTGGACGACGCTGCGGGTGCCGTCCCTGATGCGCCGCTTCGTGAGCACGGGCGCCAGCGGCCGCGGGGTGAACATGCTCGGCGCGGCCGTGCGGGTCATCGTCGTGCAGCAGGCCACCCGTACGGTTCCCGGCTTGGGCCGCGGGCTGAAGGCGGTAGGTCGATGAGCCGCGACGACGAGCGCCCGGATTCGTCGCGGGTGCGGATGCCCGCGGACGTCGACGCCCCGGACAAGGTGCTGTACGGGTTGACGTTCCGGCAGCTGGCGATCCTCGCGGTCGCCGCGCTCGTTCTCTACGCGGCGTGGCGAGCCCTGCACCAGGTCGTCGCTGTGCCGGTGCTGGTCGGTGCCGCCGTCGTGCTCAGCGGCCTCGTGTTCGGTGTGGCCGTCGGCCGCCGGGACGGGCTGGCGCTGGACGTGTGGCTGCTCGCCGCCGTGCGGCATGCGCGGGCGCCGCGGGCGTTGTCGACGACCGACACGAGCACCGCGCTGCCCGACTGGGTGCAGGCCCCGCCGACGGTGCCGCTGCCGGGGCCGTTGACGCTGCCCGCGGACGCGATCGACGACGGCGGGGAGGTCCGCCTCGGAGGGGCGCGGGCGGCGCTGGTCGCCGCCACCAGCGTCAACCTCGCCCTGCGCACCCCTGACGAGCAGGTGGCGCTGGTGGACACGTTCGGCCGGTGGCTGAATTCGCTGTCCACGCCGACGCAGATCGTCGTGTCCGCCCAGCCGGTGGACCTGCGTTGCGCCGCCCGTGCCCTCGCCGAGGCCGCCGGGGCTCTGCCGCACGCTGCGCTCGGCGACGCGGCGGGCGACCATGCCCGCTTCCTCGACGACCTCGCCACCCGGCGTGATCCGCTGCGCCGGCAGGTTCTCATCGTCACCCGCGTCAACGGCGCCGAGCGGGCCGCCCGGCGGCGCGCCGACGACATCGCGCGAGCGCTGTCCGGCCTCGGCGTCACCGCCCGCGCCCTCGACGGCGCGGCCGTCACGGCCGCGCTCGCCGCCGCGGCGGACCCCTACCGGCCGCCCCGCCCGGGTGGCCTCGCGGCCCCCGACGCCGTCATCACCGCATCCACAGCACGCCAACGATCCGAAGGGAGCTGACAGGCATGAGCAGACGCAACCGATCCCAGCAGGGCCGGCGGGCGCGGGAGGTGGCGGCCGCTGTCGCGCCCGCCTCGGTGGAGGTGACCCCGCGGGGGCTGCGCGTCGGCGACGGCTACGCCGCCACCCTCGTCGTCACCGGCTACCCGGCCGAGGTCGGCCCGGCCTGGCTGGAACCCCTGCTGTCGTGGCCGGGCCGGCTGGACCTGGCGTTGCACATCGATCCGTTGCCCGCCCCGGTCGCCGCGGCCCGGCTGCGCACCCAGCGGGCCCGTTTCGAGTCGAGCCGGCGGGCCGACGCCGGGCGGGGCAAGCTGCCCGACCCGAGCGTCGACGCCGCCGCCGACGACGCCGCGGAGCTGGCGCAGCGGCTCGCCCGCGGCGCGGCCAAGCTGTTCCGCGTCGGCCTGTACCTGACCGTGCACGCCCGCACCGAAGAGGAACTGCGGGAGGCGTGCGCGCAGGTGAAGGCGGCCGCCGCGTCCACGCTCATCGAGGTGCAACCGGCCACCTGGCGGCATCTGGCCGGGTGGAGCACCACGCTGCCGCTTGCCACGGACTCGCTGCAGGTGCGCCGCACCATGGACACGGCCGCCCTGGCCGCGGCGTTCCCCCTCGCGTCGGCGGATCTGCCGGCGCCGTTGCCCGGCGACCCGCCCGCAGAAGGCGGGGTGCTCTACGGGGTGAACCCGGACTCGCAGGGCATCGTGTGGTGGGACCGGTGGGCGCAGGAGAACCACAACAGCGTCGTTCTCGCCCGATCCGGCGCCGGCAAGTCGTACTTCGTGAAGCTGGAGATCCTGCGCAACCTTTACCAGCGCGTGCAGGTCGCCGTGATCGATCCCGAAGACGAGTACCCGCGCCTGGCCGACGCGGTCGGCGGCACCGTGGTCCGCCTCGGCGTGGCCGGGGTGAAGGTCAACCCCCTCGACGTGCCGGCCGGCGACCGGCGCCCGGACGTGCTGACCCGGCGCGGGCTGTTCCTGCACACCCTCGTCGGCGTGCTGCTCGGAGGGCAGCCGCCGCCCGCCGAGCGGGCCGCCCTGGACCGGGCGATCCTGGCTGTCTACCGGAGTGCGGGCATCACCGCGGACCCGGCCACCCACCACCGGCCCGCCCCGCTGCTGCGCGACCTCGCCGGCTGCCTGCACAGCGACCACGACCCCGCCGCCGGGCGGCTCGCCGCCCGCCTCGCGCCGTGGGTGCAGGGGTCGTTCTCGGACCTGTTCGACGGACCGACCACCACCCGTCCCGACGGGCATCTGGTCGTGTGGTCGCTGCGGCACCTACCTGACGAGCTGCGCACCGTCGGCACCCTGCTGGCGTTGGACGCGATCTGGCGGCAGGTCGACGCCCCCGACCGTCCGGCCGCGCGGCGGCTGGTGGTCGTGGACGAGGCGTGGCTGCTCATGCGCGACGGCGAGGGCGCCCGGTTCCTGTTCCGCATGGCCAAGGCCGCCCGCAAACGCCACGCCGGCCTGACCGTCATCACCCAGGACGTCGCCGACGTGCTGGGCAGCGACCTCGGGCGGGCCGTCGTCGCCAACGCCGCCACCCAGGTGCTGCTCAAGCAGGCGCCGCAGGCGATCGACGCGATCGGCGACGCGTTCGGCCTGACCGCCGGTGAGCGGCGGCTGCTGCTCGCGGCCCGGGTAGGCACGGGACTGCTGATCTGCGGCACCAACCGGAGCAGCTTCGACGCCATCGCCTCCCCCGCCGAGCATCTGCTGTGCACCACCCGCCCCAGTGAGCTGGCCGACCTCGAGGACGAAGGAGACGAGCTGTGACCTGGCCGTCCACCACTCACCAGTGCCTACCGGCGACCGAACCCCACCCCTGGGGGCCGGGCGCCGACGTCGTCGCCCCGCCGGCGGGCCTCGCGCATTGGCTGCTCGACGCCGCCGACTGGGCGGCACGGCGGCCCTGGCTGCTCGCCGCCGCCGCGACCGTCCTGGTCGCCTCCATCGCCTCACGCAACCTGCTGCGGCTCTGGCGGCACCGCCGGCACGCCGAAGGCGCCCGTCTGGTCACGATCGCCGCGCCGCCGCAGGTCGACCCGCACAGCGCGGAAGCGCTGTGGGCCAACCTCGCCGGCACCCTCACCCCGTCGCGCCGACACCGGCTGCTCTACGGCATCCCGCACGTCGCCTGGGAGTACACGTGGGCGGGGCGGCGGCTGCTCATCAGCGTGTGGGTGCCCGGCACCGTCGCGCCCGGCGCGGTCGAGGCCGCCGTGCGCGCGGCGTGGCCGGGCGCGGCCTGCACCACCGGCGAGGCCAGCGCGCCCGCCCCCGCGACGGCGCCGGCGGCGGTGGGCGGGCACCTGCTGCCCGTGGCCGCCGAGTGGCTGCCCCTGGCCACCGACCACCACAACGATCCGCTGCGCGCGCTGATGTCCGCCGCCGCCCAGCTGCGCGCCGACGAGCGCGCCTGTGTGCAGGTCCTCGCCCGACCCGCGACAGCGCGGCGCGCCGGGCGCGCCCGGCGGGCCGCCGCGCGGCTGCGCGACGGCAGGGCCGCCCTACCGGCGATCAACCCGGCCGCGCCGTTGCTGTGGCTGCTCGAGATGGTCCTGCCCGTCCGCACCGCGAGCCCCGCCCGATCCGGTCCGGGCGCCCGTCGGGACCCAGGCGTGGAGCGCGACGTGCGGGCGATCCTCGACAAGAGCTCTTATCAGCTGTGGGAGACCGCCGTGCGCTACGCCGTCGCCAAGGACAGCCGGCGGGCCGGCACCGACCCGCGCCCACGGCTGCGGGGGATCGCCGAAACCATCGCCTCCTCGTTCGCCGTGTACTCCGGCCGTAACCGCCTCACCCGCCGTATCCCCATGTCGGCTCCGGGCGCGGTGCTGGCGGCCCGGCGCCTCAGCGCCGGGTTCCTCACCTGCGGCCCTGAGCTGGCCGCGCTCGCCGCGCTGCCCCAGGACCTGGCCGTCCCCGGCCTGGACCGGGCGCGGGCGAAGTCCATGCCCGCCCCGGTCGCCGTGCCCACCGGCGGGCGCGGCACGAAGATGATCGGCGACGCGCAGGTCGGCGGCCACGGCGTGGCCGTGTCCGTCCCCGACGCCCGCTATCACCTGCACGTGGTCGGGTCCACCGGCTCGGGGAAGACGACGCTGCTGGTCAACATGGCCGTGGACGACATCACCGCCGGCCGCGGCACCGTCGTGATCGACCCCCACGGCGACCTGGTCCTGGACATCCTCGACCGGCTGCCCGCCGCGGTGGCGGACCGGGTGGTGCTGTTCGACCCCGACCAGCCGAACCCGCCGACGCTCAACCCGCTGTGCGGGGACGACCCGGACCTGGTGGTGGACAACCTGGTGTCGATCTTCGGGACGATCTTCGCCAAGGCGTGGGGGCCGCGGATGGACGACGTCATGCGGGTGGCCTGCCTGACCCTGCTGCGCCACGCCAACGTCACCCTGCAGCACATCCCGCCCCTGCTCAACAGCGCCCAGTTCCGCTCAGCGATGACCGTCGACCTCGACGATCCGGCCGGCCTGTCCGGCTTCTGGCAGTGGTACGACGACCTCAACCCGGCCCTGCGCTCTCAGGTCATCGGACCCGTCCTCGCCCGGCTGCGCGCGTTTCTGCTGCGTGACTTCGTCAAGCGCACCATGCGCTACCCGCGCTCCAGCTTCGACATGGGCGCCGTCCTTGACGGCGGGGCGCTGCTCGTGCGGATCCCCAAGGGCCAGCTCGGCGAGGACACCAGCAAGCTGCTGGGCTCTCTCATGCTGGCGCAGGTGTGGCAGGCCGCGACCGCCCGCGCGAGGGTTGCCCCCGAGCGGCGCCGTGACGCCACGCTGATCATCGACGAGGCGCAGAACTTCCTCACCCTCGCCACGTCGCTGGACACGATGCTCGCCGAGGCCCGCAAGTACCGGCTGTCGCTGGTGCTGTCGCATCAGGACCTGGCGCAGTTCCCGAAGGATCTGCTCGCCGCGGTGTCGGCGAACGCCCGCAACAAGATTTATTTCTCGTGCGCGCCGGAGGACGCCCGTGTCCTGGCCCGTCACACGCTGCCCGAGCTCGATGAACACGATTTGACCCACCTCGACGCCTACACCGCCGCGACCCGCCTGGTCGTCGACGGCCGGCAGACGTCCGCGTTCACCCTCAAGACCCGCCCACCCAAGCCGCTGATCGGCGAGGCGGCCGCGATCCGGCAGGCCGCGGCGGCGGCCGTTCCGGTGCAGGACGTCGGCGCCATCGACGCTCTGGTTGCCCGCTACTCGACGCCGCCCACCCACCCCCGCGCGTCCCGCAGAGACCAGGCCAAGCCCTGACGCCGGTCGACGACGCGCTACCGGCACGCGCGTGCCGGCGACCGCACCGGCGTCTGTCAGCGGCCCCGGTGGGGCTTCCGTCACCCCTTCCGCAGACGCTTCCCCCCGCCCTTCACCCGCATGACGCCGACCGCCGCTCACCAGCAGGCCCGGGCGGGCTGTCAGCGCAGCACACGGCGTCCCGCGGGCACGGTCACGACCAGCCCTGATTTCAGACACCCCTCCACCGGAGGGGATCCATCTCCTCCCTGAAGGGACGTCCGCACGTGTCTACCGACCGTCCTGTCTTCCACCCGCCGTCATCCCACCCGCGCCTCGTCGCCTCGCGCAGCACCGCCAGCCGCCGCTCGCGTCTGGAGCACCTGCGTCGGCTCACCCTGCGCGACCGTCAGCTCCTCGCCTGGCTCGCCGAGCACTATGTGCTCTCGGCCGACCAGATCACCGAGGCGTTGTTCCCCTCCCGCCGGTCCGCCCGGCTGCGCCTGGCCACCCTGCACAGCATCGAGGCCGTCAGCCGCTTCGTCGACATCACCACCGGCGACGGGCAGTACCTCTACGCCCTGGGTCCCCTCGGCATGCTCGTGCACCCCACCGCCTACAACGACCCCGACCGGCCCGACGCCCGACCACCACGCAGCAGCCTCGAACGCACCGAACGCATCGTCGGCAGCCGCCGACTCGCCCACCTACTCGGCACCAACCAGCTGTTCGTCGACCTCCTCGCTCACGCACGCCATCACCCAGGCGCGCGGCTGGCGAGGTGGTGGTCCGAACAGCACGCCACCGCCGCCTACGCCATCGCCGGCATCCGACCCGACGCCCACGGAGTGTGGTGCGCCGACAACCAGCAGGTGGGGTTCTTTCTGGAACACGACAACGGCACCGAACCGCTCACCATCGTCCTGCGGAAGCTGCGCGGCTACGAGCGTCTCGCGCAGTTCGGGCCCCGCTACCCGGTGCTGCTGCGTGTGCGCAGCCGACGCCGCGAAGCCAACCTCCTGCGCGCCCTCGCCGGTGTTCCCACCGCCATGCCCGTCGCCACCGGTGTCCAGGACGAGCACCCGGCCGGGCCGGCGTGGACGTTGGCCGCCGATCCCGGGACGCGCCGCTGGCTGCACGAGCTTCCCTCCGACCACGGCCCCGACAACCCCGCCACCAACCCGCACCGCTTTACCCAGATCGACCACGATTAGCCCTTCTTCCTCGGGCGATGGTGAAGGGTCTGCACCGGGCCGCACTCCACGTCGTGGCCGCAACGAATGACCCGAGACCTCCACCCGGCTGACAAGTACTCTGTCGCCCTGCCCAGTGGTTGACGTGCGAGGTGACGGTGGACCAAGCCGAGGACAGCCGCCGTCCACAGGATTGGACGGTCGGAGGGCTTCTCCTGAGAAGGCCTACGTCCACGAGGTGCCGTTCGCACTAGCGCGGCTGACGAGACTCCGCGTGACGCGGGACCCGGAACGTGCGCTGGTTCTCGCGACCGGCTCCGCCGACCGGGGCGACACCATGCCGCTGATCGCGCTCGCCCTGCACCGCGAGCACTCCGGCGACACCGCTGGGGCCGAGGCGCTCTACCGGCAGGTCCTGGACCGGGGCGACCGACGTGCCGCGTCTCGCCTGACCAGTCTTCGGGAGGGTGCCGGCGACCACGACGGCGCTACGGCGATCGCGGTCCGGGCCGCGATGATGGGCTGGGTCAAACCACTGGCCGACCTCGCCGAGTCGCGGGACAAGGCCGGTGATCACGCCGGTGCCGAGGTGCTCGCCGCACGCGCCGCCGCCGCCCACGGCGAACCGTCGGCGCTGCGAAACCTGGCCTGGCGCCGGGCCCACGCCGGTGACCAGGACGGGGCGCGACGCCTCCGCCGGCAGGCCGCCGGGCACGGGGACACCAGCGCGATGCTCGCCCTGGCCGACGAACTCCGGACGGCAGGCGACCCGCTCGCCGCAGAGAAGATCCTCATCGAAGCCGTCAACCGGGGTGCCGCCTACAGCGCCTTCACCGGCCTGGCGCGACTGCGCTCGGACGCCGGCGACAGCGCAGCGGCCCGGCTCATCCACCGCTACGGTCTGTCCGACGACGGGACACCGGCCCGCTCCCTGCCGCCACCGGCGTAGGGCCGCCACCGGCGTAGGGCCGCCACCGGCGTAGGGCCGCCACCGGCCGTGAGGCCGCCGCCAGCCGTCGGGTTGGGATGACCAGGCGCGTCAGCCCGGCGGTCGCCGGACGGCCGGGAGTGGGCCCGTTTACGGCTACGGCTACCGGTCGAGCCGATGCGCGCGGTCACGGTCGCCGACCTGCCGACGGCCGGCGCCGCGGTGCCGCGCTCGGCTACGAGCCCAAGTGGGACGGTTCTCCAGAGATTCCGAGATGTCTCAGGGCGAGGCGTCGTCGCGCGCAGTCGACCCGACCTTGCCGACCACGTGCCTTGATCGAGACCACGGTGAGTTGCTACCGACCGCTCTGCGACACCGGTGCGGTGTCCGCTTCCGATGTGCGTGCACGGGCGTCGTTTATCAGCGAGGGCTGTGATCCTCGCCGCCTCTAACCCATCCGCGCAGAACCTCCATTGTGGTAGGCGGCCGGCTCTGTCTGCCACGCGCCGCCCCTTCCGATTTGACAGCGTCATGGATAGCGGTTATCTATAGTCGATCTACGGAGGGTGTGCCGGGTGCAGGATGTGGTGCTGGCCATGCTGGCGAAGGAGCCGGCGTACGGCTACGAGCTGCGGAGCCGGTTGCGTGGCGCGCTCGGCCCGCTCGGCGAGGCGATGAACGCCGGGCAGATCTACGTGACGCTGGCCCGGCTGGCGAAGGCAGGGCTGGTGACGTCGGAGCGGGCCGAGGGTCTGCCGGACCGGCCCGACCGCCGGGTCTATTCGCTGACCCCGGCGGGGCAGCAGCGGGTCGCCGCGTGGCTAACGGAGGTGAATTGGCCGAAGCCGGACCTCAGCGAGTTTCATCTCAAGCTGGTGGCCGCTGCTGCTGCCCGGCTGGCCGATCCGGTGGCCTTGGTCGATGCGCAGCGGCGCGAGCTGCTGCGCCGGTTGCGGGATGCCCAGCGGGCTGCGTTGGAGCGGTCGGTGGATCCGGTCGTCGGGTTGTTGTTGGAAGGGGTCGTGCTGCGGCTGCGGGCCGACCTGGACTGGTTGGAGGCGTGCGAGCGCATGTGGACCGAGCGTGATCGGACCGGGCGGAAGGCGGAGGCGTGACCGGATCGACGGTGCTGCAGGCGCGCGGGCTGACCAAACAGTACGGCTGGAGCAACTCGTTGGTGCGCGCGGTCGACGAGGTTGACCTGGACGTGCCCGCCGGGCAGGTACTGGCGGTGATGGGGCCCAGCGGCTGCGGCAAGTCCACCTTGCTGCACCTGCTCGGCGGGCTGCAACGCCCGACCGACGGGCAGGTGTGGCTGGCCGACCGCCGGATCGACACGATGAGCGAACGGGCCCTGGCCCGGCTGCGACGCGACAACGTCGGGTTCGTCTTCCAGTCCTTCCACCTCATGGAGGAACTCACCGCCGTGGAGAACGTCGAACTGGCCGCGCTGATGGCCGGACAGTCACCCCGCAAGGCCCGACAACGCGCCATGCACCTACTGGACCAGGTCGGACTCGCCGACCGCGCCAAGCACCTGCCGTCGGCGCTGTCCGGCGGCCAGCGCCAGCGGGTCGCCATCGCCCGCGCGCTGAGCAACGAGCCGCTGGTGGTGCTGGCCGACGAACCCACCGGGAACCTGGACAGCGCCGCCACCCTGGAGGTGCTGCGGTTGTTTGAGGAGTTGCGTACGGCCGGGCAGACCCTGGTGGTGGTCACCCACGACGCCCGTATCGCAGCGGTCGCCGACCGGGTGATCGACATGCGTGACGGGGCGTTCGCCGACGACACCCAGCTCGCCAGCCCCGCCACCGGCACCGTCCACGGCGGGTGGCGCTGACATGGCCGGCCGCCTGCTGCTCGTGTGCCGGCTGCTGGTGCGGGACCTGCGCCGGCGTCGAACGGAGACGGTGCTGCTGCTGGTCGCCATCGCCGCCGCCAGCGCGACGCTGACCCTCGGCCTCACCCTCAACGAACTCGCCGACCGGCCGTACCAGCAGACCCGGACCGCCACCGCCGGCCCGGACGTGATCGTGACACCCCGGGCCACCGGCCAGGCCGCGTTGGACGAGCTCGCATCGCTGACCACCGCGGCCGGCGTCACCGATCACAGCGGCCCCTTCCCGATCGCATACCTGACGATGACGGCCCGCGGCAAGTCCGCGCACACCGTCGTCGAGGGCCGGGACACGACACCCGTATCGACCGACCGGCCCGCCGTGACCGACGGCACCTGGGTACGCCCCGGCGGCGTGGTCGTCGAGCGCTTCTTCGCCGACGCCCTCGGCATCCGCACCGGCGACACGGTCAACATCGACGGCCACCCGCTGCGCGTGACCGGGACCGCGGTCACCGCCGCGAGAGCGACATATCCGTACGCCGGGTGGCACTACTCCGGCAGCATCTTGGTCGAGCGCGGCGGCCTGGTCTGGGTCGACCACAGCGACATCGCCATGCTCGCGGGCAGCCAGCCGCTGTCCTACACCCTGAACCTCAAACTCGCCGACCCGGCGGCTAGCACCAGGTACACCGTCAGCGAACAACTCACCACCTGGCAGAGGATCAGCGACCTCAACGGTCGGCTGTACAGCGACGCTCGAACAGTGCTGCTCGTCGGCAGCTGGCTGCTCACCGGCCTTGCGCTGGCCGGCGTTGCCGGCATCGTCGCGGGCCGGATCATCGGCCAGCGCCGCCGGGTGGGGCTGCTCAAGGCCGTCGGGGCCGGACCAGCCATGATCGCCGCCGTCCACCTCGCCGAATACCTCGTCATCGGGCTCGCCGCCGCCGCCACGGGCCTGGCCGCCGGCTGGTTCGCCGCACCCGTGCTGATCCGCCCCAGCGCCGGACTCATCGGCTCCGTCAACACCCAGCCACCCGCGCTGCGCATAGTGATCGCCGTCACGGCCCTCGCCCTCACGATCGCTGTGGCGGCGACTCTGACACCGGTGGTGCGCGCCGCCACCACCAGCACCGTTCACGCACTGGCCGACGCCGCAACGCCACCTCGGCGCCGACGGTGGCGCATCTGGCTGTCGCGCCGGCTGCCGACCGCCCTGCTGATCGGAGTGCGCATCAACGCGCGCCGGCCACGCCGCGCCCGACTCGTCATGGTGAACACCCTGATCACCACGACCACGCTCGTCGCCATACTCATGGAAAACACCCGTGTAGTGCGCTTCGACCTCGGCTACACGCAGCTCGCCAATCCCCGGTGGGAACGGGGCGAGCAGGCCATGCTCCTGCTCACCGTCGTGCTGTGCATCCTTGCGCTCATCAACGCCGTCGTGAGCACCTGGACCGCGGTACTCGACGCCCGGCAGCCGCTGGCCGTCGCGCGGACGCTCGGTGCCACACCCGCGCAGGCCGGCGTGGGCCTGGCGGCAGCGCAGCTGCTTCCCGCCATACCCGGCGTCGCCATGGGGATCCCGACCGGCATCGGGCTTGTTGCGTCCCTCAGCACCGACGAGGTCCAGTACCCACCCGGTTCCTGGCTGCTCGCCACCGCACTCGGAGTCCTGCTCGCCGTCGCCGCGCTCACCGCCCTCCCCGCGCTGACCGCCGCACGCCACCCGGTCGCGGACACCCTCCAGTCCGCACCGACCTGACGGCCGCCAACGCCACGCAGCCGCTCCCGGCGAACCGAGCGGAACCACCGAAGATTACGCAGGGATGAGTAGGCTCCCCTCTGTGTCAAGACACCGCCGGGAGGAGAGCTTTATCCTGGGTCTCGGCGGGTCCGGGAAGTGACTTCTCCGAAGAGCCGGCTTGGGGATGAGAGCCGGTCACGCTGGAGCCAGTTGCCGTTCCCCGTTGTCCTCCCGGGCCCGCCGCCGTGGCCACCGCGTCGTTGATCATGTGTCGGGTAGACGATGTCGGACAGGCGTCGTTTCAGGGCGCGCATCGCTTCCATTGATGTCTTGCCGGAGGCCTTTTTCCGGTCGAAGTAGGCGCGTCCTTCGCTGGGGTTGCGTAGCTGGACGGTGGCCATGATGTGCAGCACGCGGTTGATCTGTCTGTTCCCTGCGCGGGAGAGTCGGTGGCGTACCTGATCGCCGGAGGATGCGTCGATGGGGGCGGTGCCGTTCCAGGAGGCGAAGTGGGCTCGGTTGGGGAACCGGGTGATGTCACCGACGTCGACCAGCAGCCGGGCGGCGCCGGAGGGCCCGATGCCGTGCAGGTCCATCAATGTGGTGCCGGTGGAGGCGACCAGTTCTTTCAGTTCCTTGTCGGCTTCCCTGGTGCGTCGATAGATCCGTTCGAGGTCGCTGATCAGCTCCGCGGCGACCCGGCGTCGAGCCTTGCCGACCGCGTCCCGGGGTCTGACTGTGGCCAGCAGTGCCTTGGCCCGGGCGGCGGACAGGCTCTTCTTCGCCCCGCCGGGGATCAGCTCGAGGGCGATACGGTCACCATGTCGATCCGGGGTATGGATTCTCGGCTGCGGCGGATCGCGGTATGGGAGACCGGGACGGTATCGATCCGCTGGCGATGTTCATCGGCGCCGGTGGGCGGATGGTCACGGCCCCGGGATGGGACCGGGTTCGGTGGGCGGCGTGGGAGCGGATGAAGGCCGCGGTGACCGGTGGGGTGGGGCCGGAGCTGCCGCGCCGGTGCTGGGTGTACCACGATCTGCGTCATACGTTCCCGCTGCGGCTGCTGATCTGGGCGCCCCACGTCGGACGGCCACACCGCGACGCTCGGGGCCGTGCTCGCCCTGCCACACCCGCTGGACGGCTGTCAGGTCCAGCGAATCTGACAGCTCCGACCGACAGGGCGCCTCCGGCCGCCAGATGGGTCTGACAGTGCAGGTTGACGGCGCTTTCCCGGCGCGGCACCGACAACGGGCGCTGCCAGATGCTGCCGCTACTGTTCCGGCAACACCACACCCCGATTGCATCACCCGGTCCGGTCCCACCTCAGGACCACCGCCGCACTCCAGCGGAACGCGATGCCCACCCGCCACGGCCGGTCGGCACGCGCCTCGCGCAGCGACCTGAGGTCACACCGCACCGCCCTCTCCCCTGATCGCCGTGCACCGGCCCATGCGACCGCTGGGCCGGCTATTGCTGCGCTCTCGCGCGCCTGACGAAAGGAGACCGATGTCCTCACACAACGGCACCCCGCTCACCCGCCACGGCAGCCGCGTGGCCACGATTCCGACACCACCTGCCGCGACGACGGGCACCGCAGCGTCCGCGACCCCGGCGGCCCTCCGTCGGGCGATCGCCGCCACGCGGCCGTCCCCGGTAACGGCCCCGACCATCGCCACGATGATCATCTGCCTTCCCGACGAGTTACCGGCGGCCGCACTCACCCGTCACCACCTCGAGGCACACTTCGGTGTCGCCGGCAGCCTCACACCCCTGTTCTGGGCGGCACCGCGGCTACGGCCGTGGCACCGACGCCTCATGGTCGGCCTGCGGCCGGGCCGGCCCGCGCCGTGCGCGGGCGGACCGGTGCGACTACTGGACCTGGCCGGCATGCGCCACGCCGCCGCCGTCGGCGCCGGCATCCGCCACCAGATCTGGCAGCAGCTCGTGCACGGCACCAGAGCCGCCACCCCGTGGCCGGTCTACGAAACCCGCCACCTCACCGATCCCGACCGCTATCCGCTCACCGCCGCGGTCACCGACTTCCATGCCCAGCCCCGCGTGCACGCCGTGCGGCTGCACGCCGCCGCCGCGCCCGGCCCCGGGCAACCGGCCGTCGGCGAGCTGGAGATGTACCAGGCGGGCCAGGCCGCCTACCAGCACTACAGTGCCGCCCGCGCCGTCGCCGGCGACGCGATGCTCACCGTCGACGGCCGCACCCTCGCCCCGGCGAGCGACGCCCTCGCCCACCGCATCACCTACCTCGAGCAGGCCCTGGCCCACCTTGACACCCTCGCCCCCGACCAGCGGCTGCTCGCCGTCGCCCTCTAACCGCCGGGCGGTCCTGCATCGGCATGGGCGCCCAGGCGCCGGTCGTCGGCAATGCCGCCGCACAGCCTGAATCACACGGCTCGACTGTCAGCCGCTAACAGCCCGCGCCCGCGAACCGACGAGCCCGCATCACCCGGCCGGGCCGCACCCGCCTTCACGCGGGCCGCCCTCGGCGCGGCCGCCGCACGCGTCGCCGGGCGCCCCGGGGCATGGGGCGGCCCAGATCAGGTGGGCCGCCGACAGGCCGCTTTTCCCTCTTCCCGCTCCGGTCGTGCGCCACCGCATCACCCACACCGGCGTGATTCCGCGTCGACGGCATGCAGCCGCTGCCGGCGCCTCTCGCCCTGCCCCACCCGCCGCCGTGGTGCCCATTCGGCGGCTTCCACCGGACGGCGCGGACTGCCCGGAGTTCCGGACCAGACCCAGCGCACCGGATGCCGGCTTCATCGGCACACGCCCGCGCCCGTCCCGAGATGCGGTCCGTGCACTTGATCAGCGCCGCCATCGAAGCGTGGATCAGTGCGCGGACCTCGATCGCACCAGCCCTCAGGAGGAAAGGACAACAGGATGACCGACACGCACATGCACAGCCCGCCCGCGCACAGCGCGATCAAGGTCCTCGCGGCGCTGGCCGAGCTCGGCGAGGCCACCGCCGCCGAGGTCGCCGAACGGGCCGGGCTGGGCTACTCCACCACCACCCCCAAGCTGCGCGCCTGGGAGGGCACCGGGCAGGCCGAGCGGTTTCCCGCCGGTGACGGCCGCACCCTCTGGCGCCTCACTGACGCCGGCCACGCCGCCACTGCCACCGCCGGTGACCCGCACCCCGCCGGGGCCGACGCGCTCGCACCCGCCGCCGAGTCCTCGCACCTCGAGGCCGTCGAGGCGCGGCGTGGCGCCGCAGGGTCCGCCCCCACGGACGACACCGGCACACCAGCCGGCAGCGGTACACCAGTCGACAGCGGCACCGCGCCGAGGGAACCCGAGCCGGACGCGCCGGAGTCCGGCCAGCCTACTGGCGGCGACGCCGGTGACCGGCCTCGCGGCGGGGACCGTTCGCCGGCGCGCCGTACGGGCGGCTCGCTGCGCGGGGCGGTCCTGGGCATCCTCGAGGCGCACCCCGACCGGGCCTACAGGACCGGCGAGCTGTGCAAGCTCATCGACGCCGCGAACGCGGGCAGTGGCGCGGCCAAGGCCAGTGCCGGCGCGGTGGCCAACGCCGCCATCAAGCTCGTCGCCTCCGGCGCGGCGGTGCAGACGGTCGAGCGTCCCGCCACCTACCAGCTGGCCCCCGCCACCGTCCGGTAATTCACCTCCCCGGCAGCCCGAGGGCGGGCGTCACAGTTTGGCGACTCACGCCCGCCCCCGGTGCTCCTTCACACACAAGGAGCGTCCCCGAGTGTCTCCCACCCTGACCACGATCGCTACCGTGACCGGCGGGATCCTCGCCGGTCTCGCCCTCGCCGGAGCGCTGCTCTGGCGCCAGCAGCAGGCCCTGCAGGCGGCCCGCTATCAAGCCACCCACGACGAGGTCACCGACCTGCCCAACCGGCGGCTGTTCCTCACCCGCCTGCGCGCCGCGCTCGCCGACGGCACTCCCGTCGGGGTGGTGCTGCTCGACCTGGACCGGTTCAAGGCCGTCAACGACACCCTGGGCCACGACGCCGGCAACGACCTGCTGGAGCGGGTCGCGCGGCGGCTGGCCAGCCTGCCCGCACCCGTGCACACCGCGGCACGGCTGTCCGGCGACGAGTTCGCCCTGCTCGTGTCCGGCGGCCGGGACGACACCGCCACCGCGGCCCACGCCGCCTGGCAGGTCATCGCCGCCGCGCCGATCCGCGTGGTCAACGGCGAGCTGCGGATGACCGCGTCGGTGGGGCACACCCACAGCCACAACCGGCACACCGGTCCCCGGCAGCTGCTCGCCGAGGCGGACGCCGCCATGTATGCGGCCAAACGCTGCGGCAGCGGCGTGCGCGAGCACGACCCTCGCGCCGCGTTACCTGCCCGGCGCGGCCGCGACCGCCACTACCGCTGACCGCCCCCGATCCCCCAGCCGGTTCCACACCGGCCCGCCCGCAGATGCCAGGCGCCAGCGGCCGCGGCCACGTCCCGGCACGCAGCCTGCCGGCCACCGAGGCGCCCGTTCCTGATGCCCGAAGGACCCCGCAGCCACCGGCTGCGGGGTCCTTCGCCTTCCTCGATGACAAGGAGACCGATGTGTTGTCCTCCGCCGCTGTCCACACCCTCGCCGGCTGCCTGCTGGCCGTCGACTCCGACGCCGACACGGTCGGCTGGGGCCGGCCCGCGACGCTGCTGCTCATCCACGACCGGGCGGTGAGCGCCGCCGGGCCGGCGCCGGTACGCGCGATGCGTAGCGTGGAGTTCCCGCTGCACCGAGACGACCTGCTCACTGATCCGGCCGGGCTGCCCATGCTGCTGCACCGCCTCGCCGTCAGCCTCACCACACCGGACGCGCCGACGCCCTACCGGGCCACCCTCGACACCATCCTGCGGCTGATCCGCGCCACCGAGCCGGACGCGCGGCTGCTGGCCTGGGCCGCCTGCTACGACGACATCATCACCGTCGACGGCCAGCCGCGGCAGGCCCGCCGCATCGACGCCGTCGACGCCGACGGCCGCGTCTACCAGCTCACCCGCCCGATCGGTGAGGAGCATCCGTGGCTGCTCGTCGACGACTCCCCCGACCCGGACGACACCCCGGCCACCCAGCCCGGCCTGGCCGCACTGCTGGCCGCCACCGCCCGCCACCGGCCCTGGAACACGTCGGGAGGCACCGCATGAGCGGGCACCCTCCGCCGGACACCAATCCCGACGAGCCGATCTTCAGCCAGTGCGGACCCGACGGGGGGTCCATCCGTTGCCGGGTCTGCGGCGCGGTCGACGAGATCAGCTGCGACGAGGTGCCGTCCATGGCCGGCTACGGCGAGGACACCTACACCCGGTGCATCCGCTGCGGATCCGTCGAGACCACCGATCCGATCTTCGGCTGGCGTCCCCGGCCCGCGACCTGGCCGCGCACCGACCGAGACCAGCCCTGACCGGACCGACGGCCCTATTCCAACCCTGGCCCGCACGCGGGCGTCGCCACGACGCGACGCCCGCTGCCGGCCACGGCGGGACTGCGCGGGCCTCCCCCGCCGCCCATACACGCCCGGCCGCCGATGTGGGCGGTCGGGCACGACCCATTCACCTCTCCCGTAAGGAGCCCTGTCCTGTGAGCAGCCACTGCTACGTCGGCGTCATCGAACCCGACCAGCCGCACCTCGCGCACGCCCGCGCCGTGCTCATCGACGGCCACCCGAGCGTCGTCCTGCCCGCCCTGGCCGCGATCTGGGCCGGCCACACCCACTACGACACGCGCGCGTTGGCCGCCGCGGTCCTCGCCTGCGACTGGGAGTACCTCGATCCGCGCATCACCGCCGACAGCCGCCGCGCGCTCCCCGGCCAGCACCCGGTGCCGGGCGTCGGCATGTCCCTGGCCCCCACCGGCGGGATGCCGGCCGCGCCGGAGCCGCTCACCGTGTTCCCGTTGAGCCACGCCCGGCACCTCGATGTCGAGTGGATCTACCTTATCGACGCGGACACCGCCACGGTCGCCGTGCACACCGACGACGGCAGCCCGGTCGCCCGCTACGCCCTGTCAGGTTTCCTGCCGCACCCCGCCGTGCCCCGCCGTGCGGAACCCGCCAGTGCGGCGGCAGGAGCGACGCGGTGAGCCCTCGCGCCCTCGCCGCGCTCGCCGCTGCGGTGATCGCGGTGGTGGTGCTGTGCGCGGGCGGGATCGGCGCGTTGTTCACCGGCGGCGGCACCGCCTCGGCGGCCTGCTCCACCACCGTCGGCCCCGACGGGCATCCCCTGGCGTCCGTCATCGCCGTGTCCCCGCCGCCGCTCGGCGGCGTCGCCGGGTGGACCAGCGACCAGGTGGCCAACGCCGCCGTCGTCGTCGACGTCGGCGCGCAGCGCGCCGTTCCGCCGCGCGGCTGGGTCATCGCGCTGGCCACCGCCATGCAGGAGTCCACCCTGCGCAACCTGCCCGGCGGAGACCGTGACTCCGTCGGGCTGTTCCAGCAGCGCCCGTCGCAGGGCTGGGGCGCCCCTGCCCGACTACGTGACCCGCACTACGCGGCCGCGGCGTTCTACCAGGCGCTGCTGGCCGTCGACGGCTGGCAGGCCATGGCGCTGACCGACGCCGCCCAGGCGGTGCAGCGCTCCGCCCACCCCGGCGCCTACGCCCGTTGGGAGGACGACGCGATCGCTCTGGTCCGTGTCCTGACCGGCGGCGCCCCCGCCGGGCCCGTCGCCACCGACCTGGAGCAGGCCATGAGCAACCCGATGTGCCTTTTCGACGGCGGCGACGGCCACCCCGGCAGCGAGCGGGTGCCGCTACCAGCCGGGTTTGCTCCGCCGGCGGGCACGCCGCCGCGGGTCGGGGCGGCGGTCGGGTGGGCCCTGGCCCAGCTGGGCACCCCGTACACCTTCGGCGGGGACTGCACCGCTCCCCACTCCGGCGTCCCCGCCCGCCAGTGCGACTGCTCCTCGCTGGTTCAGCAGGCGTATGCGGCGGCCGGTATCGGGCTGCCACGGACCACGCGCAAGCAGGTGGACGCCGGCGTGCCGGTCACCGACTGGCGGGATCTACGCGCCGGGGACCTGCTGTTCATCCCTGGTAGCCGGGGCAGCGTGGCCCGGCCGGGCCACGTCGGCATGTATCTCGGTCAGGGGCTGATCGTGCAGGCCCCGCACAGCGGCGACGTCGTCAAGATCACCCACCTGTCCGCGTGGTCCTCGCAGCTCGCCGCCGTGCGCCGCGTCGCGACCTGACCACAACCCGGTCGGGGCCCGCGGGGGCGCAGCCCGGCCGATCCGCGCACCACTTGTGGTCGCACCACCCGGAAAGGACATCAGCGTGACCGACACCAACACCAGCGCCGACGACAACGACGGCTCGCCGGTGAGCTATCAGCGCGGCGAGCGCGTCGCGCTCGAGCACACCAACGATCCGCACACCCGCCTGCGGCCGGGTGACACGGGCACGGTGCGCCGCTACGACCCACGCCAGCAGGTGCTGGACGTGCAGTGGGACAGCGGCTCCCGGTTGGCGATGCTGCTCGACGCGGGCGACCGCGTACGCCGCCTCCCCGACGCCGACTGGGAGCAGGTCCTGACAGCGCTGCGCACCGGCGGACAGGCTGCCGGGCGCGACACCGCGGCGTGGTGGGCGCAGGACACTATCGGCGGGCGGGCCAGCGGCGACGCGACGGCGACCGCGCGGGAGGTCCTCACCGCCATCGAGGCCGGACGGGACATCGACGTGCTGCCGGCCGCCGACCGGCACCACCTGGCCGACGACCCGGGCCGGTACACCGAGCACGCGCCGCCCGGCGCCGTGGCATGGCAGCGGCTCACCGCGCAGCAGCGTGACCAGGCGCGGTGGGCGTGGTGCGACGGCTACGACACCGCCGTGGAGGCCGAGGCGGCCCGGCAGTGCCGCGTCGTGCTGCACCCCGGCGGCGACGACCGGGACCTGCGCCACGTGTACCCCGACCGGGTGCGCGTGGGCGGGCCGGGGTTGTTCGCCGGCGACTGGGCGTGGACACCCGATCAGCAGGGGCAGCTGCGTGTCCCGGTCGGGTTCGTCGGCGTCCTGGTCGACCGGTGGAACGGGTGGGCGGTGTTCACCTGCACCCGGGACGTGGCCGAGGCGATCGTCGCCGACCAGCAGGACGCCCGGCGGCATCTCGGCGCTGCCGGCGCCACCGGCGAGCGGCAGGAGCGGATGGTCGACGAGTCCCTGGCCCGGCTGTGGTTCGACGGTGACGTCATCGTCGCCGACCAGACCCGGGTACACGACGACCCGGGCGCCGTCGTCCGCATCGCGCCCGACGCGGACGGCCGGTACATCGTCATGGGCCGCGCCTGGACCTGGATGCCGGTGCACCCCTACGACTGCGACCGCATCGCCGGCCACATCCCCCACCCGCCCGCACCCGAGTCCTGACCCGGGCCGACCCCCACCCACCGATCGAAAGGAGCACGTCATGCTCGACAACAGCGAGCACGAGTTCGACGACTACGCCCGCGAGGAGATCCTTCAGGCGCTCCTGCTGCGCCTGCTCGCCGGCAACGACCTGGATCAGCTGTGCGACGACGCCGACCTGCCCCAGCTCACCCACGACGACGGCACCCCGGTGACCGTCACCTGCGCCCGCTTCTACCGCGATGCCGGTGTCCTGACCCTCGACCGTGGCGTGTGGCTGGAGCTGTCCGACGGCAGCGTCCTCGCGCTGACCGTGACCATCGCCCGCCGTCCCCACCACGAGGTCACCCTCCGGCGCGGGTAGGGCCCGCTCCAGGGCTTGAGCCGGCTTAAGGATCCTCGCGTGGCGGGATCCCGACCGGGCGCTCAGCCGGACAGAACGTGCTCGACGAGATCCGGGCAGTGGGTCTTCCAGTTCAGAGCCGGTCCCTTCCGCATGAGGTCCAGGTTGAGCTTGCGGGCCGCCTTGATGACCGGCGCTCGAGTGAGCGCGTCGCGGGCAGCCCGTGCGGACGCGAACCGCAACCCGAGCACACCGGGACGGATACGGTAGTTCGCCCGCACCGCGCGGATCGACGACAGCCACAGACGGGTGCGCAGCTGTGACCGCGCGACGGCCTCATCGACGTTCAGGCGGATCTGCAGGTCCCGCGGGGTACGCCTGTCGTGGCAGACATACAGCGTCTCCAGCGCGTGCACCGAGATGGTGAACAGACGCGGGTAGGTACCGGCGTTGGTTCCCGGCAGCGCGCTCAGAGTCCAGTAGCTCAGCTCCGTCCGCTCCAGTGCGGGCATCGTGGCGCGCAGGTAGGCGCCGATCAGGTCGGCCAGCTCGCCGCTGAACCGGGAATCGGTTCGCAGCCGGTCGAAGCGGTGGCGGGTGCGGCGGCGCACAACGGGATCGTCCGGCCGGTCAGCGAGGCGGATCTCGCGTGGCTGGTGGTCAGCCAGCCAGCGTCGCTGCTCCGACGGCGGCACGAGGAGATCCAGGTCGCTGGCTCCCAGGCGCCCGGTGGTGTACACCACGTTGCGCAGTCGCGCCCCGGCCGCTTCACGCCAGCGGATCTGATCCCGCTCCACCTCATCGAGTCGGTCGCGCGGAACACGCCGAAAGGCGATCTCGACGATGTCGGTCCAGGTCTTTCGGTGCGCGCCGAACCTCGCCACCACATCGACGGCCTGCCCCACGTATCGCTCGCCGTCAGCGAACGTCAGCTCGTACACCCCGCACCGGCCGCCCGCCTTCGGCAGCAGATGCGCGATCGAGTTCAGCCCGTCCACCGTCAGCCGGTCAACCCCCGAGGCATCCACACCGAACGATAACAACCGCCCCGCCACCGGAATGACTTGATCGACCGGGACCCGGGTGCGTTCCTTGTCGTCGCCCACCACCGGTGGCGGCGACACCTCCACCTCCGGGCAGCCCTACATGGTCGCCCCTCCCGCACCTCACACAGGTGACGACCAGCCCGGTGAGGGCTGGTCGGTCCCTGCCCGTCTCCGCCGCGCGGACACCACACCACCGCCCGCGCACCCGGCAGACGGGTGCGCGGGCCCTATGACAGGAGGACCCGCATGGACCCTGTAACCACACCCGACCCGAACGATCCCGCTCCGCGGCCGGACGGGCGCCGGCCCGGCTACCTCTACCGGCAGGTCGCCGCTCACCTCGCCGCGCACCCCAACCAGGTGTTCAAGGTCGGGGAACTCACCGCGGCGATCGGCGCCCCGTCCACCGGCGCGGTGTTCGAAGCCCTGAAGAAGATGGCCGCGGCCGGCTACGCCACCCACACCAGCGGCCCACACCGGTTCCAGATCACCCAGGCCGGCATCGACGCCGCCGGGGCTGCGCCACCGCCTACCCCGGGTACACCCCGCCAGGCACGTCGTGGGGCCGGTCGGCGCCAGCCGGTCCCCCGCCCCAACGGGGACCTGTACTTCCCGCGCAAGCTCGCGGGGGCAACCGATGTGGATGTGCTGCGCCGGCTCCGCGACAAGCGTGTACCGGTGCTGCTCTACGGCCCGCCCGGCACCGGCAAGACCGCCCTCGTCGAGGCCGCCTTCCCTGACCTGCTCACCGTCGCCGGCACCGGCGACACCGTCGTGGAGGACTTCCTCGGCAGCTTCATCCCGCTGCCCGACGGCGGCTTCGAGTTCGTCTACGGGCCCCTCGTCACCGCCATGCGGGAAGGGCGGGCGTTGCTGGTCGACGACGCCACCCTCATCCCACCGAAGGTCCTCGCCGTGCTCTACCCCGCCATGGACGGCCGGCGCGTCATCACCATCCCCGGCTACCGCAACGAACGCGTCGACGCCGTCGACGGCTTCTACGTCATCGCCGGCCACAACCCGGGCGTGCACGGCGCGGTCCTCACCGAAGCTCTCGCCTCCCGCTTCGACGTGCACATCGAGGTCACCACGGACTGGGACCTCGCCCGCCACCTCGGTGTTCCCACCCCCGCCGTGGCCGCGGCGGTCGCGCTCAACGCGGATCTGGCCGCCGAGCGGATCGGCTGGGCGCCGCAACTGCGCGAGCTGCTCGGCTTCGCCCGCGTCCGCAAAACCCTCGGCCTGCCCGCCGCGGTCGCCAACCTGGCCGGCCGCGCACCGCAGGAGGACCGGGAACAGGTTCTCGCCGCTCTGCGACAGCACTTCGGCACCGACATCACCCCGCTGACCCTCGGCAAGCAGCGCTAACCCCACGGAGTACCGATGCCTCAACTACAGCACCTGCGGCCCGACCCGACCCCGACCAGCGGCACCAACCCCGCCTGGCAGGAGTGGAACGACGCCTGGACCCGACACCTGCCGGTCCTGACCGGCCGCACCGACCTGACCGTCACCGTCGCCCCCGGCGCCGGCGGCGGCGCGCCCGCCTGCTTCTACCCCGCCGCGGGCCGCATCGAAGTCGACGCCACCCACATCGGCGCCCCCGACGTCGCCGACCCCCGCCGCGCCGGCCACAAGCGCCTCGTCCCGACCGCCTACGGGCTGCTGGTCCACGAAGCCGCCCACGCGGTGCACAGCCAGTGGAGCACCCCGCCCGGCACCCCACCCGTCGTCGCCGCCGTTGCCGAGCTGCTCGAGGAGTCCCGCATCGAGAACCGACACCGCGCCCGCCGCCGCACGGACCGGCGGTGGCTGCGCCACACCGTGACCACCCTCATCAGCCTCGCCGACGCGCCCGTCGACGACCCGTGGCACGCGGGCCAGCTCGCCGGCCTGCTGCTGGCTAGGGTCGACGCCCGCATCATCACCGCCAAAGACATCAAAGGTGTCCGCGCCGCCGTCACCACCATCCTCGGACGCAGACGGCTGCGGCAACTCCGCGATGTGTGGCGCGAAGCCCACACCACCGGTGACACCGACGCCGAGGCGATGATCGAGCTGGCGTGGCGGTGGTGCCGGATCCTCGGCATCGACCCCCGCCGCCAACCCGACACCCCCACCACCGATGTCGGCGTGTTCGCCGGCGTGCTCGCCCGGGCCTTGGCGGACTACCTCGCCCACAGCGCGGGACTCACCGGCGCCCAGTACCGGGCCGAGCGGATCACCGCCCGGTTCTCCGCACCCACCAGCTGGTCGCAGCGCGATCCCACCGACGCCGAACGCGCCGCCGCCCGCACCCTCGCCGCCCGGCTCCGACGCGCCCGCACCCACCAGCCCGAGCCCGACACCCGTCCCAGCCTCACCCCGCCCGGACGGCTGCGCACCCGCCACGCCATCACCGCCCGCGCGCAGATCGCCGCCGGCGCCATGCCGACCGCCACCCCGTGGCAGCGCCGTACCCAGCTGCCGGCGCCGAAACCGACCCTGCATCTCGGGGTCATCGTCGACGCGTCGTTCTCCATGCACCCCTGGGCGGCGCCGATGTCGTCGGCCGGGTGGATCCTCGCTCACGCCGCCCGCGCCAACCAGGCGGTCACCGCCACCATCGCCTTCGGCAGCGACGTCACCCTGCTCGTCCCGCCCCGCCACCACCCCCGGCAGGTCCTCGAGCTGCGCGCCGACGGCGGCAGCAGCGCGTTCACCGACGCGGTGAAACTCGCCGACGATCTGCTGCACCTGCGCCAACCCGGCCGCCTGCGGATGATCACCATCGTCTCCGACGGTGATCTGCCCGACATCGAACCCGCCCAGCGGCTCATCACCACTCTGCACCGCACCGGCTGCGCGGTGCTGTGGCTGCGCCCCGCCGACCTGCCCGGGCACACCTTCACCCACACCACCACGCTCACCGTGGCCGACCCCGTGCAGGCCATAGGACATATCTCCGACGCCGCGGTCGCCGCCCTCGAGCACGCCTGACATTTCGGCGTAGCCCTGGCATGGGTTCGGCCGAACCGCGCCGCCCAGGCGGCTTCGGCGCCACACCGCACCTGCTGACGGACAGAGCTCCCAGCCCCGCGCCCTCCACCGCCGGTCCCGGGCCGGCGCGACATTCGCGCTCCTGGTACGGCCGATCGACCCTGCCCGACTTCACCTCAGCAACGACTGGAGACACCATGACCGACACCAATCGCCTGCCGATCGGCTCACCCGCCGACCTGCTCACCGCCGTGCCCTACCTGCTGGGATTCCATCCCGCCGACAGCCTCGTCACCGTCGGCGTCGCCGGCGCCCGGGTCGTTGTCGCCGGCCGCGCCGACCTCCCCGAACCCAGCGGCATCGCAACCTGGATCGACGGCATAGCGGACGCGAAGATCCGCATGCTACGCCACGCCGCCGCCACCCGCGCCATCGCCATCGGCTACGGGCCCGCGACCACCGTCACCCCGGCCATCGACGCCATCACCGCACGCCTCGCCGCCGCCGGCCTGGACGTCCTCGAGGCCCTGCGCGTCACCGACGGCCGCTACTTCTCCTACCTCTGCCACAACCCCGCCTGCTGCCCCACCGACGGGACGCCCGTCGACCCCCACCGCAGCGACGTCACGATGCACGCCATCGTCGCCGGCTGCCGAGCCCTGCCCGACCGGGCGGCGCTCGTCGCCAGCGTCGCCCCCACCAGCAGGGCCGCCCGCGTCGCCGTCACCCGCGCCACCGCCCGGGCCCGGGCCCGCCACCGCAGACTGCTCGCCACGGCCGGACACGACGGCCTGACCCGCGCCGGCGTCGAGGCGGTGACCGCCGCGCTGGCCCGCTACCGCGACGAGCAGGCCCTCCACGATGACGAGCTGGCCTGGCTGACCATCCTGCTCTCCGACCCGCTGATCCGCGACCACGCCTGGCGGGCCAGCGACGACTGGCAGCTACCCATGTGGACCGACATCACCCGCCGTGCCCACCCACCCCTGGCCGCGGCGCCGGCCAGCCTGCTCGCCTTCGCCGCCTGGCGATGCGGCGACGGAGCCCTCGCGTCGGTCGCCCTCGACCGTGCCCTGGCCGCCGACCCCGACTACAGCCTCGCGCACGTGATCAACCAGGCGCTGCGCGCCGGGCTTCCCCCGTCCCTGCTGGACGGCTGGCCCCGCATCGGCCAGCCCTCGCTCTGACCCACTGTTAGGAGACTCGGATGCTGCCATTCCTCGACGCCGTGTCCCGGCTGCTTCACGACCACGGCTACACCCTCAACCCGAAAGGCATTGCCGACGCCTGCGCCCGCCGCCCCGACGAGGTGTGCGCGCTGCTCGCCGCGGCCGGAACCGTCGCCGCCACCTGCGCGCAGATCACCATCCTGACCGGCGCCGCTGACGCGCTCGCCGGCGCCCACACCACGGGCCGCCCCGACCTACCGCTGCGGGAACAGCTCGACCGCGTCGCGGACGCGCTCACCGCCGCCCTCGCGCGCAACGACAAGGCCACCGCAGCACTACACCGCGGCTGCAAATCGTTGATCCATGCCGGCAGTGATCTGGTGTCGACTCCGGATCACACCACCGATCCGATTGGCCTGACCGACCGCGACCCGAGGCACTGAGCGTGCCCGTCCCAGCGGTGTAGCCCGCTCAGCGATTCGTTCCGTAATCACCTTGCCGAGACGCCTGTTCATGAATCTTGCCCGCCTGGCCAAATCTTGTCAGTTATCCGCCACTGCTGATCAGTGAAGGACCTTCTGTGAAAATGTCAGGTGGCCGTCTCGATCCTTCTTCGTTGGGAGATGCACATGCAGCCGGTACGATACCGCCCATCCGTCGCCGCCCTCAACCTGTTGCTAATGATCTCCGGATATCTTCGCGATCTCGGAGAGAACGATTCGGACAGTTTCCTGAACCCGGGGATTAAGAACGTTCAGGTCCCTCGGAACGTCGAAACGATCGTCGTGAAGGGTCGGCGATCGATCGCCCTCGAAGCGCAGAAGGACACCGAACTGAGGCTCACCCTTCGGTACCAGGCGGCGTGGCGGATATTTGAGCAATTGCAAGAACTGGCGTTGACGGACCCGACGTGCACCGTGCTCCTCAGCGAGGAGCGGGAATACAAGTTCAGCGAGGTGCCCGGTCTCGGCTGGCACACCGTCACCCTCGAAAGGATGCTCCGGATGCTGACCGAGGGTGACTGGTTGGGGAACGCGCCCTGCATGAACTTCCTGGCCGGCCAGCTTCAGGACTACATCTCCGAACTGTGGGATCTGCCCAAGTCCCCGGCGAAATAGCCGGAAAGCCACATCGTCCATCGAATCCGCGGCCCCTGGCTGCAGACCGGTTGTTCATGGTGGTCAGCATGAATGACTCGGCACCTTGAGCTACCGCATGCCGTCCTCCGCGGCAACGTCCTCTTCTCGGCACGACCGGATGCCGACAACGCGCGACCAGCGGCAGATCCGTGCACTTGACCTTGGCTGACGTGCGTCAGCCGGGCGCGAGCGTTTGGTCGGCTGGCTGCCGGTAGGGCAGCGGGGCCAGGCCCAGCGCGAGGGTCAGCATGAGGCAGCCGAGCAGGAACGGCAGCGACATGGCGGGCTGGCCGAGCCATTCCCACAGTGGATGCCAGCGGAGATGCGGCTCGCTCAGATGGTGCGAAAGCATCTGCGGCGCGCTCAGCAGGATCGGTGCCCACCACAGGAACATCGCGAAGCCGTACAGGAACTTCGCCAGTCCTTGGGCCAGCGGATGGTCCCCTTCCGTGCGTCGGCTGGTCCAGCCAAATAGGCACCAGCCGCTCAGCGTGCCCAACACGAAGGCGACAACGCCGGCGGGATACGCGCTCCAGGGTGTCGACCGGGTCATGGCGAAGTCCATCTTCGGGGTCGTGTTGTCGTCGTTGATGTGTACTTCAAGGATGTTGTCGCCACGTTGCGCAGACAGGGTGATGTTGGAGGGTATTGAGGCAGGGTCGCATCGCGGGTCGTCGGGAATGCAGTCGTATGCGTTGGAGTAGGTCGGTTCGGTGTAGTCCCATCCGGCGGCTTGGAGCCGCTGCCGGAGTTCGGCGAGGACGAGCGGACGGCTGTCGGCCGGCAGTTGTTCGAAGGACGCGCCAAGCCCGGCGAGCGAGTATTCGCCGCCGTCACCCAACAGCAGATCGGAAACGGAGCTCCAGCTCAGCGGGCTGCCATAGATGATGAACACGGAGGGCGGGTCGTCCTTGTCGATGTGGCTCACCTGCTTGTCCGGATAGAGCTGGCTGACCGCTGCGGCAAGCTCGTTGTGGTCGAGCGGGCGGGAGCCGAGCCAGGTCAGCCAGGTGCCGAAGGATGCGGCGAACAGACCGCAGGCCACCGTGAAGATCGATGCCCAGACGACCACGGTGCGGCTCGCTGGCCGCCCAAGGCGGGCGCGCAGACCGTGGCGTACGAGATTCGCCGCCACACGCGGACCCCGGCTGGTCGGCGCGATGTCGTGCACCGTCTCGAGGATTTCAGCCCCGCGCTTGTGGCGGTAGTCGGGCGGGTAGGACAGCAGCAGCCAGCGGTGCATCGATTCTCCCAGGACGCTGCGACAGTCGGGGTCAGGCAAAGTTAGGCCGTAGGGCGCGCAGCCGGGATTCGGCGGCGGACGCCAGCTGGCGCAGCCGCTCCGTCTGGCGCGCGAGCTCGGCGCGGCCGTCGGCGCGCAGCCGGTAGTAGCGGCGCAGCCGGCCGTCAACGACCTGCTCGTGGCTGAGCTCGACCAAGCCCTGCGCGACCAGCCGGTCCAGGGCGGCGTAGAGGGTTCCCGGCAGCAGGGTGACGCGGCCGCCGGACAAGACGGCGACATCCTGGATGATCCCGTAACCATGGCGCGGCTCGTCGGCTAGCGCAGTCAGGATCAGAAAGGTGGCCTCGCGCATCTCAGTCACCGGGGCAACATATATTGCTGATCAATTTGTCGTCAACGCTTTGCCCCCGGGAAAGGCCGTCGGCCGCAACGCCCCCGCCCGCCCGCGCGGTCGCCGTGTTCATCTGTGATCCCCGGCTGTCCGGCGCCGACGCTGCTCGGCTACCTCGCCGCCGTGGCGAGGGCCGCACAACGGGACACCGACCTCGACGACCTCGCCGCTCCGGCCGCCTTCGATGTGGATGCCGCCTGGCCGCCGCGCCCCCGACCCACGGATGAGGTAAAGAGCCAGCCAGTCATGCCACGCGCTCTCATCGGCACGACCGGATGCCGACAACGCGCGACCAGCGGCAGATGTGCGCACGTGATCTTGGCTGACCGGCGCGTTCAGGGGCTGGAGCGGTGCGGTCCGCTTCGACTTGCGCGGGAGCAGTGACCTTTGGCGACCCGAGGCATCGCCGCGTCGGCAGGGCGTGTGTCCATACGCACCAGCGGGAGACTCCGACGGACGTACGGACGGTGAGGAAGGTGCCAGCGGCGCAGCCCGCTCGGCTATGAGCGGGCGTCGGTGGAAGGCGCGCATGAGCACGGTTCGATCACTGCTGACCGGTTTCCTCGCCGGTCACCTTGTCCTCGGAGCCGACGGACGGGGGCCGTGCCGTCGCGGAGGTCGTGGGCGGCGCCGGGCACGGCGAACTCCAGCAGCCGGGCGCCTTCGGCCTCGATCTCGGCGCGCTCGATGGCGGTCAGCGGCCGGAACGGGTCGATCTCCAGAGTCGCTGACGCCTTGCCTGGATGGAGCTTCCAGGCGCCCGTCACCTGCCCGTCCACGAGGAAGGTGGCGCGCATCCCGTTGCGCGTCATGACCCGTTTGCGGGCCTCCTCTGAGATCACGCGGGTGCGGTCGGTATGGGAGGCCAGGAGGTTGTCGTATTCGGGCAGGAAGCGAACCGGCGCGCGGGCGTCGGCGTCGGGGCGTGGCGCATCCGGGAGGTCGAACAGCTCCACCCCGTGCTCGTCGCGGAAGACCGCCAGCCGTGGCCGCAGCCTCTCCAGGACGGGCCGCAGCCGGGTTCGGCCGGCCCACGTCTGCACGTCGGCGACCGACGCCGGGCCGAACGCGGCGAGGTAGCGCAGCACGATGTGTTCGGAGTCGGCGGCGGAGGCGGGCTCGGCTCCGGTCCAGCAGGCCGCCGTCGCGTACCGGGTGGTGCCGCCGACGCCCCAGACGGCGCGTGGCGGCACCTGCACCAGCGGTACCAGGTTCCGCACCACGGTAGCGAGTGCGCGGGGCTCGCGATCGGGCCACCGCTCGTGCAGCGCCGCGCCGAGTTCCTTGGGGGTGAGGTGTCGTGCACCGAGCAGTGCCCGGCCCGACTCCGCCACGGCCGCACGGTCCAGACCGGTCAGGATCGTCTTGAACGCGGTGTCCAGCTCACGGTCGAGCGCGGGCTGCGCCCATGGCCGCAACGAGCGGTAGTCCGCCGTGGTGACCAGGTGGACGGTGCTGCGCATCAGCGCGACCCGCACCAGGCGGCGCTTGGTCAGCGCGTCCGTCAGGTCGGCAGTGCCGAACTTCCGCAATCTGCTCCAGAGCCCGAAGTAGGGCGCGTAGGGCGCCTGCGCCTGCATGCCGACCAGCCGGGTGACCGCCTCTTCGGCGGTCGCGTCGGCCCGTTCCAGCAGCATCTGACGGGCCAGCAGGGCTCGCCCCAGCTCCCGTCGCCGCAGCACCTGTGCCACCGTGCCGTCCTTTCCATCGTATGGCAGGGGCGGCGGATGCCGCCCCTGCCTCGTCGATCAGCCGCCGAAGTCGGCCCGGTGATCCGCGGCCCACCGAGCGTAGGTACGCGCGGGGTGCCCGGTGATCTGCTCGATGACGTCGTTGACCGGCGCGGGCCTGCCGACCGCCTGCGCCATGAGACCGAACAGCGCCGCCAGGAACTCGGGGTCCATGAACTGGCTCATCTGCTCCAGCACGGGCTCCGGGTCGAGGTCCTCGACGGTGAGCGGGCGCCCCAACGTCTCGCCGAGGATGCGGACCTGCTGCGCCTGGGTCAGCGACTCGGGGCCGGTCAGGTCGTAGGCCCGCCCCGCTTGCCCGCCGCCGGTCAGGATCCGCGCGGCCACCTCGGCGACGTCCCTCTCGTGCGCGGCGCTGAACGCGGCTTCGGCGTACGGCGCGCGAATGACGTCACCGCCCTGGAGCTGCATCGCGAACGTCAACGAGTTGATGGCGGGGAAGAGTAGCCGCAGGAACGTCCACTCGATCCCAGATGCCTCGATGGCCTGCTCGACGTCGCGGTGGTACTGGGCGATTACGTCGGGCTGCCGCTCGGCGCCCGGGACGATCGCCCCCGAGGACAGGAACACCAGCCGCCGCACCCCGGCCCGCCCCGCGGCCGCCAGTAGCGGAGCGACATCCATCCCGTACTGCAGAACCAGGAAGGCGGCTTCGACGCCGGCCAGCGCCGCTGGCAGCGTCTCGGGCTTGGTCAGATCGCCCTGGACGACGTCGACTTCCGCCGGGAGCCCGGCCTGTTCCGGGGTACGGGTCAGCGCGCGTACCGGCGCACCCGCGGCGACCAGCTCTTCTACTGCCTGACGTCCGAACTGAGCCGTGGCACCAATGACGAGATACATGAGGGTTTCCCTTCGTGTGAAGACTGGGGGGTCTGATGGGGTCCGCCTACAACCGGCGGCGGATCAGCGAACCTTGCGGAAGAACTGCTGGATGTCGTGGACGAGCAGATCGGGCGCGTCGTGGGCGGCGAAGTGGCTGCCCCGGTCGTAGACGTTCCAGGAGACGATGTTTTCGTGGTCGCGGTCGGCGAACGTCCGGATCGACTGGTAGTCCCAGGCGAAGTTGGCCAGGCCGAGGGGCACGGTGGTCGGTTTCGGCACGGTGGTGCCCCGGCCGTTCGACTTCTGCTGTACGGGGGCCGCCGCCGCGTCCTCGTAGTAGAACCGGGCGGCTGAGGCGGCTGTGTTGGTCAGCCAGTAGATCATCACGTTCGTGAGCACGTAATCCGGGTCGAGCGAAGCGCCGAGCAGCTGCGCGTTCCAGCCCAGCAGGCCGGCCGGGGAGTCGGCTAGAGCGTGCGCCAGATTCTGCGGCTCGGTGGACTGGAGCTTGTCGTACGCGCCCCGGTTCTGGGTGAACCACTCGGCGAACGCGAGCTTGCCGCGCTCCTCCTCGGAGAGGCCGGCCAGTTCGGCGGGGTCGCCCGACGGGAACGAGAAGACCTGTGTCACGTGCACGCCGCAGACGTGCTCAGGATCGACCCGGCCCACCTCGGGCGAGATCAGCGATCCGCCGTCGTTGCCGGCCGCACCGTACCCGTCGTAGCCGAGCCGCTGCATCAGCTCGGCCCAGGCCCGGGCCACCCGGTACCGGTCCCAGCCGCGCTCCCGGGTCGACCCGGAGAAGCCGAAACCCGGCACCGACGGAATGACCAGGTGGAACGCGTCCGCCGGGTCGCCGCCGTGCGTTCGTGGCTCGGTGAGCGGGCCGATCACATCCAGCCACTCGACCACCGAGGTCGGCCAACCGTGGGTCAGTATCAGCGGCGTCGCGTCCGGCTCCGGCGACCGCACGTGCAGGAAGTGGATGTTCTGGCCGTCGATCTCGGTGGTGAACTGCGGGTACGCGTTCAGCCTCGCCTCCCAGGCCCGCCAGTCGTACCCGGTGCGCCACCGCTCGACCAGCTGCCTCACGTAGCCCACCGGGACGCCGTACTCCCAACCGGGCGGCACCGGACCAGCCGGCGCCGACTCGTCTGCGGGCAGTTCCTCCGCCCACCGAGTGCGGGCCAGCCGCTGCTGGAGATCGTCGAGCTCGGCCTGGGGGATGTCGATCCGGAACGGTGCGATCGTGCTGTCGTTCGTCATGGTCATCAGCGTAGGAGGAAATTAGGCAAGGCCCGTTCCTAATAAACTGGCATACTGCGAAGAATGTTAGAAACCGCGGCGCGGCTGCTGCGCCTGCTCTCGCTACTCCAGACACCCCGCGAGTGGACCGGCGCCGAACTGGCCGAACGGCTGTCGGTCAGCACCCGGACCGTTCGCAACGACGTGGACCGCCTGCGGAACCTCGGCTATCCGGTGCACGGCAGCCGGGGCGCGGTGGGCGGCTACCGACTCGGCGCCGGGGCCACGCTGCCGCCGCTGCTGCTCGACGACGAGGAAGCGGTCGCGGTGGCGATCGGGCTGCGCACTGCCGCCGGAGGCACGATCACCGGGGTCGAGGAGACCTCGTTGCGCGCGCTGGCCAAGCTGGAGCAGGTGCTACCGGCGCGACTCCAGCGTCGCGTTGACGCCCTCAAGCGGTACGCCGTCGTGGTGCCGCGGGACGACCTGGGCCCGCGGGTGGACGCGGACAGGCTGAGTGTCCTCGCCGCAGCCTGCCGGGACCACGAGCGCCTGCGATTCGACTACCGAAGCCACGACGGCTCCGAGAGCCGGCGCGAGGTGGAACCGTACCGGCTGGTCAACTGGGGACGACGGTGGTATCTCGTCGGGTTCGACGTCGAGCGGGCCGACTGGCGAACGTTCCGGGTGGACCGGCTCCACCCACGTACCCCGACGGGCCCCCGATTCATCCCCCGCGATCTCCCCGAGGAAGCCGTCGACCAGGTACGCCGGGGCGTGTCGTCGGCCGCATGGCGGTACCGGGCCCAGGTCGTCGTACACGCACCGGCCGAACAGCTCATCGAGCAAATCAACGCCGCCATCGGCACCATCACCCCGGTCGACGACACCCACTGTCTGCTGGACACCGGCGCGGACAGCATCGAGGCGCTCGCCGTCCACCTCGGCCTGCTCGGCGTCGACTTCACCGTGACGGAACCCGCGGAACTCGTCGAACTCGTGCGTACGCTCGCCGGCCGCTACCACCGCGCCACCACCGAACCGCGTCCGCAGGACACCTAGACGAGTAAGTCCTAATCCTGATCAGTGGTCGTAGGCGGTCAAAGATCGGGTGACGGGTTGGCCGGTAGCTCGGTTGTGCCAGATGGCGGC
>NZ_JBFAJK010000047.1:0-40948 GCF_040655175.1 Micromonospora sp. NPDC050495 | reverse complement strand
GGGGTAGTGCTTCATCACCATCTGTCAGGGACTCCTGATCTCCCCGGACCATCACGATCCAAGGCTCAAGTGTCCAGGACCAGGGGGCAACTCCCCTGCTTCAGGCTGCGGCAAGCCGGCTGCAGAACTCGTCGCGGCCGGGCTCCGTCGCACCGAGCACGCGACCGTTCAGCACCCAACGGCATCGGTATCTGCCGCAGCCTCACCTTCATGCCTATCGATTAATGAGGGGCAGTTGCGGAGGCTCCGCGTGATGGACCGGCCTTGTGGAGGTGCCGGCGGACGTGCGGCGTACTCGGTGGCGAGTGCGGGCCTCGTCGCGGTCCGGCTCGGTCGGGTACAGCGGCTGCCCGCCGTGCTGCGGGCCGGTCGTTGCGCGTCGCCGCGGCACGCACTCTGTCGGACCGCCTGCCTAGAGTCAGCCGCATGTTTTTCGTGTGCCGCTGGCGGGAGGAGCCGCCGTTCAGCAAGCGGGTGGTCACCCTGCCTGACGCGACTGTGCTCGACTGGTTCCGCCGCGGCTGGGAGCACGACGACCCGGACGCATGGATTGACAGCGAGTTGGGCGGCAACGTCTACGGCTTGGAGTCGATCTTCGAGGAGGTCCGGAAGCGGAACCGGCCCCGGCCGGAGACCGTTGACGAACTGCGCGCGCTGCTGAACGAGCACCTGTGGGTGGAGGGTGACGACGAGGGCGCCTTCATCCGGCTCGGTGAGCACGCCCTGAGAGTGCGTACCGATGACGACGAGGTGGACCTGGCCTACTACTTCGTCGACGATGAGGCCGTCGCCGCGTCGGCTGACCGGCTTGCGTTCCTGCTGCACGACACCTGGCCCTTGCCGCCAGCTCGGCCGCGCCAGGCGCGGTTTTCGACCATGGTGTTCCGGTCCGTACCGTCCGGCTGGCCCCGCCCGGGCCGGAGTCCGTCTTCTCGGTCCGCCTGTGCTGGGCATCGCCCGATACCTATCGGAACCTGGATCTGGTCGGTGCCATCGTTTTTCCCGGCCTGACCCTGCCGGACCTCGCCACTCAGCTGCGCGGCGTCGACGACCCCGACGTCCACCTCTGGCCGCACGACGTCCGGCTGCTGCGGGCCCTCGTTGCCCCCGGAGAGAACGACGTCGGCCCGGCGCTGGAGCGCTACGCTCGGCTACCCGGATACGCCCCATCGCCCGCCGGCCTCGACCGAGTGCCCGCGCACGACGCAGTCCACCGGGAGATGCTGGAGCTGCTGCCCGTGGAGTGGCCCGCCGAGTCGCTGATCCGGGTCGATCCGCACATCGCGCAGGTCGCCCGGTACATCGACGGCTTCTTCGGGTTCGACCAGTGGTTCCTCTTCGACACCCGGTGGGCGGCGGCCCACCCGGACCTGGCCCGCTCGCTGCTGCGCTACGCCGCTCACTGGGACCCGTACGAGACATAGATTGAACTGGCCTCCGGGTCCCGGGGCCGTACGTGGCGGATTGCCCCACGGCCACCGGCAGGCCGCCAAACCGCCGTGACCTGCTCGCCGCCCTGGCCGCGAGTACGAGGCCGTCCGCGGCACGCGCCGCCCGCCGAGTTCGACCACAACGACGAGTGCATCCGCTGAGGAGCCGCAGGCCCCGGCGGCCCGTGCCACCCGAGCTGCCCGTTCACCGGCGGCACGTTCGGCCGGCCGTCGCCCTGCGCGCCGCCGCCTGCCCCAGCATCCGGCCGAGATCGGCTACCACATCCCCGACGCGATCTTCGCCGCCGTGCAGCACCTCACCGGCAGCCCCTGCCCCTACGACTTGGTGGAGGTCACGACCAATGGGCGAGCACCTCCACGCGCAGGCCGGCCCGGCGTGCGAGCTGACCGGCGCCGATCTGGTCTGCCGGCGCAGCCTGTTCGCTCCAACCGATGTGATCACGATGGCGCTCTACGCCGCCGCCGCGGCACGACGACGGCTGCGGCTTCGACCCCGACGACTTCGCCAACTTCGCCCACTGAGCCGCTAGCGCCCAGACCGGCCCGCGCTGCCCGCTCGCCCCGCATCTGCCCTACCACTACCTGCGGGAATACGTGTGTAGTACGCTAGTGGAGTGCCGTACGAGTGGGAAGAATGGGCCCTGCGGGCGCTCGCTGGCGTGCAGCCCTATGAGGTACGCCAAGCTTTGGAGGCCAAGCAGCGGTGGCCGCGCCCTGCCGCCGACGCCGCCGGCTTCCAAGTGCTGACCGTCTGGGCCCGTACCCACGACGGCCGGCCGCTGATCGTGGCCGTGCACCACGTCCACGGCTTTACCTGGAAAATCATCGGCGCGCGGGACATGGCCGACGCCGAGCTGGCCGAGTTCACCCGATGGGAGCAGACGCGATGAGCGACAACCAGCACCTGCCGTCCACCCCTGAAGAGGCGGCCGCGCTGATGAACAACCTCACCTTCGAGCCGCCGCCCACTCCTGAACGGGAGGCCGAGCTGCTCGCTTCCCTGCCCGAGGCCGCTGAAGTGATGGTGGTGCGGTCCTTGCGTATGCCCATCGACCTCGACGAAGCCGTCGCTGCAGCTGCTAAGGAAGCCGGCGTCACCAAAACCGCCTGGATCCGTCAAGCCATCGAGATTGTCCTGACCATGCAATCCGACGACGACCAGCCCATCTCGCGAGCCGACGCCCTCCGCGCTCTCACCCTGCTGCGACCCGTACGCCGGGCCGCTTAGGCGGCGAAACCACCGCGATGAGCAGATTCGACGACGTCCGCTCTGTCGAACTCTCGTTCGAATGAATACTCTCGCGAAGTGAGGTTCAGCCATGGGTGACCGCAGCGCCATCGAATGGACAGAGGCGACGTGGAACCCTACGACGGGCTGTGACCGCGTCAGCCGTGGATGCGACAACTGCTACGCGTTGACGCTTGCCAAGCGGCTCAAGGCGATGGGGCAGCCACGGTACCAGCGAGACGGGGATCCGCGGACGAGTGGGCCGGGGTTCGGGTTGACGCTCCACCCGGACAGCCTCACCTTGCCGTTGACCTGGAGGCGCCCCCGGCTCGTGTTCGTCAACTCAATGAGCGACCTGTTTCACGCCCAGGTGCCGGTGGAGTTCGTCCGCCAGGTCTTCGAGGCCATTGCGGCGACTCCACAGCACACCTATCAGGTGTTGACCAAGCGGGCCCGCCGTCTACGCCGGCTGGCACCCTCGCTGACCTGGCCGTCGAATCTGTGGGTGGGCGTCTCGGTGGAGGATGCCAACGCGGTGGATCGGATCGATGATCTGCGGAACGTGCCCGCAGCGCTGCGGTTCCTGTCATGCGAACCACTGCTTGGTCCGTTGTCGGACCTGAATCTCGACGGCATCGGCTGGGTTATCGTCGGCGGCGAGAGCGGCACCAACGCCCGGCCGCTACATCCGGCCTGGGTTGTGGACCTGCGCGATCAGTGCACCCGCGCCGGGGTGCCGTTCTTCTTCAAGCAGTGGGGCGGGCGCACGCCCAAGGCTGGCGGTCGCGAGCTGAACGGCCGAACATGGGACGACATGCCCCTCAGCTTGACTGCGCCCTGAGACTGCTCCCGGTCTACTTCCGGCAGGTCAGACCGCAGCGGGGCCGAGCGCATCCTCGGGTGCACGTGCGGCCAGCTGGCGCCGCCGCAGAGGCTTTCCCTCCCGATGTCGCAATGAGACACTTCTTCGTAACACCTCGTGACCATCGGGAGGGCTGCATGCCGGTCGACGGCCCGGTGCCGTGGCCGTGTGCGGAGCACACGGGCGCCAAGCACGACATCTACCGCCGCTACCTCGAGCGATGGTTCCCCATTCTCCTTGCCGGCTCCAACGCCTACCCCTCTGTCACCTACGCCGAGGGCTTCGCCGGGCCCGGCATTTACAGCGGCGGAGAACCGGGTTCACCCGTCATCGCGATCCGCGCGCTCGTCGACAAGGTCCCCGCGACCAAGGGCATCGCCCGATTCGTTTTCATCGACGACGACCAGCGCTGCGTCGACATGCTCCGGAAAACTCTCCAAGAAGCGTTTCCCGACCGGCCGCGGTCCGAGGTCGCGATGCCCGTCACGATGGGCAAAGGCACCTGCGCCGACGATCTCGAAGCAGCGCTCGACCGCATGGACGCTTGGGGCCAGCCGATATTCGCAAACTTGGACTCCTGGGGCAATGCACCTGTGCCCTTCAGGCTGCTGAAGCGCCTCGCCGCGAACGTGTCCACCGAGGTCATCGTCACGCTGCTCCCGCAGCACTTCGTCCGGTTTGTTAGCAATTTGGGCGAGGCGGGTGACGATGTGTTCGGCGGCGACCCGCGGTGGCGCGATGTCGTCAACCTGCCGCCAGCGGCGAAGAGCCGGCACATCCTCACCTGCTACCGGCAGGCTCTGCAGGCGGCGGGCTTCCCGTACCTGCTGGACTTCGAACTGGTCCCCCGGAATGGCCAACCCCTGTACCTCGTCTTCGGCACCGGGCATCACCTCGGCGTGCAGAAGATGAAAGACAGCCTCTGGGAGGTCGACCGGGTCCAGGGCGTCGGCTTCCGCGATCCCCGCGACGAACAAGCAGAGACCCTGTTCGCCATGGACGAACCGCTTCTCGGGCCACTGACCCGGTTGCTGCAGCAGAGGCTGCGTGACAGCGAACCGGTCCGCGTAGAGGACCTGCGCCAGTTCGCTCTGTTTGAGACGGTGTACCGACCTGAACACGTCATCAAGGCACTGAAGCCGCTCATCGACGCCGGCAGCGTGAAGATCGAGGACGGCGGCCCGCTGCGGAGGGCATCCTTCGTTTCGCTAGTGCATGCGCCCCTTCGTTAGGTGTACCGAACTTCCTCGGCCCCCGGGTAACTGCCCGCCGAGCAAGGCAGACCGGGCCAATCCTCCGACCCGGTGCGGATCTCGTCACGTTGGGAGGTGTAGTTCCTCGAGAGAGCGCCCGATCATTGGGCGCAGAGGTGCCACGCGGAGCGGTGCGCGCCATCGGCCACCGGGGGCTCCCGGCCGTCAGGAACGACGAGGCCCGAGACATGGTCGCCCTGTTGTCACCGCCATGACACGACCTCCTGTCCCGAGCGGTGAACAGCTTGTCCGTCCGCTTGTTCCTGCTGCCCTGCCCGCCCGTTCACGTCCCCGTCCCGTACCGATGCCGGTACTGCCCGCTCGAGTTCAACTACCGGCGGTTGTCAATGCCGCGGAGCTTCTGTTGGGGATGGCTGTCCCATCCCGCTGCGGCCGGGTGGCCGCGCAGCCCATTCTGCGTGCGTTGGGTTGGCAGCCGGGCGACCGCCTCGACATCCACCCGCACCGAGGGGTGCTCGTTATTGCCTCGGCCAAGGATGGTCGGTACAGGGTGGGCAGCCGAGGTGCGCTGCCCCTGCCGGCTTCCAGCCGACGTATGTGCCGGATTGGGCATGGGGAGCCGGTCCTGCTCGCCGCGCTCGTCGCCCATGACCTGGCTGTTGTGCACCCGATCGGCGCCGTCGCTCGGCTGCTCGCCGACCTGCACATCGAGGTAGCGGGAGGCGACCATGTCTGCTGATTCTGCGGCCGTTGCCGCCGCCCGGCAGGTCCTCGCGCATCTCGGTGTCACCTTGGCCGACCTCCAGTACAACGCCGGCGTGTTGGTATCAGTGCCGACGGTGGCGGAGTATCTGCCGCGCGTGATCGCGGCGGCGGGCCCTGGTGCGAGGCGTACGTACGGCACGTATTGGGAGCGGATGGCCGCCGCGTGGGGTGATTGGCCTCTGAACCGCGTCGCAGCGAGCGACATCGAGGCGATGAAACAGCAGATGGTCGCCACAGCCCGGTCGCGGCGTAACAGCCGCAACGGCCGGCATGCCGGTGAGCATGTCATCGCCGCCGCTCGTGCCTTCTACTCCCGGGCTGTCGCTGACGGTCTGATCGACGCGTCGGCCAGTCCCGCCCACCGCGTCGCCAAACTCCGCCGCCTCCCGAGCACCCGCCGCGCTCTGGCGCCGTACGAACTGGAGGAGATTAACGCGGTGGCGCGGACCAGCGGCAACGATGTCATCCTCGACGCCCTCGTGCTGCGCCTGCACACGGAGAGCGCCTGCCGGCGAGGTGGCGCCGTCGCCCTGCGGCTTGTCGACCTGGATCGCACCAGCGGGCTTGTGCGCCTGGCTGAGAAAGGCACCGTGCGGTGGCAGCCGATCACTCTTGACCTCGCCGAACACCTCTACGAGCACGCCGCCGCCCGCGGCGCCCTGTTGTCTACCGACCGCTTGTTGCGCTACCGCAACGGCCAGCCGATCAGCAGCCGCCGCTACGACCACCTGTGGAAACGCATCGGCGAGCGCCTGCCATGGGTCGCCGCTCAGGGCATCTCCACCCACTGGCTGCGGCACACTACCCTCACCTGGGTGGAACGCCACTTCGGCTACGGGGTTGCCCGCGCCTACGCCGGCCACACCGACAGCCCCGGATCCTCCACCACCACCTACATCAAGGCCGATCTACACGCCGTCGCTGACGCACTGTCGGCGATGACCGGCCAACCACACCCACTGGCCACGATGGACGGAACCCTGGACGCCTGGCCGACGACCACTCGGCCTTGATCATCTGCCTCGGATGAAGTCCTGTCGCTTCGTGCGGCCGGTGGGGAAGCAGACCCTGGGCCCCCGCCGTACGAAGCGGCGGGTCCGGTCGAGAGCCTGGGGACGAGCGACCGACCCGACTGGACCTGTGTTTCCCGGGAGGCTGAGGAGGTGTGAAACTATCGAGGGTGGCCGAAGCCCTGGACTGAGTGACGGGAGTTGCGGATGGACGGCGCAGACGGCGAGTGGACTCCCGTGACGTTACTGCCATGATCGGCAATCCGTTCTATGCCGTGAATATCGACCCTGACCTGGCTATCGCACACGATCCGATAATCTCCGAGGAAGAATGGGTTGCGGCGAACGCGAGATTGATCGACGAGCTCGGCCCAGAACCTTATCTGCGTAACCTTCTGGCTGTTCTCAAGGGCGCGTACCCGACGAGTTGACAACTCCACCGCCCTCTTGAGATTTTGCGTCTGTGCCGTCGCTGGTGCCTCGGGGGCGAACTCCAGTGCAGGCTCTGGCTGCCGAATGTGCCCTTCTCCTGGTCGGTTTGACGATTGCGCTGTCGTTGGCGGAGGCGGATCGAATTGTTTGCTTAAATTGCGCCACGCTGCGGCTCATGCCTGTAGTGTACGCATCGTAAGGTGCTACGCTTAACGCATGAGCACCCGTTTGTATAACGGGTGCTACGTAGGAGAGTTCAGCTCTCGGACACGTTATTTCCACACGAAGCGTGATGGTTTTTCGTGTTTTGCGTGATCCCCGTCCCGTTGGGCGGGGATTTTTGCTGTGATGGCGAGGCCGATTCCCGCATGGTTGAGCGGGTAGACCGCGGTCTCGGATTCGATGGTCCATGCGTGGTGGTCACACACGATGATCATGTTGTTGGTGCGCAGGCAGGCGGTGAGTTTTTCCGGGTCGGGGCTGCGTAGCGCGGGATGGTGATGGTGTAGTCCGCGGTCGTGTCGGATGCGGTCCAGCAGGCGGTCTTCGCGGAGGTAGAGGATCTTCGGTCGGGGAGAGGCCTTGGTGCGGCTGCTCGTGTAGCCGTGTCGGCAGCGGTAACCGGGACGGCCGTGGACCCAGTGGGAGTCCATGATGCGGCCGCAGACGCCGCAGCAAACGAGGCCGGCGAGGAGGTAGTGGCGGGGAGTGCCGTCGGTGGGGGTGGGCGCGGTGTGGATGGCCTGGGCCGCGACGAACTGCTCCTCGGTGACCAGCGGCGGGTGGGCGATCTGGCGGGAGATAACCCACTGCGGGGCGACGTTCCAGCGCTGGACCTCGCGGTGCCGTGCGACGGTCCCGTCGGGCGTGAGGTCGTGGTCGGTGCGTTGCCGGTTCCAGACCTGCCGGCCGGTGTAGCGGGGGTTGGCCAGGATCGCCGCGACGGTGGTCAGCATCCAGCGTTGGCCGCTGCGGTGCCGGTTACGTGCCGGGTCGGCGCCGGACGGGCACGGCACTCCGTTGTCGTTGAGCCTGCGAGCGATACTGGCCACGCTGTAGCCGGCGAGCCGCTGCTCGAAGATCCACCTCACCCAGGGCGCGGTGGTCGGGTCTGGTTCCAGGCGGTGCAGGCGCCGTCCCCAGGCGGCGTGGGCGCGGTTCGGATGCGGGCCGGCGTCGACAAGCCGGTAGCCGTAGGGTGGCCGGCCGCCGAGGTGCCGGCCTTGGAGTTCGGCTTGGGCGCGCATGGCGGCGGTGGTGCGGTGCCGGGCCCGGGACACTTCCCGCTGGGAGTGCACGCCCAGCAGGTCCAGCAGCGCCACCTGTCGCGGGTTGTCGAAGTCCACCGGCCCGTACGTTTCCGGCAACCACAGCTGCACACCGTGCTCGACCAGGATAGGGGTGAGCTGTTCGAGCTGCTGGCCGTGGAAGGCACGTTCGTACTCGCCCACGACGATCCCGTCGAAGCCGCGCGCCGGGTCCGCTACGGCGGCGAGTAGTAGGGCCGCCTGCGGCCGGTCCGGCCAAGCGATCCGGCGAGAGACGCCCTCGTCGAAGAACTCGGCCACGATCCGACCATGACCGGCGACCAAGTCTTCGGCGTAGTTGCGCTGCCACCGGCACGACGACGCCCGATCCTGAAAGTCGACAGTGGACATTCGACCATAGAAGGCGAAACGGATGCCCGGTGGAGGTGATGTTGTCGGGCGCCACGCCCGATCGCGGCCTCGCTGGTTCGGATGCCGTAACCACCAGCCGAGCAGGTCGGGGACGTCGAGTTCCGGCGCGTACTGCATCAGGACCTCCCCACACGGCGTTACAGCCATCTGTATCGACATAGATGACTAACGATGCTGCGGTTCGTGGGACTCGGCCACTCGCAACACCTCTGGCTCAACCGGGCGGGGCAGGGCCGGCTGGTCACATGGTCTGCGGCTTTGCGGTGACCGTCCCGGCGAGTTTTCGGCGCGCCGCCAGCAGTGCCTGGCCGGCGGCAGCGCGGAAGCCGCCTGGCAGTTCGGCTTCGACTGGCCAGTACGACGCTGAAGACGGAAACGGCTGGTCCACGTCGTGGGCCAGCCGGTACTCTGCGCCGGCCAGGAAGGAGCGCCGCGGTGGCCGAGACGATGACCTTGTGGCGGCCGACCGGCCCCGAGGAGCTCGACCTCGTGCGCGCTTCCGGCTGGAAGGCGTGGCCGCCGCGACTGCCCGACCAGCCGATCTTCTATCCGGTCCTCAACGAGCAGTACGCCATCATGATCGCCCGGGACTGGAACGTGCCCGCCTCCGGCGTCGGCTACGTCACCCGGTTCGAGGTCGACCGCGTGTTCGCCTCCCGTTACCCGGTCCGGCAGGCCGGCGGCTGCGACATCCTCGAGCTGTGGGTGCCCGCCGAGGATCTCGACGAATTCAACCAGCACATCGTCGGGATGATCGAGGTCGTCCATGAGTTCCGGCCCAACAGCGAGCCGACGCGGTGACCGGCGTTGGACGCGTCTGAGCGGCTCGCGACGGCTCAGCATCTCCTGGCCGGACCACCAGGAACCTACGGCAACGCGCACCTGTGGACCTTGATCGGGTTCGCCGGTGGCGAGGACCCTTTCACGCGCGTGTTCGCGTTCCTGGCCGATTGTGGTGTCATCGACTCGGCCAGTTCGTTCGGCGGTCCGCCCCAGGCACCTCAGCATGCTGAGGAACTGGCGGTGTGCCTGGCGGAGGTGGATCAGGAGCGGCGATCGCCGTCCTGTTGGGGATGACACCAGACACACCATGGACGCCTCGTCGTCGGCACCGGCGGCGGGTGCTGGTCGTAGTGCTGGCAGCAGACGAAGACTGACTCGACGAGACGAGACGCCGGTATGCGTGAGTATCAGCAGTAGTCACGTGACCAGTACCTCGGAGCCCCGGTCATGCCTGCACCTGCTCCATGGCTTGCGCCGCCGACGCCACACACGTACATACCCGTGGGCGGGCTGCTGGGCATCGGCTTCGCAGCAAATGCGGCGAGCGGCTCGGGCATCCTCATGATCATTCGCACGACGGGCGTGGCCTGTTCGACTCGTCCACGGCCGCAAAGATCGCCCGCGATCGGAATCCTGATCCGGACCCCAAGTCCGCCCACCCCGGCGCCAAGAGGGCCTGGCCACGAAGACCCGCGTCCTCAGGCGAACTCGCGCGCGGTGGATTCCAGCCTCTCGCGGTAGGCGGCCCACCACGCCTCGTCGCCCTCGACCACGTTGTCGCCGGGCCGCCGCCAGCCGACCTGGCCGTCGACCAGTTCGCGCACGATGTCGGCGTGCCCGGCGTGCCGGTTCAGCTCGGCGAGCACGTGCACGAGGATGAGGTGCAGCGTCACCGGCGTGTGGTGCCACCACCGCACCGAGCCGGGCGCGTCGATCGGGAGCGTCTCGATCGTGGCGTCCGCGTGTGCCCAGACTCGGTGCCACAGGCCGACGATGTCGTCGCGGGACTCGTCGGCTGCGGCCCACATGTCCGTGTTCGGCTCGGCGTCTTCGTCCAGGCCCGCGACGGGTTCGGGAAAGGGGCGGTCGAACACCTCGCCGAAATACCCGGCGGTCACCGAGGCCACGTGCTTGACCAGCCCGAGCAGGTTCGTCCCGGTCGGCACGAGCGGGCGCCGTACGTCGTACTCCGACAGCCCGTCGAGCTTCCCGAGCAGCGCCTCGCGCGCCTCCCGCAGGTACCGATGGAGATTCGCCTTGGCGTCGAGGTCTGTCATGCCGCTCAGGATCTCACCGCCGCGCCGCGATGCCCGGCACGCCCGCGCTCCGAACGCGGCCCTGTGGCGGCTGGCGTGCCTGTGCTGGGACGGTGGAGGCACTCCGATCGAGCATCTGTCAATCGACGACCTGGTGAAGTCCGACAAAAGCCACGTCATGCTGCGCGGGAATCGTGTGTCCCGGCCTGATGGCCGTGCCATAGACTCCGCCGGTGCTTGAGGTATCGGGGGACTTCGAGATCCACATCACGGCTCACGCTTCTCAGGCCGAGAAGCTGTCGACGTTCGCCACCCAACATGGCGTGAAGTTCGTCCACATCGTGCTCGATCGTGGCGCGTACGTCTCTCAACCGATGCTCACCCTGACCGGGCGAGGCACCCTGGCCGACCAGCACGCCGCGGTGCAACGTTGGCGGCGCGAGCTGCGCGAGGCAGGGATCTACCCGTGCCGTTCGAAGATCGAGGCGGCGCCGTGGTGCGCCGGCGTACCGAAGTCGGATGAGCACGCGGCAGTCGAGCCGGGTGGCCGGTACTTCGAGCACCACGTGAAACTGCTGCTGCCCAGCACGGCGCTGGCGGATCTGATGGCTCTCACCGACCTGGTCGCCCCGCACGGGGCGCGGCTGTCACGCAACGCCCGCCGGGAGCTGGCGGACGGCGCGCAGGAACGGTTCGTCAACCAGCGCTGCCACGGTGTCGGGCTCGCCACGGCCAGGCAGCGGCTGGACGAGCTCGTCGAGACCCTCCGGGCTGCGGGCCACGAGCCCATGACGGTGGAGCAGGAGTACGTCGTCTTCGACAGCGACCTTCGCCACGACCAGGGCTGGCTGGACTCGCCCACGAGCGTGAGCGGCTGGCAAGTGGAGCGGGAGAACAGGATGAGGTCCGCACCGGCCGGCTCGCCGGAATACCCGCCGACCTACCAGCCACTGCCCGCCAGCCCGACCGTCCGCCAGCGGGCGGCGTTCGACCCCGCCCTCAAGCACTACCCGAACGCCTACCGCGCCGGCGAGCCCAACTTCCTCGTGGCGGCCACCGCGCAGTTGTGGACCAACGCCCGACGCGCCGCCATGAGTCACGTCTTGACGACCATCGCCGCCACGACCTGGAGCCAGCATCTGGTCCTTCGTGGCAGCGTCACCATGGCGGCCTGGGTCGGCGACACCGCCCGCGAACCGGGCGACCTCGACTTCGTGGTTACCCCGCACACCATCACCAGCGACAGCGCCGACGCCCACACGCTGCTCGATGACATCAAAGCCGCCGTCCGATCCGCGCCCGGCGCCGGCCTGCAACCAGACCGGATCACCGAGTCCGCCATCTGGACGTATGAACGCGCTGACGGACGCCGCCTCGTCATCCCGTTCAGCACACCGGAGGCGCCAGACGGCCACGTACAGATCGATGTTGTCTTCGGTGAAAAGCTACCCCTCCCACCAGAGGTGCTGATCCTGCCCGACGTCGACGAGCCGGTACTGGCCGCGCCCGCCTCGCTGGCGCTGGCGTGGAAGCTGCTGTGGCTGGCCACCGACATGTACCCGCAAGGCAAGGACCTCTACGACGCGGTCCTACTCGCCGAACACACCACCGTTGATCAAGCCCTCGTCCGCCAGCTCATGCGACCGGAACTCGGCGCCGAAGCCGATAACTTCACGGCCGAGACCGTGCTGTCCTGGCAGGTCGACTGGACCAACTTCACCGACGAGTGCCCCGGAATTTCGGGCACCGCCGAGCAATGGACCAGGCGGTTGGCGCTCGCCCTCGATCGTGCCTGGACCTGACTTCAGCGACAATCGTGCGTGGACGGCGTACCTGTTCCGGTGCCTGCACTGCGGCGTGCACGTGGCCTCCTGGGATATCGGATGATCGGCGGCGGCAGGGACAGGGCAGCAGCCGTCGGTGCGTCGGGCCGGTGCTGAACGGAGCTGGTAACGGTGGACGAGGCGTACATCCGGCGCTGGCGCGAGGACGTCGCCGCGTGTCTGGACCTGCTGCTGCCGGGATTCGACGTTCGGTTTGGTTACCCGCCCGGCCGGCACACGATCGGCGGCCCGGCGGGGGAGGAGGAACTCGCCTCCCTCGCGGGCACGCGCCTGCCCGGTGATCTGCTCGAGTGGTACGGGCATGTGCGGGAGGTGAGCTTGCCGGACATTGGCAACGGCTACTTCCTTCACGAACCCGGCCTGGTCGCACGCCGGGAGGTGACGGCTGCCCGGGGGCGCTTCACCGCTGATGTGGTCGTGTTCGCCAGCGATGGCGGCGGCACCCTGTTCGCGGTGGACGCGCTGACCGGCTCGCCGGTGTACCGGCTTCCTGCCGGCGAGATCGTCGCCGGTGTCTACCGCAGCGATGACCCACGATTCGACGTGGTAGCAGAGAATCTGACCGGCTTTCTCGACCGGCTACGTGACACGGTCGAGGTGTTCGCCACGATGGGCGTAGCTGGCAGCCTGTAGAAGCCGCATCACCAGCCTTATCACCCGCTGGTAGGTTCCTGCTCGCGGATGTAACTGGTGTCACGTGGTTTGATCAGCGGATTCTGCGCGGCATTGCCTTTCCTAAGGCGGCGGCAGTTGCCATGCTCACGTTCGTTATCCGACGGCCCGCTGGACGGATGCCGGCACGTCGTGGGCAGCCGCCGCCGACATCAGTCCCACCAGAAACTCCAGCAGTTCAAGCCCATGATCGCTTCGGCGTACTTGGGGAAGGTATCGGTGTTGCTCTGCCAGATGTTGTCCGGGCAGAACGCGAAATGTTCGGCGGCCACCTGCAGCGCCAGATCGAGGGCGACTGGTGGCGCGGCGATGCTCAGGTGCAGGGTGTCGAAGCCCAGGCCGACGACCGTAGCTCCGAAGCGGTGCTGCCAGTCGCGGACAACGGCGGCAATGCGGGCGGTGTCGTTGTCGTGGTTGAGCGGGCCGGTCCAGCCGATCGCGGTCAGTGCGTGTGCGCCGTCGGTCGCGGGGACCAGCGCGAGGCGGGCCTGGCTGGTGGAGAGCATGTCGGCGTACTGGTCGGCGAAGTGCTCCACCGGCCCTTGCCGGTCTAGAGCGGACGTGAGGCCGGGCCACCGTGCGCCGACCGGATCGAGGTAGCCGAGGTCGGTGGGGGCTTCTTCGTCGAGGTCGTCTTCGGTGATCGCCCGCCAGCATTCGGCGAGGACCGCGCCGCTGTCGTGCTGCTCAACGGTGGTAATGCAGTCGTACTCGGCGTCGACGCCGAACGGGTCGTCATCGCCATCGGCGTCGAGTGCGAGCAGCGGCCACAGTCCGGTCTGCTGATGCCGGGCCCGCCACCGAGACCAGTCAAATTCAACGAGCATCGCGCGCCAGTATCCAGGCCAAGGCCGTCCAGGTGACGCGGCGGCTTCGGCCGCGGCTGATGGCGGCGACCAGGACGCTGCGCGGGTTGCCGACTGACTGGTGGCCGGGCGACGACCGACCGGACCTGGCAGTTGGCCACCCTCAATGCTGCGACCCACGGCCTACCATGCGATCTCGGCGCTGGGCCACCAGCCGAGGCCAACGAGGTGGATACCGGGCCGGGCGGATACGACGTAGTGCTGCTCAATCCGCCGTTCGGCAAGGCGGAGTGGGCCTTCCGGCGTCACGTACTGCCTGGGAGTGGTTGTGTGGTCGCCCGGCACCGTATGACACCGCCTCGGCATGGTTGCAGGCGGCGGCAGTGGCGCAGTACGAAGCTCTGGCAGAAGTCGTCCTGGCAGGAGCACATGTAGACGACGCTCAGATCGTCTAGAGTCGCGGCGAGTACCGGCTCGCCGGCCGCATGAAGTGCACTCTCGATCTGGCGACCAAGACAGGCCAGCGTGCACGCACCCGCTCAGCCGTCATCGCGAATTGTGCTGATCGGCCGAGGTGCGCCGACGTCGAGCGGCAGCACGTCGTTGACAACCATTTCCGACATCTTCAGCAGTCGACGGAAGTATTGGAAGGCACGGTGGTAACCGCTGGGGTAGCCGAGGAGGCGGAGAGCCTCGTTCAATCCGGTCACGCAGCGTAGAAGCGCGTGGGCCGACTGCGGATGGAGATGGCCACTGTTCCGCAGGTACGTCGAGATGTGGCCAGCCACCGTGGCATCCAGCAAGGCGAGGTCGCCCTTTTGCGCTGGTGGTATGGGCGGGAAGGGGGCAGTGCGGTGGTCGGTCCAGGCACTGTCGACGGCGTGAAGGATTACCGCACGTCCGTCCGGTCCCGGCCACCGCCACCGGTACAGGTATCGCCGCTCCTCCCCGGTGGGCGTTCGCCGGTGCTCGTTCTTTGCCGCACGGCGGCGTCTGGCGAAAGCGCTCATCTCGGCGAGCCACACCTCACGGCTGCGCTCCAGCCGGCCCAGCGCTGCCACCAACGCCACGTCGTCGCGCCTGAGATCGCCTGCGGTGCTCAGCCACGACCACGTCGCGGTGAACCCAACCGGGCAGTACAAGCTGACCGCGCACCTGAGCGCGCTGTACCGCTCACCGTAAGGACGGGCGGTGTCGCGGACACGACGGGCATAGGTTCCGAAACTCACGAGGCCGATTATCGGGATAGATGGACGCTCAGCTTCACGATTTCGCCGTCGATGCGCTCGATCGCCAGCCGCCGTACGCGAAACCGGATCGAGCCATGACAACGAGCGAGGTAGAGTCCCGCCTCGTGACGGCAACGGTTGACCAGATCGAAGACAACGGCGAGCGGATCGGCAGGGAGGCCATGCGTCGCCTGCGGCTCAGATCCATGTGTGCGATCGACCCGGGCCTGACCGATGCGGAGTTCCACCAGATCGAGCAGGAGTTCGGGTTCCGGTTCGCGGACGACCACAGAGCCTTCCTGGCCGCCGGACTCCCGGTGAATACCCGGCCCGAGCCGCAGGAGCCCGGAGTCTTCTATGCGCATTCCGAGCCGTGGCCGGACTGGCGTCGCGCCGACCGCGACCGGCTGAGCGCGACGCTGAACTGGCCCATTGAGGGTGTGCTGTTCGATGTCGAGCGCAACGGCTTCTGGTGCGAAAGCTGGGGCCTTCGCCCGCAGGATATCGCCTCTGCGCTGGCGACCGCGACGCGAATGCTTGCGCAGGTGCCTCCGATGCTGCCCGTCTACGGGCACCGCTACCTCCCCGCCGGACGCGGCCTGTCCGGTCACCCTGTGCTGTCGATGTGGCAGACCGACATCATCTGCTACGGCCTGAACTTGGCCGATTACATCGATCGTGAATTTGGCCGCCGGGATCCCGGCGAGGAACCGTGGGAGCCGCAGGCGACCGTCGAATTCTGGCGGGACCTGGTCTGAGCCGCATGGCTGTACACCGAATTCAACTCCACGAGGGTCGGCCGTCCGATCCCTTCCCGGAATCCTTGACGCCATGACGGTATTCGTCTGCGGCAGCTGCGGGGCGGCGGTGACTACCGACGTGAGCGAGATTCCGTTCCCTGACGAGCCAGCCGTCCACGACGACCGCACTGCGGCACCGTCGCGGATAGCGCCCGGTGCCTTTGCCCGTGACCCCGACCGATTCGGACCGCCTTTCGAGCCGACGTCCGATAATCCGAAGGTACTGGTGTCGGCCGGACCTGCCTTGACGATCCTCGTCCACCCCGACGACGTACGCGGGCTGCGCCTGCATCCAGACCGGCGGCGGTTGAACGGCTGCTGTCGTCTCGACGGATGTGACGGCCCCAATCTGGTTTGCGCGGGCTGCGGGGCCGAGATCGCCACAGAGCAGTCCGACTGCTGGGTCAGCTGGCACGACATCCGCCTCGAGCCCGCCGCGGTCATCGAGCACCGCCCGAACACGCAACAGTCGTGACCACGGGCCTGCGCGTCATCGCGTTCAATGTCCGCTGGCTCGCTGACCGGCGCGTCCATGACATCGTGCCCACCATCGACGGCCGGTCGCTACTCGACCTGATCGACCACTTCGAGCTGGACGCTGGCATGCGCCCCGTAGGCGACGCGTACGGCGGCCTCATCCCTGCCTTCTACCGGTACGGCCCACTCGACGAACACTTCCTGGGCAAGGAGAACCCCGGCTTGGGACCGAAGACGGCGGTGCTTGCTTGCGAATGCGGAGAGGTGGGCTGCTGGCCGCAGCTCGAGGTAGCCGCCGGTCGCATTGAGGCAATTTCGAGCGTCCTCTGCCGTTCCTCGATCTCGATGGAACGCCCTGCCCCTTTCCGAACCAGACCTCGGCGGGTTGCCGATGACCTGCGAGCACATCTTGTTCAAGGTGGGAACTGCGCGCGCGTAGGGCTACCTGGCCCGGTGAGTCGTGCCCTGCTCGATCGAGCGCTCATCGACGCCGCGCAGGTGCGGCCGTTGCTCGAGGACGTCGCCGCCCTGCTACGGGAGGTGTCCGCGTCGCCTAGGCTGGCGGCGAGCTACCCGTCAGCGATGCCAGGGCTGCAGCTTCGGGGTGGCTGGTGGCAGGATTCGGCCGTGGATCTCCTTCCCTGCGGGCATGCCGCGTATGCCGGGTCGGGCCGAATGTGCTCCCATCTGATCGGCACCGAAGACGAGGAGCACGTCCGCCTGCTCACCGGGCATGGGCTCGACAGCGACCTGTGTTGCCGGGCGTGTGATCAAGCTGCCCAGGCGGGCGAGCGGATTGAGCTGGTGGTTGCCTGCGAGGGATGCGTCGCCCGAGTTAAGGACGCGGACTGGAGCATCGCCGGATGGCGGGGTACACCAGGGATCGTCGAGCGGCCCGAACCGCTCGACGGCACGACCGTCGAGGTCTCGCTGCCGGTGCCGATCATCGACATCGCCCCGATCGCCGCAGACCATGACTCCGTATGGGTACTGCTTGCCGAGGACGGGCAGATCGGCCGATTCCACGCAGACCTTCGAACGTGGGAGATCCTGGCGCGCAGCACCGTGCCGGATGAACCCGACCACGAGCCGTGGATGGGTCACTCGTTGCGGCCGCGACTGCACGCCAGCGCGGGCGGGCGGTACGCCGCCGTGGTCAACGACTTCGGTCGTTACGGCCAGGTGCTCGACCTGGTCACCGGGAACGTGACCCTTGCCCTCGACGGCGGCAACTACCACGCCGACACCGTGCCGTTCTCGGTGGCGTTCGTCGAGCACGGCGGGCAGACGATGGTGATCCACCGGACGGCATGGAACCGGCTCGACCTGTTCGACGCAGCTACCGGCCAGCTGGTCACGGCGAGGCAGCCGACGGCGTACGGCAAAGATGAGCCTCGACCCGTGCACTACCTTGACTACTTCCACGGCAGGCTCTACGTATCACCGGGTGGTCGCAGGATCGCCGACGACGGATGGGTATGGAGCCCGGTGGGAGTACCGACAGTCTGGGACCTATGCGCCTGGCTGGACGGCAACGTATGGGAGTCCGAAGACGGCCCCAGCCGACACCGGCTGTGCCAACGCGCCTACCACTGGAACCAGCCCCTGTGCTGGCTCGACGACGAACGAGTAGTCGTCAGCGGGATCGGCGGAGACGATGAAGCCATGCTCGCCGGGGCACGCATCTTCAACGCCGCCACCGGAACCGAACTGACCTCGTTCGCCGGCCCGACCGGAGACCTATTCGCGGACGCAGCCTGCCTCTACGCCGCCGCCTCCGCAGGGCTGGAGGTGTGGGACCCAGTAACCGGCCACCGCACGGGCACCATCCCAGACTTCGTCCCGACTCACCATCACGTCGGCGCCGGGGAGCTTGCCAGTGTTGACGGCGGCGTGCTCCGGCGTTGGCGAATGCGCTCATGATGACCGAACACGGGATCGGTACGCGTCCGCTGCTGTTCCTCGACGTGGACGGAACGCTCCTGCCGTTCTCCGGCGCCGCGAGGCAGGTGGACGACGAGACCAACCCGTTGCTGGCCGGGCTCGACCTCGAACACGGCCGTCGCCTGGCTGCGTTGCCGTGCGATCTGGTCTGGGCCACGACCTGGATCGCCGAAGCGAACGAGGTGCTCGCCCCACGGCTCGGCCTACCTCAGCTGCCCGTCGTCGACTGGCCAGACGACGATGACGACGGCGGTCGGCTGCACCGGAAGACACGCCACCTCGTCGAGTGGGCCGCGGGACGCTCTTTCGTATGGGTCGACGACGAGATTACGGACGTCGACCTGACCTGGGTGGCGGCACACCACAGTGCTCCCGCGCTCCTGCACCGCGTTGACCCACGCCGTGGCCTCACCGACGCGGACTATTCCGCCATCGCAGAATGGCTGCTGAAGGACGGTTCTACGGCGTAACCCCTATAGGGTGATCAAATGGACATCGCCTGCGGCTCGACCGCAGCTACGGCAGATCCGACGCATGGTCCCCTCGTCAGGATCGCCGCAGACACCGAACACATCGGCTCCGCAGCCACGGCAGACACAGCGGCGGACCTCGTGCACCTCGTAGCCGTCGGCACCGACCTCGCGGAGGAACTCGTCGAGGTCGGCGGCGGTGTCTCCGACGTGCCGGTCGCCGTCTATGCGCATGACCATGGTTCGGCATCCAACCAGATCAGCGACAAGACCACCGAGCGGCTGTGGGCCACGATGAGGCGTGCTGCCGATGCCGTGGGGGTGACACCCGCCGGTGAGCCGACCCGGCTCGTCCGGCCCGACGGCATGGAGGTACGCGGGGCTCGTACCTTCTGCCGCGGCCCGGAACTCCACGTCATCGTCGGAACATCCTGGTACCGCACCGATCTTGGGCTTCTCGGCCAGCGGTAGGGCCTTCGACATCTCCTCGCCGCGGGATCTCAGGACGGGTTCGCGCTGGTGGTCTGGCGGGGATCCTGCTTTTGCAGGAAACGTAGTCACCAGGGCCAGTCGTCCACCAGCTCCTCAACGGCTTCGCCAGGCCAGACCACAAATGCCTCTGCGGCCGTCTCGTCGAAGACCAACTGAGGGCCTGCGACGGACGCCAAGGCACATACCGCAGTCAGTGCCGCAAGGGCCCTCCGACATCGAGTTGCGCGCCGCCCTTCTGCTGGCCCTCGACCCGGATCCCGCGTGGCCGCACGTGGCAAAGCCGATGTCACCCGCCTGGCCCGAGATGCCACAGAAATCACCTGGCGCCGCAGCCCACGGCCGCAGCTGTTGGTCACCGCGACGCAGCACACCGAACTGGTCGCGTTGGCGGCCCGAGCGGCGACGGTGCTCGGCGAGGACACCAGCCAGAAGCTGTGTTCGAGGTCGACGTCGCGGGCCGAGCAGACGGTTCGTGGCATGCGGTGAGCCGATGGCAGGATGCGCGCTGTGACCGTCCGGCGGCCCGTACCCGGCCGAACTCGGCCCCTCGTTGCTGATGGTTCGTGTCGATCACGGAGGCGAGACGGCTCGCCGGCAGCACGGAGAGCATGTTGAGCCCGAGGGCGCGATGAGAAAGTCGAGCAATGGAAGGCCAACTTGCGGCGGCGATCGCGGGTGTTCAGGAGGCGTTCGCCAGCTATCCGCGCCGAGCGCTACTTGAAGGCTGCCCGCATTGCCGGGGTTCGGTGCTGGTCGACGAACGCGACCTCTTCTCGCTGACCATCAGCCTCGGCAACACCGTCGGCAGCCGCGAGGATGTGAAAAGCCTGTTGCCGGTGCTGTTCGAGCGGTTGGTGACGTCCGATGAACTCGACCCGAGCATCGTTCTGGGCACGCTCTGGCGCGAGGAGTGGCGCACCTGGCCGGGCGCCGAGCAGGACGCCATCGACCGGTACTTGGAGGCGGTGTGGCGGTCGTTGCTGGCGGACTACCCGTCGCAGCTCGGGTCGTTCCTCGACGCAGTGACCTTCCTCGATGCGCCAGCGGCACCGGGGGAGAGTCGACTGTTTCCTGGATATCTGGGATGCCACGCTCGGCTCGTCGGCGGACCGTCACCTGGCCTACGCGGTGAACGGGTGCAACTTCGCATTTCGCAGGCTGAGCGACCTTGGCGACTGGCTGCGACGCGAGATGGTCCGAGACCGGCTGTATCGGGCGTTCGAGCGGGATCACGATGCGGTCTGGGCGGACGAGTTCGCTCGGGCTTACGATCTCGTCCGCTGCTGACGAAGCAGCGCTGCCGTGTCACCTGAACGGCTCGGGCATCGCAAGCCGGCCTGCCCCGCTTCTACCCGCGTCCGCCCGTTGCGTTCCGATGCCGGTCGGCGGCGTTGTCCGGCGGGACTGGCATGATCCCGGCATGGCACGAAGGGATGATCTTGCTGAGCTCGCGGGTAGATATCTGCCCGCGGACGCTGCCAGGCCGCCGACCTCGAGGACGCGGGCCTGCGGCTGATGCTCAAACCCGCGCCACCGGAATCGACTCCACCGCCCGGCAGGTCACCGTCACCACCGCCGACGGCGGCCAACAGCGCCTCGACTACGACCGCCTCATCATCGGTACCGGCGCCGAGCCGGTCCGCCCACCCATCGCCGGCCTCGACCGGCTCGGCCCCGCCGACGGGGTCCACGTTCTGCACACCTTCGGCGACACCCGCGCCCTGACCACCATCCTGAACCGGTCACCGCGCAGCGCGCTGATCGTCGGAGCCGGCTACGTCGGCCTGGAGATGGCCGAAGCATTCCGGGCACGCGGCCTGCGGGTCACCGTCGTCGAGCAACAGCAGCAGGTCCTGCCGACGGTCGACGAGGACCTGGCGCGCTTGGTCGCCGACGAGCTGAACCGCCACAACGTCGAGGTTCACACCGGCGTCGCCGCCAGCACCATCGACCGCACCGCCGAGGACCAGCTCCACGTCACCGGCCGGCCAACTGCCGACCCGGACGGCCCTCGCTTCACCACCACTGTCGACCTGGTGCTCGTCGTCGGCGTCCGCCCGGACACCAGCCTCGCCCGGATCGCCCGCGTCGACCTCGGCGTACGCGGCGCGATCGCTGTGGACCGGCACATCGTCGTCTGCGCCCAGACCGGCTCCAGTAGCGCCGAGACGTCGTACACCTCAGCGCCTCGCTACTGCCCTCGCCACGATGACCTGTCCAGCCCAACCCACCAGCCACCTCAACGCAGACCCATGTCTCATACGTGGCGGCTTGGCGCCGCGAACTGCTGGCCGCGCCCCCGGGTTATCGGAACGCCCCATGTGGAGGCCTGCAAGGCCCGGCCGGGCCGGCGATACCGACCTGACCAGCCTGTTGGCCTACCTGCACCGCGCGCTCGTCGCATGCAACTGCTGTCACGACCGCGCCTGTCGTGGAGCGCGGCAGCCCTGCTGCTCAGCGCGGGGAGGTCACTGTGCGGTGGTGTCGGCGGCCTGCTTGAGCGCTTGGCGCAGACGCCGGATCGGTGGTACGCCCGAAGCACCCGTCGTGTCGTCACGGTAGAGCCGGCACGCCATCGCCGGCCGGTGGTGGGGTTCGGCGAATGGGTCCCGACCGTTGATGAGGACGCTGGGTGAGCCGAGGAAGCCAAGCTGCTCGGCCTCAGCCTGGCTGGTTACCACCCGGACGGTGACGGGCACCGCCGACAGGCTCACCTCGTCGAGCGCGCGGCGCACCACGGCGGCGGCCGGTTCGTGGTTCGGGCAGTCCTCGACCACCAGCAGTTCTACCTTCACTCGCCCATCGTGCCCGGGCAGGGAAGAAGTTCGCCAGTAGGCCTGATGCTGCCATCTGACTGAACCAGGCCCCGAGGACGGTGTCGCGGCCGTGGATGATGCTGCGGGCCCAGGTGAGGAAGGTGGCGTCCGCCATGGCGTTGTCGCCGCCCTCCAACCACAGTGATGTCCCGCCCGCCCACGGAAGAAGAATCCGTCGCACGTGGCGCATGACGACAACACGACGGAGGACGTGCCGACGGCCGCAGCCGAGGGTCATCCGAATGCGACAGCGGATAAAGGCGTTGAAGGAGTGAGTGCTCACTCCGCAAAGTTGGGGCATGTCTCTCCAGCCTGCCCGGCGACGAGCGCCGGGAATGAGTCCCGAACAACGACGAGAAGCCGTCGTCCGAGCGGCGTTGCCGCTGGTCGCGGAGTACGGAGCGGGTGTTACCACGGCGCAGGTGGCGCGCGCCGCCGGCATCGGCGAGGCCACGATCTTCCGGGTCTTCGCCGACAAGGACGAACTGCTGGACGCCGTCGTCGCCGCGGCGCTCGATCCCATCACGGTGCTGGGCGAACTCCAGTCAATCTCGGTGGATCAGCCGCTGGCCGATCGACTGGTCGAGGCCGCCGACGCACTGCAGGCACACCTTGGCCGCATGGGCACGGTCATGGGCGCCCTGCACGCGTCAGGTCACCGCCGTGCCAGGCCCGCCCGCGCTGAGGAGCCCCGCAGACGGTCGGAGAACCGCGACGCCGCGCAGGCGGCGACACGGGACGCCGTCACCGACCTGTTCACGTCGGAGCGGGCAACGTTGCGGCTGCCGGCGCAACAGTTGGCCGACGTGTTCCTCGCCCTGGTCGCTGGCCACGGCCGGTACCCCAGCAGCGCCATGACCGGCATCGGAACCCGTGAGTTGGTGGACCTGTTCCTGCACGGCGCTCTCGCGTCGCCCGGCGGGGCCGGGTGAGCCGGTGTCGATGGGTACGGTCGCTGGCCGTCACGGCGTCGGTGGTATTGCCGGCACTGATCTGGCTGGTCGCCGTGCCCCTGGCGGGTTGCGATCTTCGCGTCGCGGACCCGTCCGGGCGGCCGCCGCTAAGGGTCGGGCTCGGCGCGGTCGTCGTAGTCGCCGTGATGGTGGCCGTGGCCGGCTGGGGCTCGCTCGCGTTGTTGGAGCGGTTCACCCATGTCGCCCGCGCGATGTGGCTGGTGGCGGCACTGTCGGTGTTTCTGGTGTCATTCCTGCCGTTGACCGGGTCGGCCGCCGCACCGTCGACCCGCGTGGTGCTCGGTCTGATGCACGTGGCAGTCGCCGTGGCGCTGATACCGGCGATGGCGGTCACGAGCCCCGGTGGCCGGCGCGGACGGTCGGTGACCGCCCAGGAGAGCGAAACCGCCTCCTGCTGAGAAGACAACGCGAGGCAGCAGCAGGCTAGGCGGCCGATCCGCTGTGCTGGTCGAGTTTGGTGCGCAGGGTGTCGGCGAAGCCTTCGGCCATGGCGAGTTGGTCGCGCAGCGCGGCGACGCGGGCGGTGGCGGCGGCGTGGAACATGCCGAGCCGGTCGAGCAGCGCGGGCCGCTGCTCATCACCGGCGGTGGGCAGTGCGTCGATGACGGTGAGCAGGTCGCGCATCTCGTCGAGGGTGAAGCCGAGGGGTTTCATCCGTTTGACCACGGCGAGCCGGTCGAGGTCGGGCTCGGTGTAGAGCCGGAATCCGCCCTCGCTTCGGGCGGAGGGCACGATCAGGCCGGCGTCCTCGTAGTGGCGGATGGTGCGGATGCTCAGCCCGACCCGCTCGGCGGCCTCGCCGATCTGCATCAGCCTGCCGCTGTCGGTGCCTGTGCCCGTGCCCGTGGCCGCCGGGCCGGAGGTGTGCTCCGGCCCGGCCGTACGGCTGCTGGGCGCCATCAGTGGCCGACCGTGAGGTTGCCGGCGAGGGTGCCGTGGATGGCGGCGCTGGGCTTGTTCAGCTCGATGATCTCGACGGTCTTGCCGCGGGTGGCGTACTTGTTGGTGATGGCGTCGAGGGCGGCGACGGAGGAGGCGTCCCAGATGTGGGCGTGGGTCATGTCGATGATCACGTTGTCCGGGTCGCCGGTGTAGTCGAACTGGTAGACCAGGTCGTTGCTGGAGGCGAAGAAGAGCTCGCCGTGCACGGAGTAGATTCGGGTGCCGCCGTCGGGGTCGAGGACGCTGGTGACCTCGACCAGGTGGGCCACCCGGCGGGCGAAGGTCACCATGGCGGTGAGCACGCCGACGACCACGCCGATGGCCAGGTTGTGGGTGGCGAGCACCGCGCCGACGGTGGCGAGCATGACGATCGTCTCGCCCCACGGCATGCGCTTGAGCGTGGCGGGGGCGATGGAGTGCCAGTCGAACGTCGCCACCGACACGATGATCATCACGGCGACGAGGGCGGCCATCGGGATCACCGCGACCACGTCACCGAGCGCCACGACGAGGATCAGCAGGAACACGCCGGCCAGGAAGGTCGACAGGCGGGTGCGGGCGCCGGAGGCCTTCACGTTGATCATCGTCTGGCCGATCATCGCGCAGCCACCCATGCCACCGAAGAACCCGGTAACGATGTTGGCCACGCCCTGGCCCCACGACTCGCGGGTCTTGTTGGAGTGGGTGTCGGTGATGTCGTCGACGAGCTTGGCGGTCATCAGCGACTCCATCAGCCCGACCAGCGCGATCCCGAGGGCGTAGGGGGCGATCAGGGTGAGGGTGTCCAGGGTCCAGGGGATCTGCGGCAGGCCGAGGGTGGGCAGGCTGTCCGGCAGGGCGCCTTCGTCACCGACAGTCGGCACCGCGACGTGGGCGGCGACCGTGATCACGGTCAGGACCACGATGGCGACCAGCGGGGCCGGGACGGCGCGGGTGAGGCGGGGGAGTCCGACCATGATCGCCAGGGCGACGGCGACGAGTGGGTAGACCAGCCACGGCACGCCGAGCAGGTGCGGGACCTGGGCGGCGAAGATCAGGATCGCGAGGGCGTTGACGAAGCCGACCATGACGCTGCGCGGGATGAACCGCATCAGCTTCGCCACCCCGAGCACCGCGAGCAAGACCTGGATCGCCCCGCCGAGGATCACCGCTGCGATCAGATAATCCAGCCCATGCGCCTTCGCCAGCGGTGCGACGACGAGGGCGATCGCGCCGGTCGCGGCGGAGATCATCGCCGGACGACCCCCGCAGATCGCGATCGTGACCGCCATGGTGAACGAGGCGAACAGGCCCACCCGGGGGTCGACCCCAGCCAGGATCGAGAAGGAGATCGCCTCCGGGATCAACGCGAGAGCGACGACCAGTCCGGCGAGGACCTCGGTACGGAACACCTTCGGCGACAGCCAGGACGGACGGGACAGACGCGGCCGAGGCAGCGCGGACAGCACAGAAGACATACAGCCATTTCCACTCAGGCCCACCCGGCGTGGGCGCGCAGCAGCCGTCCTCCCATCAGGGCAGGCAGCCGAGGGAGGATCAGCGACGGATGCATCGGGCCCGTCCTTGCTTCATGTCCAGGACGTGGTGCGGTTGCCAAGGGCTGGCCCGCAACCTCTTGACGACACCCAGGGACCCTACCCTTCCGTTAGGGGAGAGTTGAGCTGAGGTGGTGATCATCACGTCGGGCGCACCCCTCAACGGCTCGCGCCACGAGCTGGGGGACAGCGACGTCCGCTGGGTGACCGCGTCGGGCACCGCCCAGCTCAGCCGTGCCGGGTCGTCAAGGTCCCGCGCCTTACGCCGTGGCGTTTGTGCCTGCCACACTTGTAGGCACCTCACCACCTGCGATCGGTCGGTAGGGATCACTCTGCCTGTGAGCTGGGCTTCAGGCGTCACATGCTGCTCTCTGATCAGGAGGCACACCTTCGTCGTGCAGTCCCTCAGAGCCGCATGTCGCGCTGGGCGTAGGCCCAGTTGCCGGCTGCGATCAACGCGACGGCGCCGCCGACCAGGACGCCGACTGCCGCCCAGTCCGGCGCCGTGGCCGGTACGGCGGCGAGGTGCGCGTACGGCGACAGCGAACCGATCCAGGCGGGTGCGTGGACGCTGTCGGCGGTCACCTCGAGCAGGAACCCGCCGGCGGTGGGCAGCATGCCGATCGTGGTCACCGTGCGCGGGGCCAGGCCGAGCGCGAGGGTGGCGGCCGCGGCGCCGAGCAGCGCGACCGGCAGCACGTTGGCGGTGCCGGCGAGCGCGGCGGCAAGCGACAGGTCGGCGCCGACAACCGTCGCGCCGACCCACGTCGTGACGGCGGCCACGGCAGCGAGCGCCGCGGTGCCGGCGACGGTGGTGGTCACCTCGGCGGTCAGCAGCCGGGTGCGGGTGACCGGTCCGGCGTGCAGCAGGGTCAGCCGTCCGGCGGTCTCCGCGGCGGCGAATGCGGTCAGGCGGGCGGTGGCGAAGGCGCCGATCGGGATGGCGAGCAGGGCGAACAGGGTGGCGGCGTAACCCTCGACGGTGCCGAGACCGGCGAAACCGGCCTGGGCGGCGAGGTCGGCGAAGCGAGGGTTGCCGGTGAGCGAGTCGACGAGCAGGCCGATCAGCAGGAAGTACGCACCGATGCCCGCCGACCAGCCGGCGAGCGGCCGCAGCATCCGCCGGACCGCGAAGGCGCCGACCGAGCCGAGCAGCCAGCTGCGGGGCGCCCGGCCGGCCGGCGGGCGGAGCAGCCCGGCCCCGATGTCCCGCCGCCCGGCCAGGGTCAGCGCGAGGTAGGCCAGCGCGGCTGCGGTGAGGGCGAGCGCGAGCAGGGGAGCCCAGCGGTCGTCGCGGTAGGGGTGGGTCAGGGCGAGCGGCCCGTCCGTGCTGGTGTCGGCGCTGGCGAACCGGACGATTCTGTCCACGGCGGCGCTGTTCCTGGTGGCCGGTTTCGTCCTGGGCGAGGGCACGACCGGGGTGCTGCACCTGGAGGCGGAATCGCCGATCGTGGCGCAGCTGGCGGAGCTGGCCCTGTTCGCGGTGCTGTTCAGCGACGGGATGCGGGTCGGCTGGGCGGACCTGCGCAGCGCCTGGCGGCTGCCCGGCCGGGCGTTGGGCTGGGGGCTGCCGCTGACGCTGCTGGTCACCGCGGTGCTGGCGCACTACGTGGCCGGGCTGGGCTGGGCGGAGGCGCTGCTGATCGGGGCGATCCTCGCGCCCACCGATCCGGTGTTCGCGGCCGCGCTGGTCGGCAACGACAAGGTGCCCGCCCGGCTCCGGCACCTCCTCAACGCCGAATCCGGGGTCAACGACGGCCTGGCGCTGCCGTTCGTGGTGGTGCTGCTGGCGGTCGCGGCCGGCTCGGACGACGTGCACCTGGGGGAGTTGGCCACCGAACTGGCCGTCGGGCTGGCGATCGGCGTCCTCGTCCCGTTGGCCGCGATCGCGCTGGAGCGGACCCGGTTCTTCGCCGCGTCGGCGGCGTACGCGCCGTTGAACGGGGTGGCCATCGGGCTGCTGGTGCTGGCGCTGGGCAAGGCCACCCACGGCAACCTGTTCCTGGCCGCGTTCGCCGCCGGCATCACGGTGGCCACCTTCGGGCCGCGGGAGCGGGCCGCGTTCGAGCACTTCGGGGGAGAACGTCGCCGAGTTGCTGAAGCTGGCCGCTCTGCTGGTGTTCGGGGCGCTGATCTCGGTGGAGTTCCTGACCGACATCTCCTGGACCGGGTGGGTGTTCGCGGTGCTGGCCATCGTGGTAGCCCGGCCGGGCGCGCTGTGGATCTCGTTCCTGCGCTCCGGGCTGAGCCTGCGCGAGCAGGCCGCAGCGATGTGGTTCGGGCCGAAGGGCTTCGCCTCGGTCGTCTACGGGCTGCTGGTGCTGGAGGCCGGCATCGGGGCCGCCGACGAGGTGTTCCACCTGGTCGCGTTGACGATCGTCATCTCGATCCTGGCGCACTCCTCGACCGACGTGGTAGTCGCGCGGGCGTTCGACGAGACCGCGGAGACCCCGAACTGGCACGGCGTGCTGCGCCGGGCACGCCGCAAGGCGGCGCTGCCCCGGCCACGCGCTGACCGCCGCACCACAGCGGGAGGATCCGCCGCCGACGGTGGCGCGGCGGACGATCAGGCGAGGGCGAAGTAGCGCAGCCAGAGGTACGGCACGGCGAGCCCGACCGTGACCAGGGTGACCACCAGGCCATACCGGGTGAACTGCCAGAACGTGATCCGCTGGCCGGCCCGTTCGGCCAGGCCCAGCACGACGACGTTGGCCGAGGCGCCGACCGCGGTGGCGTTGCCGCCCAGGTCGGCGCCGAGCGCCAGGGCCCACCAGAGCACCCGTGACTGCCCGCCGCCGCCCTGCGCGTGCACCAGGTCCGCGACGACCGGGCTCATCGTGGCCACGTACGGGATGTTGTCCACGATCCCGGAGAGCGCCGCGGAGCCCCACAGCAGCACCATCGTCGCCGGCAGCAGCCGGCCCTCGGTGGCGTCGATGGCGGCCCGGGAGATCTGCTCGACCACGCCGGTGTTCACCAGGGCGCCCACCATGATGAACAGGCCGGCGAAGAAGACCAGGGTGGGCCACTCCACGTCCCGGCTGATCTCCCCGGCGTCGAGCCGGGACAGGGCGAGCAGCAGCAGGCCGCCGAGCAGGGCCACGACCGCGGGTTCGAGGTGCAGGGTGGTGTGCAGGACGAACGCGGCGGTCACCGCGGCGAGCACGGCCAGCCCGAGCACGAGCAGCCGGCGGTCGCGGATGGCGTCGCCCTCGTGCAGGGCGGCGATCTGCGCCGCCCGCTGCGGGTCGTAGCGGAACGCGTCCCGGAACAGCACCCGGCACAGGCCGAGGAAGACCACCAGCAGCAGCACCACCAACGGCGCGAGGTGGATCAGGAAGTCGTTGTACGACAGCCCGCCCCGGCTGCCGATGATGATGTTCGGCGGGTCACCGACCAGCGTCGATGTGCCACCGATGTTCGAGGCGAGGGCTTCGGCGATGAGGAACGGCACCGCCGGTACGCCGAGGCGTTCGCAGACCAGGAAGGTCACCGGCGCGATGAGCAGGACCGTGGTGACGTTGTCCAGCGCCGCCGACGCCACCGCCGTGATCACCACCAGGATCACCATCACCCGGAACGGCCGTCCACGGGCCCGTTTCGACGCCCACACCGCCACGTACTCGAAACCACCGGTGCGTTTGAGCACGGCGACGATGAGCATCATCCCGACGAGCAGGAAGATGACGTTCCAGTCGATGCCGGCCTGTTCGGAGAAGAACGCGTGTGCCGTGTCGGTGGCGCCGATCAGGAACATCACCGCCGCCCCGCCCAGCGCCGCGGCGACCCGGTGGATCTTCTCGGTGGCGATCAGCACGTACGCGACGGTGAAGACGGCCACCGCCGCCCACGCGACGGCGGTCACTGGGCGAGCATCCGGTCGAGCAGGGCGTCGAGGGTGATACCGCCGATCATCGGCTCCCGGGGCGCGGCCACCGCCACCAGAGGGCTGCGCTTCTGCGCCATCACCGCAGCCACCTCCAACACGGTCGCCTGCGGCTCCACCACCGGCGGCTCCGGCTGCTCGGTCGGCAGCAGGTCGGCGACCGTACGCCCCTCGGCTCCCCGCAGGAACACGTCCGCCGACGGCTCGTCGATCATCCTCGCCAGGGTCGGATCCTCCCGGCAGTACCCGGGAATCACCAGTCGCAGCACCTGGGTGCCAGGCAGCACGGTCACCGGTCGACCCCCCTCGTCGACGACGATCAGCCCGGGCAGGTTGTGCCCGGCCAGCAGACGGGCCGCCTCCAGGACCGACGAGGCCACGGTGATGGTCGGGAAGGGCACGGCCAGGTCTCGGGCTCGCACGACGACTCCTGCCGGTTCGGTGGGCGCGACTGATCACACGCCGACCAGACTTCCCGGCACACCGTTGATCACCCTAGCCCGCTACGGCGGGGAATTTCACCGGGGTTGCCGGCTGTCGGCTGCGACGAACGTCCCGGCACCGGGAGCCTCAACGGCGAGGCCTGGCCAGGGAGAAGGCGGGGGAGCGGTGCCCGGCTGCGCAGCGGTCGACACGCCCGCGTCGCGCGCCACCACGACCGGCCCGGGTGGCGACACCGGGTTGGTACGGCGGCCACACGAGCACGGTCACGGGTGGCGTTGTGGTTCAGCGGCCGAGGTCGCGGCTGTGAAGTCGCCATGCGCCGCTGGCGATGAGCCCGATGGCGACCGCGGCCAGTGCGGCGGCGTGGCCGAGGTTGAGGCCGTTGATGAGGGGCTCGCCGCCGATGTAGTAGTGGAACGGGGTGAGGTAGCGCAGCCAGGCCGCGCCGAGTTGCGGGGCGAATCCGTGGAGCGCGTACGTGAGCACGCCGAGTCCGGCGGTGGCGCCGAACACGGTCGCGCGGGGGCGGCCGGTGGCGGCGCCGATGCCCGTGGAGAGGGCCCCGAACAGCAGGGCCAGCAGTGCGAGGTGGAGTGCCTGCGCGGCGAGCTTGGCGATGCTGATGGTGTCCAGTTCGGCCGTGCTGCGGATGGCGAGCATGGCGGCGAGCACGGTGGCGGCGATGAGCAGCGCGCCGGTGGCCAGGGCGGCGAAGCGGTGCAGCAGGAGCCGGGTGCGGCTGATCGGGTGCGCGAGGATCAGGTCGAGGTAGCCGGATTCCTCGTCGGCGGAGATCATGCGGGCGCCGGTGGCAGCGCCGTAGAAGGTGGCCAGCAGCGGGGTGAGCAGTCCGAACACCGCCCCGTTGAGGTAGCCGGCTGCGGTGGAGGTGTCGTCGAAGCCGAATCCGCGCATCGCTTCGGGGACGTTGGCGATGGAGTCGGCGGAGATCTGGGGGTAGAAGCTGGCGTACATCATGGTCAGCAGGCCGGCGGCGAGGGCCCAGACGGTGAAGATGCGGCGGTTGTCCCACAGGGTCTTGGTGAACACGGTGCCGCTCGCTGCCCGGCTGAGCCGGGTCGTGCCTGGGACTTCGTCTGTCGTCTGGGTCGTGGTCGTGGCGGTGATGGTGGGTGTGGTCATGTCTCTGCCGTTCATCTGTGGCCCGGTGTGGGCTGTGGGGATTGTGGTCGCGAGGGTCAGGCGGGCTGACCGGCGTAGTAGGTGTGGAAGACTTCTTCCAGGTCCTGGGTGTCGGCGTGGAGGCCGGTGATGGTGTGCCGGGCGGCGGCCTTGACGAGGGCGTCGGGGCTGCCGTCGATGCGGCAGGTGAGCGTGGTGCCGTCGATGACCAGGTCGGTGACGCCGGGCAGGCCGGCGAACTGCTCGGCGGGTACCGGTGCGGCAAAGGTGATGGCAACCTGGAGCAGGGATCGGTTACGCAGTTGCGCGACGGTGTCGAGCGCCACGAGCTGGCCGTCTCTGATGATGGCTACCCGGTCGGCGACTGCTTCGACCTCGCTCATGATGTGGCTGGACATGAACACCGTCCGGCCCGCGTTGCGGGCCTCGGTCACCAAGTCGAGGAAGGTCTGTTGCACGAGCGGGTCCAGGCCGGAGGTCGGCTCGTCCAGGATCAGCAGTTCTGGGTTGTGCATGAAGGCCTGGATCAGTCCGACCTTCTGCCGGTTTCCCTTGGACAGGCGCTTCACCTGCATGGTCAGGTCCAGGTCGAGGCGGTCGGCCAGCTCGACGATTCGCGTGGCGGACACACCGCCGCGTAGGGCGGCGAGGAAGGCCAGGACCTCGCCGGCCCGCTGACGGGTGTCCGCGACGAAGTCGCCCGCCAGGTAGCCGATGCGCCGGTGCAACTGGACCGCGTCCTCCCGGGGATCCAGGCCCAATACCCGGGCGCTGCCGGCGGTCGGGCGGATCAGGTCCAGCAGCAGTCGGATCGTGGTGGACTTGCCGGCCCCGTTCGGGCCGAGGTAGCCGAACACCTCGCCGTGGTTGACGATCAGGGAGAGGCCTGTCAGGCCGCGCCGGGTGCCGTAGGTCTTGGTGAGCTCGGTGAGCTCGATCGCCGTCTCCATGCCGACAATCTATCAGAGCGTTCAGAGTTTTTTGAAGACTCTGAGGTGTTAGGATAGTGTCGAGCGTGAGGTGAGGAGGCGGTGTTGACGGACGTGGCGGAGGCGGCTGAGCGGATGGCGCTGGTCCTGGCGCAGGGCGGCCTGCAAAAGGCGACGGCGCGGGTGATGGCGGCGTTCCTGTTCGCCGAGGCCGACAGCGTCACCGCGCCCGAACTCTCCGAGCAACTCGGCATCAGTTCGGGAGCGGTGTCCGGGGCGATCAAGATGCTGTCCACCGTCGGGCTTATCGAGCGGGTCCCGGTGCCGGCCAGCCGCCGCGAGCACTACCGGCTACGCGACGACGCCTGGGCGACGCTGATGTCGGCGCAGAACGGCATCATTCAAGCGATGTTCCAGGCAGCCGAAGACGGCATCGAAGCCGCCGGCGAGAACACGCACGCGGCGGGCCGGCTCGCCGAGATGCGGGACTTCTACACGTACATGTTCCGCGAACTTCCCGCCCTGATCGACCGCTGGCGAGCCCAGCGTGGCGGCTGACCGACTGCTCCGCAACGGTGCGCCGCGGCACCTGAGTCGAGTGCATTGCCATTGCGGGGGCTGAGCACGTCACGTGTCGCACCCGCCACCGGCGAAGCTGCCGGGGCTCTTTACCGCGCTCGCTTGGTCGCCGTCGAGCGCAGGTATCCGAGCCACGGCGTCACTCGGATCTCCCGAACGAACGCCCTGTTGCCGCCCGACCCCGCCGCTCGGCGGCAATGTTGGCGGATCTCCCACCGATCCTGCCTCCTGGGGTAAGCGCCCCTGACCGCACCGCGCGCTGTGACCGCCTTCCCGCTCAGCGGACGGCGTGAAAACGGCGTCAAGAATCGGCGGATCCCCGTCATGGTCGCGTCAATGACCCTGTCCTGTGGTGGTGCGGGGGCGCTTTGATTGCCCGGCGCGGCCGAAGCGGCTGCGGAACAACTTTCCGTACTGAGGAGTCAGCGGTGTCTGACGTGGTGTTCGTGCTGTTGACGGTGGGGCTGTTCGCGGTGCTCGCCTTCGTGGTGAGGAGTGTGGAGAAGCTGTGAGCGCGGTGAACGCTGTCGGTCTGGTGCTGGCGATCGGCCTGGGCGTGTTCCTGGTCGTCGCCCTGCTGTTCCCGGAGCGGTTCTGATGAGCACGACCACGGCGGGCATCGTCTTCATCCTTTCGCTGGTGGCGGCGCTGGCCGCCGTCTACAGGCCGTTCGGTGACTACCTGTACCGGGTGGTCGCCGGCACCCGGCACACCCGTGTCGAGCGGGGGATCTACCGCGTGGTCGGGGTGAACCGGGCCGCTGAGCAGACCTGGGGCGTGTACGCCCGCAGCCTGCTGGCCTTCTCGGCCGTGTCGGTCCTGTTCCTCTACGCGTTCCTGCGGCTGCAGAACCACCTGTGGCTTTCCCTGGGCCTGCCTCCGGTGATGACCCATGGCGCGTGGAACACCGCGGTCTCGTTCGTGACCAACACGAACTGGCAGTGGTACTCGGGTGAATCGACTATGGGCCACCTGGTGCAGATGGCCGGCTTGGCGGTGCAGAACTTCGTTTCTGCGGCGGTCGGTATCGCGGTGGCGGTCGCCCTGGTCCGTGGGTTCGCCCGCAGCCGGACCGGTGAGTTGGGCAACTTCTGGGTTGACCTGATCCAGATCACGCTGCGGTCCTGCTGCCCATCTGTGTGCTCGCCACGATTGTGTTGATGATCGGCGGCGCGGTGCAGAACCTGTCCGCCGGCACGGACGCGACCACCTTGACCGGTGCCACCCAGCACCGCACCGGCGGGCCGGTGGCCAGCCAGGAGGCGATCAAGGATCTCGGCACCAACGGCGGCGGGTTCTACAACGTCAACAGCGCCCACCCGTTCGAGAACCCGACGGGCTGGACGAACTGGCTGGAGATCTTCCTACTGCTGGTGATCCCGTTCAGCATGCCCCGGGTGTTCGGCCGGATGGTCGGCCAGAACCGGCAGGGCTACGCGATCGTCGCGGTCATGGCGATCCTGGCGCTGGGCAGCATCGCCGTGACCAACGGGTTCGAGCTGGCGCACGGCGGCACCGTCCCGCAGGCGGTCAGCGCCGCACTCGAGGGCAAGGAGACGCATGCTGCTCGGCCGGTTCCTGCCGATCATCTTCGTGCTCGCCCTGGCCGGATCGCTGGCCCGCCAGCAGCCGACGCCCGCCTCCGAGGGCACCTTGCCGACCCACAAGCCGCTCTTCGTCGCGATGGTCGTCGGCGTCACGGTGATCCTGGTCGCGCTGACCTTCCTGCCCGCCCTCGCGCTCGGCCCCCTCGCCGAGGGCTGTGCGAGCTCCGACTCCTGCTGCGGCGTCAAGGCGTCGTCGGTATTGCGGCGAGCGACCGTCTCCATGGACACCGAGAATGCCAGCTCTTGCTCTCGATTGGCCGGACCGGCCAGTACCCGGCCTGGCCGGCGGCAAGACGACGGGTCGGATCAGCCCCGCGGGCTCTAGTCTGAGGGCATGCTCGAAGCCGGCAGCCGGACGCGCACCCAACCGCCCCCACCGGCCATCGTCTTCGAGGCACTCACCGAGCCCAACCGCGACCCGGCGGGTCCGTGGCTGCAGCTGCTGGATGACGAACAATCGCCACAGGTCCTGCACGCCGAGCACCCACACCTGGTCATCTGGTCATCCCTGTGGCCCAAGCGGCCGGATGCCCAGGTGCGCTTCGACCTGCAGTCCGACGGCGGAGAAGGCACCCAGCTGCGCTGGACGCTGCTGGTCGCCGAACCCCTACCCGACCCGTCGCTGCTGGGACACCTTCGGAAGCGGCTCAATGAACTGATCAACGCGAACCTGCGCTACACCTTCGGGCAGTAGCCAGACGAAGGTTTTGTGGGCAACAGCCACGGCGGCTGAACCACGATGACAAGTGCTCAGTGTGGATGAGGCCGTACGCTGGCGATGAGCGCCTATCGCTGCCGGCGGTGGGTGGGGAGCCGCGCTTGGCGCGAACTCTCCAACAACCCGTTCGGCGACGCGGCTTCCGCTGAGAGTGACCGGTCAGGAACCGCCGAACCGGGTTGCTCCGTCGCAGCCTAGCGTCCGTTCTATCAGCGTACTGCCGGCGCGACAGGCACGGACTGACCGGAAACCCCGCAGCCGATGCGGCGGCCAGTCGTTTCGCCGACCGAGCAGCACTTGGAGCACAAGTCCGAGGGAACCGATCGGCGGCGACATGGTGACGCCGCCGGCATGACTGCGGACGGGGCGGTTCTGGTGGCGGCTCAGAGGAGTTGCGCCTGCACGAAGCCGAGAAGCAGGACGGTGAAACCGCCGATCTCGGCAACGATGAGCGCGATCATGAACGCAGTAGTTCCAGGGACCTGGTTACGAAACTGGTTGTCGGTGTCCCGACGCCAGCCGTGATAGACGTACGTGCCGATGGCGGCCGTGAAGAAGAGCACGATCGCGCCGGCGGACAGCGAGTTCGCCATTGCGTTCCAGCCGCTGAGCTGGACGAACGTGGCAACCAGCAGGGTCGCGAACGAGTAGAGCAGCGCGGCGCGATGCGCGATGTCGACGTACGGGTGGGCCCTGTGGTCGGTGGATCGGGCCATCTGCCGGTACTTCCACACGCCCAGCACCAACGCCCAGAGGAAGATCAGCCCAGCCGCCAGCAGGACGACTGTGGTGTCGGTGTCGAGTTCCATACGTATTTCTTCCGTCGTCGGTGGCACCGGGTGAAGGTCGGCGGGGATGGCTTCAGTGGGCGTGCGGGAGTCCGGTGATCGTCGGCTTGCCTGGGGGGACCAGTGCCAGCACGAGGACGGCTGCCGCGGCGGCGGCGATGGCCGTGGCGGTGTAGGCGTCGGTGAACCCGTCGATGGAGGGCACGCTGGTGAGCCCGGCTGCGGCGAGGGACGAGGCCGTCGCGACGCCGATGGCGCTGCCGAGCTCGTGGAAGGTGTTGATCACGCCGGAGGCGAGCCCTTCCTCGCCATGGTCGACGTGGGCCAGCGCGGAGGTGGTGGCGGTGACGAAGACCGGGCCGACGCCGAGCGCCGCGATGACGATCCCGGGCAGTAACTCGGTGTAGACGCTGCCGTCCGCTGAGATCCGCGTCAGCAGTCCGGTGCCGGCCGCGACGAGCGCGAGGCCGATGGCGGCGGCCGGCCGGGTACCGATGCTGCCGACGAGGCGGCCGGCCAAGTGCGCCCCGGCCCCGGTGGCCAGCGCGGCGGGCAGGAACAACAGCCCGGTCTCCAGTGCGCCGAGGTGGCGCAGGTGCTGCAGGTAGAGCGAGCCGAGGAAGAACAGCGAGATCAGCAGGACGGAGCCGACGAGCATCAGGAACGCGCCCGCGGCCACGGGGCGGCGGGCCAGCATGCCCACCTGCATCAGCGGGGAACGCGCCGTCCGTTCGATGCCCGCGAACACCCCGTACAGCAGGGCGGCGGCGGCCAGCGGCACCAGGGTCGCGGCGGTGCCCCAGCCCTCGTCCCCGACGGTGACGAGCGCGTAGATGAGCGAGCCGGTGGCGGCGGTGACGGCCAGCGCTCCGAGAATGTCGATACGCCGCTGGTCGCGGTGCGGTCGGAGGACCGCGGGGACGGTCGCCGGGAGGGCTGCCAGCACGGCGACGCCGACTGGCACGTTGACGAAGAACGCCCATCGCCAGCCAGGACCGGCGGTGAGGATCCCGCCGAACAGCACTCCGGCCGCGAAGCCGATGCCGCCGAGCCCGGCCCACACACCGAGCGCCTTGTTGCGCTCGGTGCCGTGGAAGGTCGTGGTGACGGTCGACAGCGCCGCGGGCGACAGCAGGGCCGCCCCGATGCCCTGTGTGATGCGTCCGCCGATGAGCAGCACCTCGTTCTGGGCGAGTCCAGTGCCCAGCGAGGCGAGGGTGAAGACCGCCAGCCCGATCAGCATCATCCGGCGGGCTCCGAAAAGGTCGGCGAGCCGGCCGCCGAGCAGCATCAGCCCGCCGAAGAACAGGGTGTAGGCGGTGACCGCCCAGGTGAGCGCGGTGCGGTCGAGCCGCAGATCGGTGCCGATCTCAGGCAGAGCGACGTTGACCACGGTCACGTCGAGAATCAACATGAACTGGGCAACGCTGATCAGCGCGAGCGCCGCCCAGCGGCGCGGATGCGCCTGGGTCGCGGGCTTCGGCGGGTTGTGCAGCGCATGTGAGTGGTGGGCCATGGGGCACTCCGTTCCGGCGGTGGGCGGGATGGGTGGTGATGCCGGCGCCCCGCCAGCAGAAGTCGTACAGGCTTGTTCGGCTTGAACTTACTCGCGCAAAGCGGGAAGTCAAACAGTGCTGTTCGACTACGTCTATTCTGGGGACATGGCGCACACCGCAGAGCACGAGGCGCGGAAGGCGGGGACGCGCAAGAGGGCCGACGCCGAACGCAACATCGCCGCCATCATCAGCGCCGCCGCAGAGTGCCTCGCCCGCGACCCGGACGCCAGCATGACCGACATCGCCAAGGCCGCCGGCCTGGGCCGGGTCACCTTGTACGCGCACTTCCCGTCCCGAGAAGACCTGCTCAGGACCGTGCTCGCCCAGACGATCGCCGAGAGCACCGACATCATCGAGGCCGTTTCACCTGATGAAGGGCCAGCCGCCGAGGCGTTCGCCCGAATGATCGGGTCCTGCTGGCCGCTGCTCAGCCGGTTCGGCAGCCTGCACGCCGCCGCGCAGCGCGCGCTGCCTACCGGCGAAGTACGCCGCCGCCACGATCAGCCGATGGCCTATGTCGAACGGATCATCGCCCGCGGCCAGGCGGAGGGAGCCTTTCGCACCGACCTACCGGTCGAGTGGCTGGTCACCACCGTCTACACACTGCTGCACGCGGCCGCCGACGAGGCCGCCGCCGGACGCCTGACCACGGACACTGCCGGCAAGATCCTCGAAAAGACCCTGCTCGCCGCGCTCAAGCCTGAGTAGGAAGTCCACCTCGCGAGCCCTCTCCTGCGAACACTCGATCGGCAACGTCGGCCATGTCATTGGCTGGAGTGTGAGCGAGCCGCGCGACCGGATCTGTCAAACGAACGGCTCTGGCTCAGAAACGGTGGTGGCCTCTGTCCTGAGTGGTTGCTGCTGTGGGTGATCATGCTGCCCGTGTGACTTGATACACCGAGTCGCCTGACGCGCCACCAGCGCCTGCAGGATCTCCTCGTGGGCGTAGTCGCCAGCGCCGACCACTCCCGCCCAGAGACGATGACCAGCCTCCTGGCAGGTGCCCGCCCACGGTACTCAAGTCCGCCACGGACCACCCGCGCCCTTGCCGGCGGCGAACATGGTTGCCCCGGATTGTGGAAGCGGCGATGGTCCCGGGCGGGGAAAGGTACTGCGGCCAATGATCGAAGGGCGGCGCTGAGGTGGTTCGCCGGCTGGCTGAGCACAGGTGGCCGGTACGGGTCAGCATGGTCCGGTACCAGAGCCGCGAGTACCCCGTTGTCCGTCCCGCTCAAGCGCCGGACTTCGCAGGTCTCTACGAGGTGCGCCTGGGAACACAGTTCTGCCTGAACAAGGGAACAGCGGCGATGTTCGCCACGGCATGGGGACTGGCCGCCCGATCGCCGCATAGCCTGAAGCGGGACCGGTCCGCGAGGCAGCCACGTCCCGCCCACCCCTCGGTCGCTCGGCGGCCGGGCACCAACACTTGAGACCGATCCCACCGATGGAGCTCCTGGCAACGAGCTGCATCTGTATGGGTTGCGGAAGGCCCCTGTCCCACCCTCACCGTCGTGGATCTGCACCCGGTAGTGTGCCGTGCCCTGTGCGCCGTCACCTGTGTGCTGTGCTGGGCCTGCGTTGTGTACTAGGGAGTCGAACCCCTGCGCCTGCCCTCGGCGCGCCAGGAGTGAACCGGATTACCCGCCGGCTCGCGGGTTCGTGCACGCCTCCACGTCGGCTACCTGCTCCGCAACTCCTCAGTCCAGCAGGTCGACCTCCCAGTTCGTCCGCTGGATCACGGTGTCGACCTCGCGAAGTTGCCGGGCGAGGTCGTCGGCCTGGCTACGCAGCTGCGCCACGCGCAGCGCCGGGATCATCTTCAGCTCCGACCGCAACTGCCGATGGCCGCGCTGGCCCTCCCCGGCCGCGGCGTCCGCGGCAGACGTGACCACGCTGTGGCGCAAGCGCAGCACGTCGCGGCGTGCCAGCGCGTCGGTGAGTGTGCCACCCTCAACATGCGTGGCGGCGTTCGTGCGGTTGATCCGCCGGATCAGCGACTCCAGATCCCCGAGCACCTCGCCCGCTTCCACCAGAAGCGCCCCGGCGTCCTCAGCAGGCGTCTCACCCTCCTGGTATCGAGCACTAGCGACGATGCGGGCGCGGAGTTGTTCGGCGCGACGCGCCGCATCCGCGCGCAGCGCAAGAGCCTCAGCGAGCTTCATGGCACCAGTATGACCAGCGAAGATCACTGCCGGCTTCCAATTTTCCCTGACCACGGCACGGAGCAGCAAGGACGGCGCGCCGCTTGCGGCGAATCAGGTAAACGGGCTGTGCGCCGTCGCGGCGGAAACACGCACGTTCGCGGACGGGGAGACGAGACCCTCACATGGCCGCCAGCGGCTGCGAGGGCCGACTAGGGGTCGGCGTGTTGCCTTCCCGCGTGAACCGCGAGCGCTCGTCGTGACACCTACGAACATCGTGTCGGCCGGGTGCTAGGCTGCGTCGAGTGCCGGACCAAGCGCCTGAGGCCTACGCCGCAGCGTTCGATGCGCGGTGTGCCGCCGCTGAGGGCCCCGGAACACGGCGTGTGGACGGGTTCGGCATCCAAGGACTGGTTCCGGTCGACGGGGAATCACCCACTCAGCTCTTGGTCCTGGATGACCGAGCCTTCGACGTGCTCTCGGCCGTGCTGCCGCTCGCCTCGGCCGGCACGGTCAGGGTCCACGAGGCGGCCGGGCGGTGCGCCGAGCTTATCCGCCGGGACCGGACGTGGACGTCGAAGGCGGTCACGGCGATGGTGTGCCGCGACATTCGTACCGTGCCGGAGCCCTTGCTGCCTAATGGCCTGACTCTGCGCCCGGTATGCCGCGTCCGTGAGGACCCACCGGACGGGGTGTCGTTGACGGATGCAGTTGCGGCCGCCGGACGGGCGATGCCAGCGGGTGAGGTGTCGACCGCAGCACTCGTCACGTACCTGAGGTCGCTGCCGGAGGGGCCCCGGCTCTTCGCGGCGGTCGACGACGACGGCGTGGTGCGCGGCACGAGCGGATCGCGGACCTTCTTTTCGGACGCGTACGTGTTCTTCGTCAACACCGATCCCGGCTGGCGCCGCCGCGGCGTGGGGCTGTCGGTGACAGCGGCCGCGCTGCGCTCCGCGGTGAAGTCGGGAGCGACACGGGCTAGCCTCGACGCCAGCGGGCCAGGCATCCCCCTCTACCGGCGGCTGGGCTTCACTGCTGTCGCCCAGATCACCCAGTTCTCCCGTTCCGGCTGATCAATGTGCCTCCGCTCCTTGCGCGGGAGCGCGAACCTCCGCACTTCGGCACGTCCGGACGCCGAGGTGTCGAAGACATCTTCGGTCACGACCCCTCGCGGCATGTCCGGACGTTCTTAGAGGGCGTCTTGGTTGGGTTGGATGTAGTACACGCTGATTGGCGCCTTGCTGAGAGCGGGAGGCGCGGGTCGTGATGATCTACGCATGACGACCCCTCGCCGCCCGTATCGCACTGATCTGTCCGATGCCCGATGGGCCCTGATCGAACCAACGTTGACCGCGTGGCGGGCCGCCCAGGGTGGGCTGGGCATCCGTAAACCCGTGCATGACCTGCGGGAAATCGTCAATGCGCTCCTCTACGTTAACCGCACCGGCATCGCCTGGGAGTACCTGCCCCACGACT